>JBAVRG010000425.1:0-5761 GCA_049694795.1 Mycobacteriales bacterium
GACAGCGGCAGCACCTGCAGGGGGAAGCGGACCTTCTTGACCAGGCCCGAGTTGCCCACCACCGAGCTCGCACCCGCGGTGACGGCCCCGGAGAAGGCCGTCCACGGGAGCAGCCCGGCCACGATGAAGACGGCGAAGCCCGGGATGCCGTTGCGGAGCACCACGGCGAACACGAAGTAGTAGATCGCCATGAGCAGCAGCGGGTTGGCCAGGCTCCAGGCGAAGCCCAGCGCACTGCCCTGGTACTTGACCTTGAGGTCCTTGCGCACCAGCTCTGCCAGCAGCTCCCAGCGGACGCGGCGCTGGGCATCGGCGCGATGGCGGGCGTCCTGGAGCGGCGGTCCGGCCACAGGCACTCCAGCAGTCAACTCGTCAGCCTTCCGAGGGTTGTCAGGCTCTCCGGGCGCCTCGTGAGAGGGGAAGGCGCGACGAGAGCAACAGTAGCCTGGCGCCCACGTGGGGACGCGTGGGCGCTTCCCCTTGAGCGCGGACTCACCGGGGCCTGCGTCACAGGGGACGAAGGGCACGACGGAGGTAGCCGTCGTGGCGGGTCTGGTGTCCCCACCTGCTCTGGAAGAGCTCTTGCTCGGAGCTGTGGACGCCGCGCGGCCTGGTGACCGACTCGTGGTGCACGAGGCGCGCGGCGTTCAGCTGCACGACGCGATAACCCCGGGCCCCTACCCGCAGGCAGAAGTCGATGTCGTTGTAGTTGAGAGGCAGCTCGGTGTCGTAGCCGCCGACCTCGTCGAAGACCGTCCGACGCATGAGCTGGCACGCCCCCGTGACGGCGGAGTAGTTCATCGTGAGCAGCTTCTCGCCGAAGTAGCCGAAGTCGTCGTCCTCCGCGGCATGGGGGTGGAAGGGCAGCCCGTTCGACGTGTGCACCACGCCGGCGTGCTGGATCAGGCCACCCGGGTAGAGCAGCTTGGCCCCCACGACGCCGACTTCTGGCTCGCTGGCCGCCTCCACGAGCCGGACGAGCCAGTCGGGAGAGAGCGGCTCGGTGTCGTCGTTGAGAAGGAGGACGTAGGGGGAGGTGCTTCGGAGCACGCCCGCGTTGATGCTGCGGGAGTAGTTGAACGCTCCCTCCAGCCGCACGGTGCGGACCCGGTGGCCGTAGGTCTCCGGCAGCTCGTCCTGCAGGTCGTCGGGGGCATTGGCGCTGATGACGACGACGATGTCGAGTGCGGGGTAGTCCGTGTGGTCGAGCAGCTGCTCGAGACAGCGGTCGACCAAGCGGTAGGGCTCGACGTCCTCGCCGGCCATCGACCCTGCGGTGGGGATGACGGCCGTGACCCGCGGCAGTTCCTCGAGGGACCGCCGCACCAGGAACCAGCCCGGGTGCCCGCTGTCCTCGACGACGGCGTCGCCGTGGCGGCGGGCGGCATGCGCCTCCACCGCACGCCGCGCCGCGGCGACAGCCCAAGGCTTTGCGCCGACGTCCAGCGCGACGCTCGCCGCTGACATGCGCCAGTGGTAGAGGATCTCGGGGATGTGGTGAACGCGACGTGCGTGTTCGGTGGCGCGCAGGGCCAGGTCCCAGTCCTGACTGCCCTCGCAGCCGACGGTGAAGCCGCCGACGCTCCGCACCAGGGAGGTGCGGTAGGCGGCCAGGTGGCCGATGTACATGCAGCCGGCCAGGTAGTCCGGCGACCACGGGGGCTTCCTGAAAGGCTCGCGGTGGGATCCGTCGAGGTCGATCTTGTCCTCGTCGGTGTAGACCACGTCCGCGTCGCGATGCGTGACGAAAGCGTGGTTGACTGCGCCGAGCGCATCCGGCGCGAGGGTGTCGTCGTGGTCCAGCAGGGCGATGATGTCGCCCCGGGCCATCAGAAGGGCGTCGTTCGAGGCGTTGGAGATCCCACCGTTCGTCGTCCGCCGCTGGACGCGGATCCTGCGATCCCGGGAGGACCACGTGTCGAGCACGTGGCGGACGGCGGGGTCGGTGGAGCAGTCGTCCACCAGGCACAGCTCCCAGCCGTCGTACGTCTGGGACAGCACCGACTTGATGGCCGCGTCGAGAACCGCCGGCTCCGGGTTGTAGACCGGAGTCAGGACCGAGATCAGGCTCATCTGCTCGTCAGTGCGTTTCCGACGAAGCGGCGGTAGGCCGTGCCGAGCCGCCACAGCTTGGACCCGTAGATCTCCCTCAGCTGGCGTTCGAACGCGAGTCGCTGGTTGTCGATGCGCTGGTAGTCGGTGACGTGCGCCGCCAGTGCCTCGCAGTGCGCCTCGAGGGCGGCGATGCGCTGGGTGTCTGCGACCAGGCGCACGTCTTTCTGCTGGCTCTGCCGCTGCACGGCCAGGGTCTCCTCGCGCGCATCGAGAAGAGCGTGTTCGGCGTGCTGCAGGGCTGCCGTGAGGTCGTTCTCCTTCGCCTGGGCGGCGGCCGCGAAGGCCTGCATCTCTGCGAGGTGACGCGCCTGCTCGTCCTTGAACGCCTGCTCGTTCTTGGTGAGGTCGCTCTCCAGCGAGCGGACGCGGTCGGTGAGCCTGCGCAGCGCGCTGTGCAGGCCGTCGCTGTCGTCTCGTGGCGACGACACGGCGATGAACTGGTAAACGGCGCTGTCCGGGTCGTCCCTCACGGCGCTGCGCGCCTCGACGGGGAGGCTCTCCAGGTCCACGTCGCGCAGCACCTCGCCCTGCTCGGGGTCGAGCTGCTGGTCCTCCACGTAGGACACCCTGAAGCCCGAGGCAGCCAGCATCGCCGTCATGGACGAGCGTGTGTAGAGCCTCACGTGCGTCTCGTCCAGGAGGCCGAGCTCGCTGTAGGGGAACCGCCCTGCCAGCAGGGCCAGTCGCACGCTGCCGTGCGCGACGTTCGGGATGGAGGTCACGAGGTACCCGTGCGGGAGGAGCAGCTCGGACGCCACGGAGAGGGCACGGTCGGGTTGCGTCAGGTGCTCCAGCACGTCGGCAGCCACGACCACGTCGAAGCCGCCCAGCTGGCGCAGGCCGGACAGGTCGTCCGCGTCAAGATCCGCGACCACGACACGCTCGCAGTGCTGCTCGGCCAGGCGGGCAGCCTCAGGGTCGCGCTCGATCCCGACGACGGTGCAGCCCCGCTCGGTCAGCAGCTTCGCCAGGCTGCCCGTGGCGCACCCCAGCTCGAGGACGCGCATGCCGGCGCCGACGAGCCGAAGCACACGAGTATGCGAGGACTCCGCAGCGGGGTCGATCTCGACGTCGTACTTCAAGGCCGACGCTGAAGGCTCTAACACTGAAAGGATCTCTCCGGGCGGGTGTCCATCATAAGACAGGAGTCGGACAGCCCTTGAGCATGCCACAGCTCTCGTCGGCGCAAGGGCCTCGTCGGGGGCGCGGTGTGACCCGATCCGGCGGACCTGAGCCAGGCGGCCGAGTCGCGTGGTCGAGCGACCGTGTTCAGCTCACGCGATCTGCAGCGCTCCGTGCTCGGAGGGGCGTGGCGTGGGTGAGTCCAGCTGCCGCGCGTTGACGATGACCGCGCGACCGGCCACGACCGCGAGCAGCACGGGCAGGCAGAACACCAGCAGGGTCAGCGGACTCGGCAGCGGCGACCAGGCGAGGACCGAGTGCAGGCCGCCCGTGAACGAGCCTCCCTCGTGCTTCTCGTACCAGCCGCTGACTATCCGCTCCCAGACCAACCCGTTGGTGAGCAGGGCACCGGCGAACGTCGCCGGTGCCAGCCAGCAGGCGACCTGCGGCCGGACCAGGTTGAGCCAGCCCACGGTCGCCACGACGGCCAGGGCGACCACCGTCTGGAACAGGTACCGACCTTGCGAGCCGTGCGGCGTGTCGGGATAGACCCGGTACGTCGACCAGGACCCCTGCGCCACGACCGCGACGTTCGCGAGCGGCAGCAGGACGAGCAGCGACATCACAGAGCGGCTGCGTGTCTCACGTCGGAACAGCAGCGCCCCGGCGGCTCCGAGGAGGAGCAGGGTGAACCACCCGAAGATCAGCAGGTTGCCGGGGCTCGGGTTGTCCGGGTAGCCGGTCTCGCCCCAGATGCGGGAGACGAAGTCGTAGAGGAAGGTCTTGAGGAAGGTCGTGAAGTGCGCCGTGCCGCCAGGCGACGTGCCGTAGGGGAAGGGGTGGTTCGGCCCGAACCCGTTGGTCTGGACCGCACCGTAGGCCACGACGTTGTGAAGCCACCACAACCCTCCGATGGCGCCGCCGACCGCCGCGACCCCCAGCGGCGGCACCAGCGTAGTCAGTGGCTTGCCGGCCCGTCGGCAACCGATCACGTAGGCGGCCAGCACGAAGGGAGGCAGGACGAGCGAGAAGCCCTTCGTCAAGAGCGCAGCGGCCAGGCTCACCGCTAGCCAGATGGCCACTTTGCGGCTGAGGTCCCCAGTGACGATCCGGCACAGGAGGTACAGCACCACTGACGTCGTCAGGATGAGCAGCGAGTCGTTGGTGACCGCCGAGCCGTCCCGGATCAGATTGGGGATGGTCAGCGGCACGACGGCCGCGAGCACTGCCAACCGCTCGGGCTTCTCGAGGACCTCGCCCACCGAGCCGCCGAGAGCACCTTCCCGCAGCAGTCGTCGTGCCGCGGCGAAGCACAAGGCGGGTACGGGCAGCATGAACAGCACGCTCACCAGCCGCATCAGCCAGGTCTGGACGTCCCAGGCCATGCCCGACACCCCCGGCAGCCACAGGACCGCACCGGCCAACTCGTAGTAGAGCGGCGGGTGCTGCGTCATCTGGTTGGGCAGCAAGGTGTTCTTGGCCGGGGCGTTGCCCCCGAGCTGCTCCAGGCTCGGACGCTGGCTGCGGGCCGCGATCAGCCGGTCCCCGAAGGCGAGATCCTGCGGCGGCGCGTGCCGCTGAGCCCCCAGGGCATTGGCAGCCACGCTGGGAGCCCTGCCACCAGGGGCGTAGAAGTGGAACGGGGCGTGTGAGTACGCATAGGCCATGTCGATGTGTTGGAACTCGTCCAAGCCGTATCCGACCGGCCACAGCAGGCTCGCTCCGAGCAGCAGCGCGGCCCACAGGGCGGTGACCGCCCGGACGACCGGCGGCACGTCCACTCTCGGTGTCGGCACCGGATCAGGCTAGTCAAGACCCTGCCTCCCGCCGCAGCGGGAGGCAGGCGGGGTCGAAGGGGGTCTTCGACGTCGTGAGCAGACACGGCCGGCCTGACAGCTCCCTGACGCGGCCCCGATAGCATGGGGACCCCCGAGCGAGCGAGGTCCGTTCCGTGCGTCTTGTCGTCCAGGTCCCCTGCCTCAACGAGGAGGAGACGCTCCCGGCGGTCCTCGAGACGATCCCCAAGCAGATCCCGGGGATCGACGAGATCATCGTGCTCATCATCGATGACGGGTCGACCGACCGCACCGTCGAGGTGGCCAAGGAGCACGGCGTCACCCACTTCGTGCGGCACGCCCGCAACCGCGGGCTCGGTCGCTCCTTCCACGACGGCGTGCAGCGCGCGCTTGAGCTCGGGGCCGACATCGTCGTCAACACCGACGGCGACAACCAGTACCCCCAGCAGCGGATCGCGGACCTGGTCCAGCCGATCCTGCGCGGCGAGGCCGACATCGTCATCGCCGACCGCCAGGTCCGGACGATCGAGCACTTCTCGCCGACGAAGAAGCGGCTCCAGCAGCTCGGCAGCGCCGTCGTCAACCGGGCCGCCGGCACCGAGCTGCCCGATGCTGCCAGCGGGTTCCGCGCCTACTCGCGCGAGAGCCTGATGCGGCTCAACACCGTCACCCGGTTCTCCTACTGCATGGAGACGATCATCCAGGCCGGCTACAAGCGGATGGCGATC
>JBAVRG010000426.1:0-1853 GCA_049694795.1 Mycobacteriales bacterium
GGGTCTGGGGCAGCGACTACGTCGGCGACACCAAGACCCTCGACGTCCACGTGAAGCGGCTGCGGGCCAAGATCGAGCCCGACCCTGCGTCCCCGAAGCACCTGCTCACCGTGCGTGGCCTGGGTTACAAGCTCGAGCGCTGATCCTGTCCGGCAGATGAACGGCATTGGGACGGCGTTCACCTGCTGTACACCTGGGACGGGGTCCCGCTTCACCCTTCGCCGGTAGACAGGCAGGGACAAGATCACAGGACAACTCGGAGGACTCCCTCGTGAAGGTCTCGCGCACCGGCCAGCTCGCCGGTCTCGTGGTGGTGAGCGCCCTCGCGCTCACCGCCTGCAGCAGTGGCGACAACACCACCTCACCCAAGGCCGGCTCGAGCGCGGCTGCGGGCTGCGCAACCGGCTCGCTGAGCGCTCAGGGCTCGACGTTCCAGCAGAACGCGCAGCTGCAGTGGAGCAAGGACTTCCAGGCCAAGTGCTCCGGCGCCCAGATCGCCTACCAGGGCACCGGCTCGGGCGCGGGCAAGAGCGCCTTCGGCAACGGCACCGCCGACTTCGGCGGCACCGACTCCCTCCCCAAGGACCCGGAGCAGGCCGCCGCCGACAAGCGCTGCGGCGCAGGCAACAAGGGGATCGTGACCCCGATCGTGGCGGGCGCCGTGGTGCTCACCTACAACCTCCCGGGCGTCGACAAGCTGGTCATCACGCCGAAGACCGCCGCCGGCATCTTCCAGGGCACCATCAAGACCTGGAACGACGCGGCCATCAAGGCCGACAACCCGTCGGCGAACCTGCCGAGCATCCCGGTCGTGCCGGTGCACCGCAGTGAGAAGTCCGGCACCACCAAGATCTTCTCGAGCTGGCTCGACGCCACCGACAAGGCCGACTGGAAGCTGGGCGCCGACGAGACGCTGACCTGGCCGGGCGGCCAGTCCGCCAAGGGCTCCGACGGCACCACCACCGCGGTGTCGCAGAGCAAGGGCGGCATCACCTACACCGAGCTGTCGTTCGCCAAGCAGCGCAACCTGCCGTTCGCGGACGTCAAGAACCAGAGCGGCGCCGCCGTCACGCCGACCGGCGCCAGCGTCTCGGCCGCGCTCAAGACCGCGACGGTCGACACCAGCAAGGGCGACATCCGGATCAAGCCGGACTACGCGACCACCACGCCGGACGCCTACCCGCTGGCTTCGCCCACCTACGTCCTGACCTGTGACAAGGGCAACAAGAACGCGGCGCTGCTGAAGGCGTACCTGACCTACGTGCTCACCGACGGCACCGCGGTGCTCGACGGCCTCGGCTACGCGCCGCTGCCGGACGCGATCAGCACCCAGGCGAAGACGCAGGTCAGCACGCTGGCCTAGCCTCTCCGGCGGTGCGGGTGGCAGCCTGCCCCCCGCACCGCCGTTCTTCGTCTCCAGGACAGGACCGCAATGGCCACCACCCCGCCGAGCCCGGGCGGCTCGTCGATCTCGCGACCGACCAGCCGCGCCGGCGATCGCACGTTCCTCGGCCTCACCACCGGCGCCGGCGTCTTCGTGCTCGTCCTCATCGTGGCCATCGCCGTCTTCCTGGTGCGCAAGGCCTCCCCGGCGCTCCAGGCCAACACCAGCAACTTCTTCACGACGAAGGTCTGGCTGCCCGACAACGTCCCCGCCGTGTTCGGCATCGCGGCCCTCGCCTTCGGCACCCTGCTGTCCAGCGTCATCGCGCTGCTGGTCGCCGGGCCGGTCGCGATCGGCATCGCGCTCTACATCAGCGACTACGCCCCGCGCCGGCTCGCCGCCCCGATCGGCTACCTGGTCGACCTGCTCGCCGCCGTGCCGAGCGTCGTCTTCGGCCTGTGGGGGTTGC
>JBAVRG010000427.1:0-2560 GCA_049694795.1 Mycobacteriales bacterium
GTCGGGCTCAGCCGTAGTGCACGAGCTCCGGCCACAGCTGCGCCCAGGGGCGGCGCGGGCCGGTGCACACGAACAGCGGCCTCCCCTGCTCGTCGTTGTCGATGCCGTCGATGTTGTGCAGCCGTCCTGCTGGGCGCACCTCGACGAAGGCCCGTTGCAGCACCTCGCGCGGAATCCCCACGGCGACGACGGTCGTGGTGCTCTCCGGTGGAGGTCCCCAGAGCCCGTAGCCGTTGTGGCCGCTGAACGCACCCGGCACGCCCAGCGCCGGTCCGTACCGGTCGACCGCCCCGGCCTCTCCGTAGTTGCCCGCCAGGACCGCCGGGGAAGTACAGCTCGTCGCGGTGGTAGCCGTACCGACCTGAGGTGAGCAGCAGCAGCACGCCGACGGCGCCGGCGACCCCGGCCACCGGACCCCGAGCGAGTGCGTGACGCGCCGGCGTGGTCATGGCGACCATGGTGCGCTGGCGCGGCCCGAGGGCACGCGGCGGCACGCCGCCACCTCGGCGTCAGGTCGGGTGTGGAAAGCAAGGCCCTCGCTCCGCGACGGCGGCGGGCCGGAGGAGTTCTGCACAGATCTCCGAGAGGGGGATGCCACCACCCCTTTCGGCGATAAGGTTAGAACACACAAACGAGAAATGAGGAGGTGGTCATGCGGTACGACGGGCTCTGCGGGCCGCCTCCGGAGCAGGACTGCGGAGGGAGCGAGCTGCCTGATGTCATCCCGGACTGGGTCCTGGAGGAGGGTCCGGTCCCGGAGCCGCCGGGCTGCGACTGCGGGTGCAGCTGCCAGGCCGAGGTGCGGGTGGCGGATGAGCCTGCGTGGGCCACTCCCGGGGTGACAGGGCTGGGCTCGACGGAGACCTTGCCGGCGGTGAGTGCTGCGGTTGCTGCGGTGCAGTCGTCGGTGGACCAGCTCGTGGCAGTCGACCCGTCGGGGCTGGCGGCGGCGCAGGCGCTGGCGGACGGCGAGGCGTTGCTCGCGGTGGAGCAGCAGCTGCGGGTGCTGAACCTGCGCCCGGTGGCGGATGTCGGGGCGCGCGGGTTGCACGAGCTGGTCGGGTTCCGGAGCACGAAGTCGTGGCTGCGCACCCACCGCCCGGACGGTGATGCCGCTGACGCGGCGTTGGCGTCGCAGCTACGGGAGTTCGGTGGGGTCCGGGTGGCGCTGGAGGCCGGTCGGGTGCCGTTGGCGGGGGCGCGCAAGGTGGTGCTCGCGCTGCGGAAGGTCGCGCCGCACGTGGACCGGCCGGACGGGTTGATCGACGGGCGGCCCGGTGAGGAGGTCGTCAGGGCGGTGGTCGGGCACGTCGTGACCCTGATCTGCCGCACCCTGCAGGGCCTGGCTGAGGACGACCCACGGCTGGAGGGGATCCTGGACCGGGCCCGGCAGGTGCTGGCGGCGGGGTCGCAGCTGGCGGTGCTGGAGGCGGCGTTCACCTGGCTCGCGCAGGAACTGCCCGCACGGCACCTGACCACACCCTTGGACGAGCTGGTGATGGCGGTGCTCCCGAGCGTGCTGGAGGAGCGCGGTGAGCAGGGCCATCACCGGCGCGGGCTGAGCCTGACCCGGTTGGAGGACGGGACCGGCTGGCACGTGTGCGGAGACCTGGACCTGGAGTGCGGTGAGCGGCTGTGGACCGCGCTGCGCGCCGAGGCCGCGCGGGACCCGCGCAGGCACGCCGACACGGCGGCCTGGGCCGAGGCGAGTGAGGAGCAGAAGACTGCCTGGCAGGTCGGGGCCGACCTGGCGGGCAGTGAGCATCCGCGCGGCCGGCGTGAGCGGCTGCACGACGCCTTCACCCGGCTGCTG
This sequence comes from Mycobacteriales bacterium, assembly GCA_049694795.1. Taxonomy (GTDB): domain Bacteria; phylum Actinomycetota; class Actinomycetes; order Mycobacteriales; family SCTD01; genus RYN-111. Next base: position 1,814 of record JBAVRG010000427.1, read on the forward strand.
GGGCGTTACCTCGAGCACGGCCTGGGCGGCAGGTCGGGCAAGGTCGCGGTCCAGGTCCACGTGCTCCTCACCGCGCAGACCCTGACCGGCGCCCCGGGGGCGCCGCCGCCTCGCGCCGACAGCGGGAGGCTGATCCCCCGAGCGATGGTCCGACGGTGGTGGTGCGACGCGAAGGTCACGGCGTACGTCCTGAGCCTCGGTGGCAAGGCGCTGCGGGTCGTGCACTCCCAACGCACCCTCACCGGGGACGAGAGACGGGCCCTCGCCGTCGAGGGCGGCGACCGGTGCGTCGGCGACGGCTGCTGCTCAGGGCTTCCCGACCCGCTCACCCCGATCCGCCCGCATCACGTCCTGGGCTACGCCGAGGACCAGGTCACCAGCCTGGAGGAGACCGTGGCCGTCTGCGACGTGCTGCACCGCGATCTGCACGAAGGCCACCGGACCGTCCGGCTCCGCGACGGCCGCTACCTCAACGAGCACGGCTGGACCGACTCACCCAGCCTCTTCGGCCAGCCACCCTTCTGACAGGGGTGACCAGCTCCGCGAGCTGGACGGCAAGAGCCACACCGACCCGGAGGCGTTGCTCGCCCTTCCGCCGGACTAGATCATGGCGCGCATCGGACCGGGCGGCGGCTCGTGGCCGATCTGCCCGAGGGCCGACACGTGGTTGACCGTCCCCGGCACGTGGATCGCGTGCGCCAGGCCCATGTGCGCGTCGCGCCAGAAGCGCTGCAGCGGGTTGTCCAT
>JBAVRG010000428.1:0-5204 GCA_049694795.1 Mycobacteriales bacterium
TCCGCCCCGCGCGTCGCCGTACCCGTCCGCCCCGCGCGTCGCCGCGCACGCCGACCGTGTCCGGAACTGGGCGGCGGACCGTGTCCTGGCGGACACGTTCACCGGCGGTGGACCTCGGTGGTGGGCGGGGCAAGGTCATTGTGTCCGGAGCTGTGCGGCGGACCGTGTCCTGGCGGACACGTTCACCCGACCGTGCGCCCAGCGGACGGAGCCCGGCCGACGGAGCGCCCAGCCGACGGGGAGCGCCGTGCGACGCTAGGCGGCGACGGACGTCACGGTCGCCGCGATGCCGGCCAGGTGGGCCAGTCGCAGCACCTCGGAGGCGCGGAAGCGCGGACCGCCGGGCCGGCCGACGAGGATCACCCGGTCCGGGGCCCCCACCGGCGCCGCCACCAGCTCCATGCCCAGGGCGTCCCACCGCTCCGGCACCCAGTGCTCCCCGCAGTCCATCCGGCGTGCGGTGGTGAGCGGCAGCCAGGGCAGCGCCACGTCGGTGAGCTCAGGTGCGCCGGGGCTGGCGACCACCACGCCGCTGGGGTCGACCAGCACCGCCCACCCCGCCCGGAACACCCCGGGAGCGTGGTCCACGAGCAGCTGCAGGGCGTTCCCGGGGGCCGCGGCGAGCTCGTCCACCAGCTCCAGGTCGCGGTGCAGGTCGTCGGCCCCCAGGTAGGGCCGCAGCGACTCGACGACCACGCCGGGGACCGACTGGGCCGCGGTGATGAGGACGTCGGCCAGGCCACCTGGCGCCAGCTGCACGAGCAGGTCGTCGACAGCACCCTCGGGCCCGCGCTCGACGACGTCGAGGCTCACGATGTCGCCGCCGGCCTGCCCGATGGCGGTGGCGACGGCGCCGAGCATGCCGGGACGGTCGGGGAGCACGACGCGCAGCAGGTAGGACATGTCACCCATGCTGCCGCCGGTCGATTGCCGCCGTGTTTCGCCGCCGTCAAATCGCCCGCAGCGCGCCCCTAGACTCCCCGGGGACCCCTGGAGGAGCTGCATGCCTGAGATCACCCGCGAGGAGGTCGCGCACCTCGCGCGGCTCGCCCGCCTCGCGCTGGACGACGCCGAGCTCGACCTGCTCGCCGGCCAGCTCGAAGTGATCCTGGGGGCCGTCGCGCAGATCGCCGAGGTGACCGACGCCGCCGACGTCCCCCCCACCAGCCATGCGGTGCCGCTCGAGAACGTCACCCGCCCCGACGTCGTCACCCCGTCGCTGCCTCGCGAGAAGGTGCTGGCCGGCGCGCCCGCCGCCGAGGACGGCCGCTTCCGCGTGCCCCGCATCCTGGACGAAGAGGAATGAGCACACCCGACGTGACAGCTCTCGCTCCCACGGGGACCCCGTGACCGACCTGACGCGGCTCACCGCCGCCGAGACCGCCGCGGCCATCGCCGACCGCACCGTGAGCGCGGTCGAGGTCGCGCAGGCGCACCTCGACCGCATCGCGGCCGTCGACGACAAGGTGCACGCCTTCCTGCACGTCGACGCGGAGGGGGCCCTCGCCCAGGCGGCCCGGGTCGACGCTGGGGAGCTCACCGGCCCGCTGGCCGGCGTCCCGCTCGCGCTCAAGGACGTCCTCACCATGGAGGGCGTGCCGACGACCTGCGGGTCCAAGATCCTCGAGGGCTGGCGACCGCCGTACGACGCCACCGTCACCACGCGCCTCAAGGCGGCCGGCGTGGTGATCCTCGGCAAGACCAACATGGACGAGTTCGCCATGGGGTCGAGCACCGAGCACAGCGCCTACGGCCCGACCCGCAACCCCTGGGACCTCGACCGCATCCCCGGCGGCTCGGGCGGCGGCTCGAGCGCGGCGCTGGCGTCGTACCAGGCTCCGCTGGCGATCGGCACCGACACGGGCGGCTCGATCCGGCAGCCTGCCGCCGTCACCGGCACGGTCGGCGTCAAGCCCACGTACGGTGGGGTGAGCCGCTACGGCCTGGTGGCCTTCAGCAGCTCGCTGGACCAGGCCGGTCCGTGCGCGCGCACCGTCCTCGACGCGGCGCTGCTGCACGAGGTCATCGCCGGGCACGACCCGCGCGACTCCACCTCCATCGACGCGCCGGTGCCACCGGTCGTCGAGGCGGCCCGCAGCCGCGACCTGACCGGTCTGCGGGTCGGCGTCGTGAAGGAGCTGTCGGGCGAGGGCTACGAGCCCGGCGTGCAGGCCCGCTTCGACGAGGCGGTCGCGCTGCTGCAGCAGCTCGGCGCCACCGTGAGCGAGGTCAGCTGCCCGCACTTCGTCTACGCGCTGCCCGCCTACTACCTCATCGCCCCGAGCGAGGCGTCGTCGAACCTGGCGCGCTTCGACGCGGTGCGGTTCGGCTTGCGCGTCGGCGACGACGGCGTCAACAGCCTCGAGGACGTCATGGCGCTCACCCGGGCGCAGGGCTTCGGCGCCGAGGTGAAGCGCCGCATCATGCTCGGCACCTACGCGCTGTCCAGCGGCTACTACGACGCCTACTACGGCCAGGCCCAGAAGGTCCGCACCCTCATCACGCGCGACTTCCAGGCCGCCTGGGAGAGCGTCGACGTGCTGGTCGCACCGACCTGCCCGACGGTGGCGTTCCCCTTGGGGGCCAAGCTGTCGGACCCGCTCGCGATGTACCGCCAGGACGTCGCGAGCATCCCCGCCAACCTGTACGGCGGTCCCGCCGCGTCCTTCCCGGCGGGCCTGTCCGACGGCCTCCCGGTGGGGCTGCAGGTGATGGCCCCGACGCTGCGCGAGGACCTGCTCTACCTGGTCGGGGGCGCGCTCGAGGCCGCCCTGCCCGCCCCCGTCCCGACCCTGGACTGGGAGTCCTGATGGCCTACGACAAGGACCTCGAGGAGTTCGAGGCGATCATCGGCCTCGAGACGCATGTCGAGCTCGGCACCGCCTCGAAGATGTTCTGCGGCTGCGCCACCGACTTCGGCGCCGAGCCCAACACCCAGACCTGCCCGGTCTGCCTGGGCCTGCCCGGCGCCCTGCCGGTCGTCAACGCGACGGCCATCGAGTCCACGATCCGGATCGGCCTCGCGCTGCACTGCGACATCGCCTCCTGGTGCCGCTTCGCACGCAAGAACTACTTCTACCCGGACATGCCGAAGAACTTCCAGACCTCCCAGTACGACGAGCCGCTGTGCACGGACGGCTACCTCGACGTCGACGTGGACGGGGAGGTGGTGCGCGTCCCGATCGAGCGGGTGCACCTCGAGGAGGACACCGGCAAGACGCTGCACGTCGGCGGGGCGACCGGCCGCATCCACGGGGCGATCCACTCGCTGGTCGACTACAACCGGGCCGGCATCCCGCTCGTGGAGATCGTCACCAAGCCGGTCGTCGGCACCGGCCCGAAGGCCGCGGCGGTCGCGAAGGCCTACGTCGCCGAGCTGCGCGACCTGCTGCGCGGCCTGGGGGTCAGCGACGTCCGCATGGAGCAGGGCTCGTTGCGCTGCGACGTCAACACCTCGCTGTCGCGGCCGGGTGAGGAGTGGGGCACCCGCACCGAGACCAAGAACGTCAACTCGCTGCGCTCCGTCGAGCGGGCCGTGCGGTCCGAGGTCGAGCGGCAGGCCGAGATCCTCCGGGCGGGCGGGAAGATCACCCAGGAGACCCGGCACTTCCACGAGGACACCGGCCAGACGACCTCCGGCCGGTCCAAGGAGGAAGCGACCGACTACCGCTACTTCCCGGAGCCCGACCTGGTGCCCGTGGCTCCGGACCCGGCGTGGGTGGCGGAGCTGAAGGCAGCGCTGCCCGAGCCGCCGTCGGTGCGCCGCAAGCGGCTCGTGGAGCAGCTGGGCCTGCCCGAGCTCGACGCGCAGGCCATGGTCAACGCCGGTGTGCTCGACGTGGTGCTCGCCACCGTCGAGGCCGGTGCCCCGGCGGCAGAGGCTCGCAACTGGTGGCTCGGCCACCTGGCCCAGAAGGCCAACGAGAAGGGCGTCGACGCCGCCGAGCTCGTCATCACCCCCGCCCAGGTGGCCCGGGTGGTGGCGCTGGTCGCCGAGGGGGCCCTCACCGCCGGGCTCGCCCGTCAGGTGGTCGACGGCGTGCTCGCCGGCGACGGCGAGCCGGACGACGTCGTGGCCGCCCGCGGGCTCGCCGTGGTCTCCGACGAGGGCGCCCTCGGCCAGGCCGTCGACGACGCGCTCGCCGCCGCACCTGACGTCGCCGAGAAGGTCCGCGGCGGCAAGGTCGCCGCCGTGGGGGCGCTGGTGGGGCAGGTCATGAAGGCGACCCGCGGCCAGGCCGACGCGTCGGTGGTGCGGCGGCTGCTGCTCGAGCGCCTCGGCGTCACCGAGGAGTAGCCGCAGCTGTCCCCGCTGCGTTGCGGCGAGCGGGATCAGTCGGACAGCTGCCGCGCTCTGCGGCGAGCGAGCAGCGTGGCGTTGAGCTCGGCGCCGATCAGCAGCGACAGGCACAGCAGGTAGAGCCAGGTCATGAGGATGAGCCCGCCCCCCAAGGCCCCGAGGACGGGGGAGCGCGGCACGACCAGCTTGAGGTAGCTGCTGAAGCCGAGGGAGGCGGCCAGCCACAGGAACGCCGTGAGCAGGCCGCCGGGCAGAGCGCGACGCCAGCGGTCCTGACGGTCCGGGCAGACGTGGAACAGCATCATCGCCCACGCCACCAGCGCCAGGAACGCGACGGGGAAGCGCACGTAGGACCAGACGAAGGCGTACTCCTCGGACATCCCCACGCGGGCCACGACCTTGTCGGCGTGGCCGAGCAGCGGCCCGAGGACGAGCGCCGTGAGCATGATGGCACCGGTGAAGACCGAGCCGATCCCGAGCAGCAGGCCGAGGAAGCGCCGGTGCCACCAGCCGCGGTGGTCGTGGACGTCGTAGACGAGCGTGACGGTGTTGAGCACGCTGGCGAACGCCTGGGCCACCGAGACCAGCGCGATGACCAGGGCGACCGTGAGGGCCTGGCCGCTGGTCGCGAACAGCTTGCGCACCGTCTCGTCGACACCGTCCGCCGAGGAGCTGAGCACCCGGTTGAGGAAGTCGGTGACGGCGTTCTTGACCTTCTCGGTGTTGGACGCGCCGATGACCAGCTCCAGCTGGCCGAGGACAGCTGCGAACACCAGCAGCGTCGGGAAGACGGTCAGTACGCCCATGAACGCGTTCTCGCCGGCCAGCCCGAGGATCCGGTCGCGCTCGCCCTTGCGCCACACGTCGGCGACGAGCCGCACCAGCCGGCGGTGCAGCCCGTGCG
>JBAVRG010000429.1:0-7329 GCA_049694795.1 Mycobacteriales bacterium
ACGTCGGCTACTGCGGCTACTGCGACATCGTCACCGGCGGCACGCCGTTCCACAGCGGCATCGCCACCAACGTGGGTGGCCACCAGCGGCCCAAGGCCGGGACCGCGAACGGCTGGCACATCGCGGCCGCCAAGGGCCTCCCGCAGCGCTACATCAACTCGGTGCGCATGGACCCGGCGAACCCGCGGACCCTCTACGTGACGCTGGGCGGCTACGGCCGGCGCTGGATCCCGCCGGGCTCGCTCGGCGACGACGTGAGCAAGATCGGCAGGGGCCACGTCTTCAAGTCCACCGACGCCGGCGCGACCTTCAAGGACATCTCGGGCAACCTGCCGGACATCGGAGCCGACGACGCGTTCCCCTTCAACGGGAGCCTGGTGGTCGCCACCGACCTGGGCACCTACATCGGCGGCGTGAACGGCGGCAGTTACCAGGTCCTCGGCAAGGGCCTGCCGGCCGCGCCCGTCTTCCGGCTCAACCGCAGCCCGCGCAACCCGCGTGAGCTGATCGCGGCCAGCTACGGCCGGGGCGCCTACCGGATCGTGCTGCCCGCGGGCTACGCCGGCCAGCCGGCCCGGGTCCGGTCGGTCTACGCCCAGGCGCAGGCCGCGCCCGTGCCGGTCGCCACCGTTCCCCAGGGGTCGGTGCTTGCCGCCACCGGCCTGCCGCTGCTACCGGTGACCGCCGGAGCGGGGCTGCTGCTCGTCGCCTTCACCCTGCGGCGACGCCTGCGCACCCTCTAGCCCCACCCAGTACGGCGAGAGCCCCCGGGCCCTTCGGTGCGGGGGCTCTCGCCGTACTGCCTGGCAGTTGTCAGGCTCGGGGGTCTCTGGGGCGGTCGGGGGACCGGACACCTCGGCCGTCACAGGCCCCGGACATGCGAAAGGCCCTCCGAGGAGGGCCTGCGCTGGTGGACGATACAGGACTTGAACCTGTGACCTCTTCCGTGTCAAGGAAGCGCGCTACCAGACTGCGCCAATCGTCCGTGCTGTGCAGTTGTGCCGCTGCGAGAGAGGCCGGGGCGGGAATCGAACCCGCGTACAGGGCTTTGCAGGCCCTTGCCTAAGCCACTCGGCCACCCGGCCGGGAGGCGCTCTTGTCTGCCGAGCGGACGACGGGATTCGAACCCGCGACCCCAACCTTGGCAAGGTTGTGCTCTACCAACTGAGCCACGTCCGCGTGCGCCAGAAGGTGCCTGGCGACGAGTGGGGAGATTAGCAGACCGCGGGCCTGCTCAGGTCTCGGGCTCTGCCCACAGCAGCAGCGCGAGCTCGGCCTCGACGTCGACGTGGTCGCTCTCCGAGCCGGTCGGCACCGCGGCGTACGTCATGGTGAGGAACTCGACGAGCTCGGGCACCGGCACCTCGAACAGCGCCGTGCCGGAGGGGGAGCACAGCGACAGGCACACCACGGGCTCGTCCCCGGCTGTCGCGGGCCACACCTGGACGTCGCCCTGGCCGACCGCCGCCGTCACGCCGTCGGTGAGCAGCGAGCGCGCGAAGGTCCACTGCACGACGTCGCCACGGCCGCCCGGGCCCGTGTGGAAGGCCACCGTGACGGCGTACGGGTCGGCGGCGTCGTAGGACAGGCCCGCCCGGACCGGCAGGGCCGACGCTCCAGGACCGACCAGCCGTAGCTGGAGCTCTGTGCTGACCGTGACCGGGCGGGGCGTCATGCCGGGCCTCCAAGTGGGTGCTTCTCATCGGTGATGCAGTGCCGATGGGTCCCAGGTTCCCCCCGTTCCCGTGTCGTCAACCCCCTTCGGGCCCCCGTTTCACCCGGTCGGCCCAGGACGACTCGGGACTACCGTGAGGGAACGCCGCGCTGCACCTCGCTCAGGTGCGACCCATCCGGGTGGCCTCGTGCTGCGAAGACTGAGTGTGAGGACCGCTGTGACCACCCCCGAGGCCCGTGCCGGAGCGGCCCGGCCCGCCGCTGCGGCGCCGGCCGCCCGCACGACCCCGTACGACGGACTGGACGACCGTGCGCTCGTGGCGCGCGTGACCGAGGGCGACGGCGGGGCGCTGGAGGCGCTCTACGGCCGCTACGGGCGGGCCTGCTTCGGGCTCGCCCGCCGGATCCTGGCCGACGAGCAGTTCGCCCAGGACGTCGTGCAGGAGGTCTTCCTGACCGTCTGGCGTGACGCGCACCGCTTCGACGCGGCGCGCGGTGGCTTCTCGACCTGGCTGCTGTCCATGACGCACCACAAGGCCGTCGACGCGGTCCGCCGGGAGGAGAACCTGCGCAAGCGCCGCACCACGGCCGAGCTGCTCGAGGAGCGCGAGGTCGACGGGCCGCAGGTGCACGACGAGGTGTGGTCCACGCTGCGCCGCGAGCGGGTCCGGGCAGCGCTCAAGACCCTCCCGGAGCCGCAGCGCGAGGCGCTCACGCTGGCCTACTTCGGCGGCTACACGCAGCGCGAGATCGCCGGCCTCACCGAGACCCCGCTGGGCACCGTGAAGACCCGCATGCTCGCCGGCATGAAGCGCCTCAAGGAGGGCCTCGACGGCCTCCACGACACCTTCGTCGAGGCCTCGCCGAACGTGTCGACCGATCTCCCCTTCGACCCGAGGACCGCCCAGTGAACGCCGCTCACGAGCTCTACGAGCAGCTCGCCGTCGGGCACGCCCTGTCCGCGCTGGAGCCCGAGGACGAGCAGCGCTTCCTCGCCCACCTCCCGGGCTGCGCGGCCTGCGAGCGCGCCCTGGCCGAGCACACCGAGACCCTGGCGCACCTGGCGTACGCCACCGCCCCCGCCGAGCCGCCGGCGTCCCTGCTCGAGGGGATCCGGTCCGGTGTGGCCGCGTCCGGCCGTGCGGGCGACTTCCCGGCCCCGGCGTCGCTGGACGCGGCCCGGGTCCGGCGACGGGACCGCACCGTGCGGTGGACGACAGCGGTGCTCGGCGCGGCGGCGGCCGTCGTTCTCGTCGTGGCCCTGGTCTTCGTCAACCGCGGCCTGTCGAGCCGCGAGCACGACGCCCAGGTCGCGAACGCCCGGCTGTCCCAGGCGGTCTCGAGCCTGCTCGTCAGCGGCGCGCGTCGCGTCGACCTCGCCGGGCACGGCGACACCAAGGCCGTCGCGGTCCTGCACGGCAGCACGGTCTCGCTCGTGGTGGCCGGGCTGCCGGAGAACGATCGCAGCAACAGCGTCTACGTGCTGTGGGAGAAGAGCCGCTTCGGCGACGTCCGCGCGGTCGGCACCTTCGACGTCCGCTCGAAGGCGCTGGCCGTGGTCAACGGCCTGCACCTGACGGGCGCGCCGTCCGAGCTGAGCACGCTCATGGTCACCCGCGAGCACGGCCGTTCCGCTCCCGCCCTGACCACGCAGAGCCCGCTCGTGGCCGGAGACGTCTAAGCCTTCATGGTCCATGCTGGAGGGGTGACGCCCTGGCACCTGCGCGACCGGGTCCGCCGGCTCCCTGCCGGCGAGCTCGTGGTGCGGGTGAGCGTGTTCCTGCTAGGTGCGGCGTTCATCGCGCTCGGGGCGGTGCTGGTGGTGCTCCCCGGCCCGCTGACCATCCCGCCGATGCTGCTGGGCGTGTTCATCTGGTCGCTCGAGTTCGAGTTCGCCCGGGCGCTGCTCGAGCGGGTCCAGGTGCACGCGCAGGCCGCGTGGGACGCTGCCAGGGCCAAGCCGTGGCGCACCGCGCTGGTCACCGGCACCGGCCTGGTGCTCGCCGTCGGTGCGGTCGTGCTGGCCCTCCGCTGGGGAGTGCTCGACCAGGCCCGGGAGGTCCTCAGCTGATCCGGATGGTGCGCTAGTGTTCCGGGCTGTCCGGGCGCCTGCGCCCCCGGGCGATTAGCTCAGTTGGTTAGAGCGCTCGCCTCACACGCGAGAGGTCACTGGTTCGAGTCCAGTATCGCCCACCAGCAGAACTGCAGGTCAGAGCCCATGTGGCCCACTTGCGAAGTCAGATTTGCCAGATGCGTGCCAGATGGCCACGCTCTACTGGCTCATTTCTGGCACAGATCTCGGCCGTTGCGACGGCTCCTGGGGTGACCCCGCGACCTCTAGTGCCAGAGGAGTCATGCCCTCTCGTTCTTGCCTTTGACCGGCCCGTGGCTTCCGGTGTTGGGCGCCCTCCTGCCCACAGAGGTGTGAGGCGACGTTGAGGGAGGCGGGCATGGAGCGAGTGACGGGATACCTGATCCTCCAGGAGGCGGGGGAGCGGCTCCGATGCAGCACCAAGACCGTCCGGCGGTACGTCGCCAGTGGGCGGCTGACGGCCTACCGCGTCGGTCCCACGATGCTGCGGGTGTCGGCGCGGCAGCTCGACGCCATGGTGGTGGCGGGAGAGGTGCCCACCGTCCGGCTGGCTTGAGCGGCTCGGTTGCTTGCCGTACAGTGTCCGTACGACAGGAGTTGATAGCGATGACGACCACGGACGACCGACGGCGGAGCCGGCGACTCGAGGTGCGGACCACCGCTGACGAGCGCGCCCTCATCGACCGGGCGGTCGCCGCGCGTGGCGGTGACCTGACGGAGTTCATCGTCGGGACAGCCCTGGACGAGGCCAGGCGCGTCCTGGCGGACCGGGAGAGTTTCGTCCTCACAGCGGATCAGGCGGAAGCCTGGGACGCCCTCAACGCCCGCCCCGCAAGGGAGCTCGCCGGGGTGCGTGCCCTGTTCGAGCGTCCGTCGCCGTTCCAGGAGTGAGCTACCGCAGCCCCGCCCTGCTGGAGGCACGTCACCAGCTCGACGACTTTCGGTGCGCGTCGGAGGAGCAGACGACCTGGCTCCAGCGGCACGCGCGGCAGTCCGCGGCCTCGAGCAGCACACGGGTCTTCGTGGTCACCGAGGTCGAGTCGGACCAGGTGGTCGCCTACTACGCCTGGTGCATGGCGCAGCTCGCCGTCGAGGACGCCCCGGAGCGGCTTCGGCGGGGAGCCGGTCGGTACCCCCAGCCCGTGGCGCTGCTGGCTCGGCTCGGCGTCGACCTCGCCCATGAGCGGCGAGGGCTCGGCGCCGGGCTGCTGAAGGATGTCATTGCGCGCTTCCTGGTCGTGGCCGACGAGATCGGCTGCCGGGCCCTGCTCGTGCACGCCGAGTCGGAGGTTGCCAGGGACTACTACCTGCACCTGATCCCCGAGTTCGCTCCCAGCCCGAGCGACCCGCTGCATCTCGTACTGCTCGCCAAGGACGTCCGAAGGACGCTGACCCGGGACTGACCGAGGCGCGAATGGGATGAGACCAAGCGAGTTGGCAACGTCGGTGACGATGACCGGATGATCGAGAACCGTTGCTATCCGGCTCGTCCGGGTCTCCCGGCCGAGATGACAGAACGGCACCTTCCCTTCAAAGGGGTGCCGTGAGCACAGCAGGAAGGGATGCTGTGTGGGCGGCGTCGAAAGGCCGGTGAGGGTCGGGGCAGTGATGCTCGCGGAGTGCCGCCACCCGATCCATCAGGCCCGCTCGTGCTGGCCCCGACACAGACCTCGGACCGCCAGGTGACGGTCTTCGCAAGCGGCGATGGCTTGCCCCCGGACGAGCCCAGACCTACGCTCGCCCCACCGCAACCGAGGCTTCTCGGCAAGGGGGACGACATGCCGCAGATCGTGGGAGTCCACGACGTCGAAGACGTCGACCGGTGGCTGAGCTACAAAGCCGAACGGGCCGAAGCGATCGAGGGGGTGGGCGGCACGAACGTCGTCGACCACGTGGCCGACGACGGCAGCAAGACCATCGCCGTCACCGCTCACGTGTCGGACCTCGCTGCATTCACGGCGGCCATGCAAGCCCCGCCCGACGAAGTGCTGGCAGCCATGCAGCGCCACGGGGTGGTGCCACCTGTCAGGTGGTTCGTTCAGCAGTAGCCCGGCGGTCGTCATGCGTGGTGAGAACGCCCAGCCTCGCGCGGCGTCGGTGTAGAACGCCGCGTCTTCTCCGACGCCATCCAGATGGCGAGAGCGACAACTCCGACCAGGGGAAGAACGACCGCCCTGTCCCTGCGTCACCAGAGGGGGCGGGGTGGCCTTACTCGTGGCCTGTCGAAGCAGCTGCTCGGCATTGCCTCGGTCGCATGACAGCTCTGCCAAGGAGAGGCCAGAACCTGCGCTGACGACTGAACAAGCGTGGCGGCGGCCCAAGAAGCGTCTTGACGTCGTGGATGACCAGCACGGCCCAGGAGAACAGCAACACGCCGATTCCGTATGCGGCCGCGAGGACCGCCAGCCCACCGACCGGCACACCCACTACCTGCAAGATGCCGCAGAGTGCGGCGAAGCCAGCAGCAAGGGGGAGAGTTCTGGTCGGGACGGCGACGAGACGAATGGCTCGGCGAGTCCGGACGGGCACGGGCTGATCGAGCTGCTCGCCGCTCACGGCAGCACGGTACCGCCGCGTCCGGCACTGCGAAGAAGGCCGGTTACCCGTCCGGCTGACGAAGCCCGCTATCGGTCGACGCGGTGATCCGCCAGGACCATCCGAAGAAGGTGCGCCGCAACACAGAGAATGCCGAGCCAGAAGCTCGCGTGCTGAACCCAAGCGGCTCAGAGTGTCCCTCCGGGCCCGCTTCTTGCTGTCGTTGTTCGAGGTCCTCGAGCAGGGCACGGAACACGATGTTGGACAGCCGGCGCTTGAGGCAGCGCACCGCCTCGAGCGGGCTCTTCCCGGCCGCTCGCTTCCGGAGGTAGTAGTCGTAGCCGGGGACGTGGTTGGAGATCTGGGCGGTCGCGGCGATGTGCAGTACGTGGTTGAGTCGGCGGTTGCCGCCGCGGTTGAGCCGGTGCCGCCCGGTGTCGCCGCTGCTGGCGTCGATGGGCGCGGTGCCGGTGTAGCTGGCGAAGTGATGCTTGCTCGGGAACCGGCGGACGTCCCCGACCTCACCCAGGATCATCGCGCTGGTGACCGCGCCGAGGCCGAAGACGTCCTGGACATGGCTGGGTTGCTCGGACAGCACCTCGGTGATGCGGGTCTTCATCTGCTTGAGGGCGGCGTCGAGCCGCTCGATGTCAGAGGGGGTATTCCCTAGGGCTGACCAGTTTCGATTCCGCTGCCGGATACTGGTTCGAGTCCGGTATCGCCCACCCACGGGTCCCTCAGGGCGCCACCTGTCGCGGGGTCACGTCCCGCCAGAGCCAGACGCCCTCGACGTACTCGGGGGGTCTGCGGAGCAACGTGGTGAGGAAGTCCAGGACCACCGGCTCGTGGGGCGCGGGGCCCACCACCACCTGACGGATCCCCCAGTAGGCCAGGTCCCGCTCCGCGTGCAGGCGCAGGGTCGGGCTGACGTCCACGGACCGCCCAGAGGCGACCAGGCTCAGCAGGATCCGTGCCGTGGGTCGGCGCGGGTAGGTGCCGAAGCCGGTCTTGTCGTCGCGCTGCGGGCC
>JBAVRG010000430.1:0-2950 GCA_049694795.1 Mycobacteriales bacterium
CAGCAGCACCGCCTCGGCCTGGTCCTGCGGCAGCTGCGCGATGAGCGCCAGCGCCCGGCGGGTGGCCAGCGACTCCTCGGTCAGGTCGGCCGTCTCGTCGCCCGTCCGCCCCTCGGGCAGGTCGGCCGGGTCCCAGGGCTCGCCCGGGCGCCGGCGCGCGGCCCGCAGGTGGTCCAGCGCCCGGTGCCGCCCGATGGTCACCAGCCAGCCGCGGAAGTCCTCGGCCTTCCCGTGGAGCTTGTGCAGGTCGCGGGTGGCCTGCAGCCAGGTCTCGGAGGCCACGTCGTCGGCCTCAGCGCCCACGAGCGTGCGCAGGTACCGCAGCAGCAGCGGCTGGTGCTCCCGGTACAGCACCGCGAACCCTTGCGGGTCGCCCTTGCGGGCGCGCCGCAGCGCGTCCTCGGGGTCGGTGCTCGGGTCCACGTCAAGACTGTCGGCAGGGTCGGCTGATGTCCTGAAACGTTAGTGTGGCCCGGTGGTCGCCAAGGGCCCTTCGTACGACGACATCCGGACGGCCCTGCAGGCCCAGTACGCCGTGCTGGTGGCCGCTCTCGCCGAGCTGGACCCCGCGGCCCCCACCGACTGCGAGGGCTGGACGGTCGCGGACCTCGAGACCCACCTGGCGCTCACCGCGCGCAGCCTGGTCCGGCTGGCTGGCAGCCCCGTCGACGGGTCCGCCGACAGGGGCGTCGCCGAGTGGGCCGCCGCGCTCCCGGCGCTCGCCGAGGAGGTCGACCGGATGGTCAGGAGCGACCGGCTGGCCCTCGCACCGCAGGTCGACGGGGTCGTCGCCGCCCTGGCCGTGCACCCGGAGGACCAGGTGGTCGAGCAGCTGACCGGTCGCCACACCCTGCGCGACGCGGCGCTGTTCCGGCTGGTCGAGACCGTCGTGCACGGGCTGGACGTCGGGGTGCAGCCCGACCGCCGGGCGCTCAAGGCCGTCGTGAAGGAGCTGACCCGGGCGTTCGCCGAGGTGCACCCCGGCAGGAGCGTGGAGGTGCGCGTCCCGCCGTACACGGCGGTGCAGTGCGTGGCCGGACCGCGGCACACCCGGGGGACGCCGCCGAACGTCGTCGAGGCAGACCCGGTCGCCTGGGTGCGGCTGTGCTGCGGCCGGCTGGCGTGGGGTGACGCGCTGGCCGACGGCAGGGTGCGGGCCAGCGGGCAGCGCGCCGACCTGTCGGCGCTGCTGCCGCTGCTGTCCTGAGGCGCGCCGCCCAGGGGCGTCGTCACGCGGAAGGGTCCTGCTCGTTGACTCCGGGTGACGGGCACCCGCACCGCGGCGCACGCACCTCTACGATCTCCGCTGCAGGGGATCCGCGGACAAGGGACGGATATGGCACGCACGGTCGTCACCGGCGGGGCGGGGTTCCTCGGGTCCCACCTCTGCGAGCGGCTGCTCGACGACGGGCACGAGGTGCTGGCCCTCGACAACTTCCTCACGGGCAACCCGGGCAACGTCGAGCACCTGATGGAGCGCGACGGCTTCCGCCTGGTGAAGGCCGACGTGACCGACTACGTGCACGTCGTCGGACCGGTGGACCAGGTGATGCACTTCGCCTCGCCGGCCTCACCGATCGACTACCTGCAGCTGCCGATCGAGACGCTGAAGGTGGGCTCGACGGGGACGCTGCACGCCCTCGGCCTCGCGAAGGAGAAGGGCGCCAGGTTCCTGCTCGCGTCGACGTCGGAGACCTACGGCGACCCGCAGGTGCACCCGCAGCCGGAGTCCTACTGGGGCCACGTGAACCCGGTGGGCCCGCGCGGCGTCTACGACGAGGCGAAGCGGTACGCCGAGGCGTTGACCATGGCCTACCGGCGCACCCACGGCGTCGACACGGCGATCGTGCGGATCTTCAACACGCACGGGCCGCGGATGCGCCCCAACGACGGCCGCGCCATCCCGGCGTTCACGTCGCAGGCGTTGACGGGCAGGCCGCTCACGGTGGCCGGTGACGGGTCGCAGACCCGGTCGATCATCTACGTCGACGACCTGGTGGAGGGGATCGTCCGGCTGCTGCGCAGTGACCTGCCGGGGCCGGTGAACATCGGCAACCCGCACGAGGTGTCGGTGCTGGAGCTGGCGCAGACGATCCGGCGGTTGACCGGCAGCGAGAGCGAGATCGTGTTCGTCGAGCGTCCGGTGGACGACCCGAGCATCCGCCAGCCCGACATCGGCCTCGCCACCCGCGAGCTCGGCTGGCAGCCGGAGGTCGGGTTCGAGGAGGGCCTCAGCCGGACCATCGCGTGGTTCAGCGAGCACCCGGAGCTCGTGGGGCTCACGCAGGCCTGAGGTCTCGTCCGACGACGACCCGCGGTCAGGAGGCCAGGCCCAGGACGGCCGCGAGGGCGGTCGGGTCGAAGACCACGCTGCGGTCCAGGACGCGGTCGTCGAGGCGCAGCTCGGGGGTGCCGACGTTGCCGTCGCGGCTGGCCCGGTCGTCGACGCTGCGTGCCCAGGCCGCGAAGGTCTGTGCCGTCACGGCGTGCGTGAACGCGCGGTCGGTCAGCCCGGCGGAGGCGCCGAGGGCGAGCAGGTCGGTCACGGTGTAGCCGCCGGTGTGCTCCTGCGGCTGGTGGGCGAAGAGCTGCTCGCGCAGCTGCTCGAATCGGCCGGCCTGCGCGGCAGCGCCGAGCGCGGCGACAGCCCGCACCGACTCCGGTCCGAGGAAGCTGCGCATCCGGTACTCCACGCTGACCTTGCCCTGCGCGACGGCGCGCGCCACCACCACGCCGCTGGTCTTCTCGAAGATGCCGCACACCGGGCACTGCGGGTCCTCGAAGGCGACCAGCCGGTGCGGCGCCGACGCCGACCCGACGAGCACCCCGCCGGCCGCCGTCACCCCGACCGGGGTGGAGGCCGGGCCGGGCGCCGTCGCCGACCCGGGAGCAGCCACGCCCAGGAGGGCAGCCACGGCGACCAGGGACCCGGCCGCGCCCTGGTGCAGCC
>JBAVRG010000431.1:0-3065 GCA_049694795.1 Mycobacteriales bacterium
GGTGGGCGCGACCAGACGCACGGCGAGCCGGCGCACCGCTGCCTCGTCCGGGAAGCGCACCCCGGTCAGCTCGAGCCCGGCGCCGCGGTCGACCCACACCTGCGAGGGGCCGTTGACGAGCACGTCCGTGACCTCGGGGTCGGCGAGCAGCGGCGCGAGCGGGCCGGGGCCGGCGATCTCGTCCTGGAGCGCGCGCAGGACCGCAAGCACCTCGAGGTCGCCCCGCAACCCGCCGCCCTCGTCGCGGAGTGCCGCGGCGACCCGCGCCGGGGTCGGAGGGCCACCACCCGCGGCGAGACGACCACGCACCCGCTGCAGCAGGCCAGGGTCGACGGTCACGCCGCCCGCCGTCGCTGCCCCGGCTCGAGGTCGTCGAGGACGGTCTCGCACAGCTCCGCGAGCGGTGAGCGGCTACGGCGGCCCGGCGGCTCGCCGCGCTCGAGGGCCCGCTCCAGACCGGGCTCGGCCCTGAGCTCCCCGAGCAGCGGCAGACCGAGAGCCTCGGCGACGGCCGTCGCCGCAAGCCCCGCCGGGGCAGGCCCGCGGACCACCAGCCGCAAGTCGCGGCACAGCAGGCCGGCGCGTCCGGCGACCCGAGCGGCAGCCGCTGTGGCCCGCACCTCCGCAGGCACGACGAGCAGCCCTGTGCTGGCGGTGGCCAGCACCTCTGCCGACGCCTCGTCCAGCGCACGCGGCAGGTCGACGACCACGAGATCGCAGCTGCGGCGTGCTGCGGCCAGCACCGCCCGCACCGCGTCGACCGGCAGCTGCGCGGGCTCGCCGCGGTCCCACGACAGGACGGACAGCCCCGCGAGGCGAGGCAGCGCCTCGGTCAGCGCCGCGGCGGGGACCCGGCCGCGCGTGGCGCCGAGCTCGGGCCAGCGCAGCCCCCTCTCGAGCTCCCCGCCGAAGACCAGGTCGATCCCGCCGCCCAGCGGATCGCCGTCCACGAGCAGCGTGGCCAGCTGACGCCGTACCGCGGCGAGGGCGAGCGCCGCGGACAGGGTGGTCGCACCGGCGCCCCCGCGACCACCGAGGACGGCGACCACCTGCCCGTCGTCACCCGGTCCCTCCACAGCATCGGCCAGCGCCTCCACCAGCCACGTCTCCGCGTCGGGGAGGAAGACGACGTGCTCGGCACCGACCTCGACGGCCCGCTGCCAGATGCCGCCGTCGTCGAGGTCGGTGCCGAGCACCACGACCCGGGTCCGCCGGCCGAGCCGTCCGGCCACCACCCGGTCGACCAGGTCGGCACCGACCAGCACCAGGGGTGCGGCGCCCCAGCACCGGCGGGCCGCCGGGACGCTGTCGGCGACGTCGACCTCGACGCCGGCAGTGGCCGCGAGGCGCAGCAGCGCGTCGAGGGCGGCGGCATCAGCGGTGACGAGCAGCGGGCGAGCCACGGGGTCTCCTGTCGTACGGCGGGAGACCACCGTCGAGCAGGGCTGCCACCAGCGGAAGGGCACGGCAGGAGGCTGTGGAGGACGCCCAGGGGTGTGGAAACGCCGACGACCCCCGCCGGGGGGGTGGCGGGGGTCGTCTTGCGGACCCGGTTCCGGGGGGGCAGAGCCGGGATCCCTCCAAGCGATGGTCTGGGGGGGGTCGACCATGCTCGTGGTGCTTTGTGTCCGCCCCGCGCCCGCTCAAACCACCTAGAGTCAAAAAGATGTCGGCCGCCTTCTTCGACCTCGACAAGACCGTGATCGCCAAGAGCAGCACGCTCGCCTTCGGAAGGCCGTTCTACAAGGGCGGGCTGGTCAACCGGCGCGCGGTCCTCAAGAGCTCGTTCGCGCAGTTCGTCTACCTGCTGCAGGGCGCTGACGAGGACTCGATGGACAAGATGCGCGACTACCTCAAGGCGCTGTGCGCCGGGTGGTCGGTGCAGCAGGTGCACGACATCGTGGCCGAGACGCTGCACGAGCTCATCGACCCGCTCGTCTACGCCGAGGCGCTCGAGCTGTTCGAGGAGCACCGGGCCGCCGGGCGCGAGGTCGTGCTCGTCAGCAGCTCGGGCGAGGAGATCGTCGGACCGATCGGCGAGATGCTCGGCGTCGACCGCGTCATCGCCACCCAGATGGTCGTCGAGGACGGGCGCTACACCGGCGACATCGCTTTCTACGCCTACGGCGAGGGCAAGGAGGTGGCGATCAAGGAGCTGGCCGCCGCCCGCGGCTGGGACCTCGCCGACTGCTTCGCCTACAGCGACTCGTTCACCGACACGCCGATGCTGGCCGCCGTCGGCCACCCGGTGGCCGTCAACCCCGACAAGGCGCTGCGCAAGCACGCCGCCGACAACAGCTGGCCGGTGCACGTCTTCGCCAAGCCGGTGCGCGCCTCGCGCCGGGTGCCGACGCCGCCGGGACCCCCGGTGGCGTACGCCGGCGCGACCGTCGTGGTGGCCCTCATGGCACTGGCCTGGGCGGTCGGGCGGCGCTCCCGCACGGAGTGAGCCCCGGGTGAGCCAGATCACAGGAAACCCTTGACAGGCAAGGTATCAAGGCGGACTCTCGAAATACGGATTGCCGCCAGCGGGCGGACTCGATCCCCCCGACGGCGGTCCGTGCACTACGAGTCCGAGCACCCACGTGCGATCAGCCGCGAGAGGCACATCGAGCGGGTCCACCGGTTCACGGAAGGGATGTCCATCCAACAAGTGCAGGACCCAGGGCGATGACATCGATGCACGCTTTGGTCACTCGGCCGTAGCGCATGGCGACGGGGCCCCACCCTCACCGGATGGGGCCCCGTTCCGCGTCTCGAGAACGCCCTCAGACGGGGGCGCGCAGGATCGCCTCGCACACGGCCACGCCCTCCCGGGCCCCCAGCGCGACCGCCTGGGCGCAGTGCACGACCCAGCGACCCACACCGTCCCGGCCCCCGCCGACGTAGGCCCGCGCGGCCTCGGCGTAGGCGTGCGTGTGCGACGCCCGCAGCCCGGCAGCGTCGAGCTCGGCATGGCCGACCTCCGGGGCGCTGACGGCCTTGGGGTCGAGACCGCGGTCGACCAGGACCAGCCGCGCGGCGGCGCGCGCCACGATCCCGTCCGCGGAGCCGAAGGCCCGCAG
>JBAVRG010000432.1:0-1568 GCA_049694795.1 Mycobacteriales bacterium
TCGGCGTCGCCCTCCCAGCTCTGCTCGATCCGGGCCTGGGTCAGCTTGGTGGGCGACTCCTCGAGGGCGTCCTCCTGCCAGCCCGCCAGCGTGAACGTGCCGCCGATCTGCATCCGTGCCTCCCTGATCTGTGAGCTACTCACACATCATGCATGCCGGGGGTACCTGGGCACTACCGTCAGGCAGGTGCGCGTGCAGATCCACGTCCGCCCCGGCGCGAGCCGGACCGAGGTCGGCGGCAGCCACGACGGCGCCCTCGTCGTCCGGGTCAGCGCGGCTGCGGTCGACGGCAAGGCGACGGCCGCCGCGCTGCGTGCGGTGGCGGAGGCGTTCGGCGTCGCGCGGGGCGCGGTGACGCTCGTCCGCGGAGCCACCAGTCGGCAGAAGCTGGTCGAGGTCGAGGGCGGGAGTCAGGAGCGGCTCGCCCAGCTGCTCGGAGGCGGGCCGCCCTGATGTCGCCCGCCCATCGTGATCAGGAGCCGTCACCCTGGCGCGCTATGGACGCTCCCACGCTGCCAGCGCAGGACGCCGTCGGCCAAGGTCATCGTGTCCACCGCTGCGCTCGGGAGCGTCCGCTCGCGGACACGATGATCTCCACACGCGCCGGGGCACGGTCGGATCAAGGTCATCGTGTCCGGAGCGCCTCGGGGAGGCGTTCACTCACGGACACGATGACCTTGCCGGCGGCGGGGAGGAGTGCCGCACCCGCGTCGTGCCGCACTCAGCTGAGGCTGAGGCCCTGCTTGCGGGCGATCCGGCGCAGACGCGCCCGACGCCCCGCCTTGTAGGTCGTCACCCCGAGGGCCACCGCTGCTGCCGCGCCGACCACGGCACATCGCACCAGCGCCGAGGTGGTGAGCGTGTGCGTGCCCGTCAACCAGGCGAAGACGGCAGCGACCGCACCGAGTCCCGCACCCACGATCAGCAAGCCTACGAGCGAGGACCACCGTCGACGGCCGCGGCGCCGCATCGGCGTGAGCTGGGACTGGCCGTACGCCAGCAGGAACAGCAGCGCCACGATCGCGCCTGCGCCGGGCAGGGTGGTGAAGGCAGATCGCTTGCTGCGCAAGGGGAAGGAGATGCTGGTGAGCTCGCGCCCGTTGCGGCGGAAGGTCGCCTTGGCGTCGACCGTCCCGGCCGCGAGGAAGCGGCTGGCGCTGGCGTTGACCGGGACCGTGCCGTTGGCCGCCGGCTTGCCGGGGCTCGGGCTCACGAGCGGCACGCCGGCGACGGACAGCCGGAGCAGGACCTCGTCGGCGCCCCGGGCGCCGGGGAGCTGGGCCCTCAGGGAGAAGGGCTTGGCCAGGTCGACCTCGGGCACCGTGGCCGCATCCTGGCCGGCCACCAGCAGCGCCCCCTTCGCCGGAGGCGTCAAGGCGGGCGGGTTCACGGCCAGTACGGCGAGCAGCCCGACGAGCACGGCGGTGAGCGCAGCCCACATGACGGGCCACGGCGGGTTGGCGAGCACCTGACGCACCGGGACGACGTCGTCGGCGGAGGCGTCGACCGCCGCGCCGTGGACGTGCGTGACGGTCGCCGGCCGGATCGAGGCAACGGCCTGCGTCGCC
>JBAVRG010000433.1:0-9475 GCA_049694795.1 Mycobacteriales bacterium
GCCCCAGGTCGACCTCGGTGGCGCGGTGCGCCGTGATCAGCCGGGCGCGCACCGCCTCGGACCAGTCGTCGTACAGCTCGCGCGCATCGAGCAGCAGGTCGGCGGAGACCCCGTCCTGCGCGGCGACCTCCCGCGCGCGTGACCAGATGGCCCGCTCGGCCACATGGATGGCACCCAGGACAGCCTCGATCGGGACGCCCTGCCGCGCCCGGGCGATGCCGAGCTCCGCGACGAACGACAGCTCCCCCTCCGTCGGGCGCCGCCGCGCCGCGATGGCACGGGTCGCGGCGGCGAGCAGCGCGCGGGTGTGGCCGGCGATGTCGGCCAGCGGGAGGACCCCGATCTCGCGGACCATCGTGCGCGCCCCCGCCACGACCGACGGCAGCAGCTCGTCCTCGCCGACGACCCGCTCGATCAGGTCGACGACCGGGGCCCACTCGTCGTCGGCACGCACGCGCGCCACTCTCCCCGAAGTTGTGGTGCTCCACAAGGAGCAGCCCGAATTGCGTGGCCGGCTCCCTGTCCAGGACGGCACGGGCGCCCTACTTTTGGGCCTTCCCACAACACCCTCGCAGGAGGAGCCTCGTGCCACCGAGCCGTGTCGCCGTGATCGGTGCCGGAGCAGCGGGCCTGGCCGCCACCAAGGCCCTGCTCGACGCGGGGCTCGAGGTCGTCACGTACGAGAAGGGCGACCGGCCCGGCGGCCTGTGGGCCCGCGACAACAGCAGCGGCCTGTCGCCCGCGTACGCCTCCCTCCACACGAACACCAGCAAGGGCCGCACCGAGTTCGCGGACTTCCCGATGCCCGCCGCGTGGCCGGACTACCCGTCCGCGGACCGCGTGGCCGGCTACCTCGCCGACTACGCCGAGCGGTTCGGCCTGCTGCCCCACCTGCGGTTCCGCAGCACCGTCAGCACCGTCGAGCGCACCGACCAGGAGTGGCAGGTCACGACCGACGACGACCACACCGACGGGTACGACGCCGTCGTGGTCGCCAACGGCCACAACTGGGACCCGCGATGGCCCGAGCCGCCGTACCCCGGGAGCTTCAGCGGGACGCAGCTGCACGCGCACGACTACCGGACCGCGGACGTCTTCGCCGGTCGGAGGGTCCTCGTCGTCGGCATGGGCAACTCCGCGATGGACATCGCCGTCGACGCCTCGTACGTCGCACGCGGCCCGGCCCTGCTCTCGGCCCGGCACGGCGTCCACGTGGTGCCGAAGTACCTGTTCGGCCGGCCCTCGGACGCGACCGGTGGCGCCCTGTCCGTGCTGCCCTGGCGGGTCCGTCAGCGCGTCGCCGAGACCATGCTCCGGCTCGCCGTCGGCCCGCCCCAGCGCTACGGGCTGCCGGCCCCCCAGGGCGGTCTGTTCCAGAACCACCCCACGATCAGCGACACGATCCTGCACCGGCTCACCCACGGAGAGGTCGCCCCGCGCCCCGGCATCGCGCGCCTCGACGGCGACGAGGTGGTCTTCACCGACGGCAGCCGTGACGCGGTCGACGTGATCGTGTGGGCCACCGGCTACCGCGTGACCATCCCGTTCCTGGACGCCCGGTGGCTCGGCGACGACCCCGAGCAGCTGCCCCTCTTCAAGAGGGTCTTCCACCTCGAGGACCCCAGCCTGGCCTTCGTCGGGCTCATGCAGTCCACCGGCGCAGCGCTGCCGGTGGTGGAGGCCCAGGCCAAGCTGGTCGCCGCCCACCTCGGCGGCAGCTACGCGCTGCCCCCTGCCGCCGACCAGCGGCGGTCGGTGGAGCGCGCGCTGCGCGACGCCACGAACCGGTGGGGCGCGGACCGGCGTCCCATGATGCGCATCGACTTCGACGCCTACTGCGTCGACCTCCCCCGCGAGATCAAGGCCGGGCAGGCGCGGCTGCGCACCGGCCACGCCTTCGCCCCAGCCCGCCGCCAGGAGAGCCCCGCATGAGCAACCACGACCTCCGTACGGCGAACGGGCTGCGCGTCCTGGTCACCGGCGCCTCCGGCACGTTCGGCCAGGCGATCTGCCTCCGCTTCGCCGGGCTCGGCGCCCAGGTCATCGGCCTGGACGTCAGCCCCAGCCCCGACGAGCGGGTCACCGTCCTGCCGTGCGACCTCACCGACGACGCAGCCGTCGCCGACGCCGTGGCCACCGCGCTCGAGCGGCTCGGCGGGCTCGACGTCCTCGTCAACAACGCCGGCATCGGTGGCCCCGCCCCGGCCGAGCTGCCGCCGGGCGAGGAGGTGCGCCGCCAGCTGGACATCAACCTGCTCGGCACCTGGCGGGTCACGGCCGCGTGCGTCGACGCCCTCGTCGCCTCCCGCGGCCGGGTCGTCATGCTCGCCTCGCGGATGGCGGTGATGCAGCTGCCCCTCGCAGCGGCGTACGGCGCGTCGAAGCGCGCGATGGTCGCCTACGCCGACGCACTGCGACTGGAGATCGGCACGCACGTCGGAGTCACCTGCGTCTACCCGTCCGCGGTGCGCAGCCCGATCCACGACTCCACCGCCGCCGCCGGCCTCTCCCTCGAGGGCATGAGCAGGTACGAGCCGCTGGAAGGCGTCGTCGACGCCGTCGTGCGCGCAGCGCTCGGTCGCCGGGTGCGCCGCGACCTGCCGACCACCCGGCGCGGAGCCGTCGAGCTCTTCCTCGCCCGCCACCTGCCCTCCGTCACCGACCGGATCGTTGCCCGCACGCTGGCCGGGCGGGTGCGTGACGGGGCGTTCGCCGGCGCCGAGCTGGCCGGCGCGCTGGTGCAGCGCCACGGCGGGACCCCCTGACCTGCTCGGAGGTCGCACCCGGGGGTTGACCGCCGTCCCTCGCGGCCACCTGTCCCCGACCTCGCGCGAACGGCGGAGGCATGTCACCCTCGCGGTGACCGGGAGGGGTTCTGCCATGTGGGCGCAGCTCATCAAGATGACCGTGAAGCCCGAGCGGGTGCAGGACCTGCCCGCCCTGTTCGAGCAGCTGCGTGCGCTCGAGCAACCGGGCTCCGGCCTGGTGCGGACCACGGCCATGCAGGACCAGCAGGACCCGAGCAAGGCCTACGTCCTGGTCGTGTTCGAGAGCGAGGCCAAGGCGCGGGAGCGGGAGCAGGACCCACGACGGCAGGAGGGGCTGAAGGTCGTGCGGGCCGCGATGGCGGAGCTGTTCGCTGGGGCGCCCGAGTTCGTCGACCTGACGGTCGTGCAGGACGTGACTCCCTAGCCGCCGACGACCGACCCGACAGGTGACCTCATCTCGGTTCTAGGTCAGGCCGGGGACGGTGCCAGTGCGCTCGCTGCGCAGCCGGCCGACGCCGCGCGTGCCGGCTGCACCGGCGGCCACGTCACCGCGCCGCGGACGCACGATCGGCACGAACGCCAGCAGGGCGAGCAGCAGGGTCGCCGCCAGCATCGGCCACGGCCGGGCCGGGAGGACCGCCGCAGCAGGTGCCGGGGCAGCGGGTGCAGCAACGGACGGGCTGGCCGGGGAGGACGGGACGGAGGGCCTCGGCACGACAGGGAACCGGCCGCCCGACAGCGCCGCGGTGTCGAACGGCCGGCTGGGCAGAGCGCTCGGCGTCACCGTGGGCACCGGCGCTGACAGCGGCTGAAGCTCGTTCGCGGTGGGACGACGGCCGGCTGCAGGCGCGGTCACCGTCAGGGTGCGCTCGTCGGGCGCGGCGACGACGACCCGGTCGAGCGGGCCCGGGACGAGCACGACGGCAAGGTCGGCGCCTCGTCGCAGCCGGTCGACGCCGTCGAGCACGACCTCCCCGTCGCTGCCCAGTCGTGCTGTCCCTGCGTCGCTGCAGTCGTACGGCGGCGCGTCCTGCCAGGCCCCCGCGTACGTCGCGGCGAACGGCCGCAGCGCCCGGCAGGCGGTGATGGTCACCGCGGGCGGGTGCACCCCGGCCAGCTGCAGCCGAAGCTGGGAAGCCGACGCGCCGGCCGGCAGCCGGAACCGCAGCCCGGCGATCGCCGCCGGGCCCGGTTCCCCCAGGACGGGGAGCTGCGCCGGTACGGCGTTCGCGCCGGCGACGTAGAGGTCCCGCGGCCCGGCGTCGGGGGGAGCGACGGCCGGCACGATCGGGTTGCGGTTGGCGGCGCTCCACCAGCCGACGACGACCGGTCCGACAGTGCGTGCGGGCGGCGTCGCCGCAGCGGCCGTGACCGCAGGGAGAGCCATCGTGGCGCTGACGCCGAGCGCGAGCAGCAGGCGCTTCATCGACGGACCTCCTGGTGTGCGGCCGGGCGCCGGGCCGCGTTGCGTGCACGGGCAGGCGGACGGGGTCCCGCTCCCCCGGAGCGGAGCGGCGTCAGGGTGCCGGAGCGGTGCACCGCGGCGGCGTCCTCGCCGAGGTAGGAGGCGACGACCCGCGGGTCGCTGAGCACGTCGGCCGACGCTCCGGACATGACGACGCGGCCGGCCTCGAAGGCCACCAGCCGGTCCGAGACCGCGCTGACCAGCGGGATGTCGTGCTCGACGATGACCATCGCGCAGCGCGTCTCGGCGCAGATGCGCTGCAGCAGCGGCACGAGCGCCTCGACCTCCCGCTGCGCGACGCCGCTGGAGGGCTCGTCGAGGAGCAGGACGTCGGCGTCGTGACCGATGGCCATCGCGAGCTCGACGAGCCGGCGGGTGCCGGTGGACAGCTCGCTGACGAACGAGTCCCGGTACCCACCGAGCCCCATGACCTCGATCAGGTCGGCCACGCTCCAGGCGAGGTCGTCCTCCTGCTCGCGCACAGCGGGCAGCGCCAGAGCGCCGGCGAGGTGGTCGCGCACCGGGACGTGACGCTCCAGCGCGGCAGCGAGGTTCTGCGCCACCGTGAGGGAGGGGAAGATGCGCGCGTCCTGGAAGCACCGCCCGAGCCCTCGCTCGGCCCGCCCCGCAGGACCGAGGCCGGTGACGTCGTGCCCGCCGAGCCGGATCCGGCCGTCATCCGGCGTCACGAACCCGGACAGCAGGTCGAACACCGTGGTCTTGCCGGCGCCGTTCGGGCCGATCAGGCCGACCACCTCGCCCGGCGCGACGCTGAGGTCGACGCCATCGACCGCGCGGATCCCGCCGTACGCCTTGGAGATCCCGACGGCTTCGAGCGCAGGCTGCGGCGGCCCGTCGGGTGCCGGCGTGCGCTCGGCCACGGCGGTGACCGGCGCCGACGACTGCTCGCCGTCCGGGAGGAAGACCGCCCGCAGCACGTCGGGCCGGTCCAGCAGGTCGCGGGTGGGGCCCTCGAAGCGCACCTGGCCCTTCTCCAGGAAGTACGCGCGGTCGGCGAGCGTCAGCGCGACGTTGACCGACTGCTCGACGAGCACGACGGAGGTGCCGCCCGCGTGGATCTCACGCAGCATCTGGGCCAGGTCGGCGACGACCGTCGGCGCCAGGCCCAGCGACAGCTCGTCGATGATCAGCAGCCTGGGGCGCATGACGAACGCCATGCCGAGCGCGAGCTGCTGCTGCTCACCGCCGGAGAGGTTGCCGGCGAGCTGGCCGGCGCGCTCGGCGAGGCGCGGGAAGCGCTCCAGCACCTCGGCCCGCTTCTCGGCGGCGGCGGACGGGTCGACCGTCCACGCAGCGAGGTCGAGGTGCTCGTCGACGGTCAGCGTCGGGAAGACCGCGCGACCGCCGGGTACCTGGACGACACCGGCGCGCGCGATGTCAGCGGGGCCGGTACCGGTGATGTCCCGCCCGTCGAAGACCACCTTGCCGCCCGACACCCCGGCGAGCCCCGAGATGGCGCGCAGCACGGTGGACTTCCCGGCGCCGTTCGTACCGAGCAGGGCGACCATCTCGCCACGACCGACGGTGAGGTCGACGCCGAACAGCACCTGCACACCGTCGTAGTCGACCTCGAGTCCCTCCACGACGAGCAGCGCGTCGCCGTGGTCGGCCGGGAGCCGCACCGGTGCGGGCGCAGGGCCCTCCGACGGACCGGCGTCCCGCACCAGGCTGGGTACGGCGACCTCATGGCGCACGGCCACGCGGCGCAGCCAGCCGTCGCGGACCCGGAGCACCGCCGAGGCGAGGCCGCCGGGCAGCACGAGGAGCAGGGCCAGCAACCCGACCCCGGTGGCGAGCACCTCCAGGTGCGGGATGCCCAGCGCCGGGCCGAGCAGGCGGACACCTTCGAAGTACGTCGCGCCGAGCAGTGCACCCACAGGCGTCGTGAGCCCGCCGACCACGGTGAGCATGAACACGTCGAGGCTCACCGTCAGCCCGTAGGTCTCCTGGTCCACGGCCTGCTGCTGGAAGGCCAGCAGCGCGCCGCCGAGCGAGGCGACCGCACCGGACACCGCGAACGCCGCGAGCTTGGCCCGCGTCGTGTCGACGCCGTAGGACTGCGCGGCCCGCGGGTTGTCGCGCACCGCGACGAACAGCCGGCCGGAGCGGGTGCGCCCCAGCGAGCGGAGTGCCAGGTAGACGACGGCGAGCAGCGCCAGGACCAGCCAGTAGTAGGCGGTCTGGCTCGAGGTGTCGAGGGCGCCGTACAGGACCGGACGTCCGATCCGGGAGCCGTCCGGCGGGAGCAGCCAACCGGCCAGGTCGCGGTTGAGGGCGACGTACTGGACGAAGGCACCGAACGCCAGGGTGACGACCGCGAGGAACAGCCCGGGTACGCGCAGGGCAGGGAGCCCGATGAGCAGCGCGACGACCGCACCGGCGAGGGCGGCTGCGGCGAGCGTCACGAAGAAGTCGGCCTGCAGACGGGTCGCCATGCCCCCGGCGACGGCCGCGCCGATCCCTGCGAAGCCGAACTGGCCGAGCGAGATCTGGCCGGCCCACCCCGACAGCACGACGACCGACAGGCCGACCATGCCGTAGACCAGCACGAGCGTGGCGAACCCGGTCCGGGACTCGCCGAGGACGAGCGGGGCGCCCACCGCGAGAGCGATGCCGACGGTGGCGGTTGCGGCGCGGACGCGGCGCACGTCGGGGAGCCCGCGCAGCGCGGCCGGGATCGGGCGCACCTCCTGCAGCGCGCGGAACGACGAGACCCCGGTGTCGAAGGCGCGGGACAGCTGTCGCCGCTGGGCGAGCAGGGCGACGAGGACGAGCGGCAGCATGAGCGCGGCAGCCAGGTCCGGCTTGTTGGTGCCGGCGAAGGACGACTGCTCGATGACGCCGATCGCGACGCCGGCGACGAGCGCCGTCGGCAGGCTCTCCAGCCGCGCGATGACCGCCGCGGCGAGGCCGTACAGCAGCACGACCGGGCTGACGCTCCCGCCGAGCGGTAGGCCGATCACCGGCGCCTGGAGGAAGACGGCGACACCCGAGCAGAGCCCGGCCACCGACCACACCACCACCGACAACCGCCGGACCGGGATGCCGAGACCGCTTGCGCGGTCGGAGTTCTCGGCGCTCGCGCGGATGGCGACGCCGATCCGGGTGAAGCGCAGGAACGCGCCGAGGCCGGCCATCATGACCAGCGAGACCACGAGGATCGCCAGGTAGTCGCCGCTGAAGACGACCCCTCCGATCACGACCCGCAGCCCGGCGAACGGCGTGGGGAACGTCGTCGGCGTCAGCGCCGAGCCGCCGATCCAGCCCGGCAGGAACAGCTCGACCAGCAGCAGCAGCTGCGCCACGCCGATCGTCGCCACGGTCGCCAGCAGCCGCGGCGTGGTCCGGAACCGCCGCATGACGCCGACCTCGACCACCGCACCGCCGGCGAGCGAGCCGACGACGAGGACGACGAGGGCGAGGGGGTACGACAGGCCCCGGTTGGTGACGAGCAGCAAGGCGGTGACCGCGGGGACGGCGCCGAGCCCGGCCTGCGCGAAGTTCACGATGCGCTGCGCCCGGTAGACGAGGATCAGCCCGAACGCGAGCAGCGCGTAGAGCAGCCCGAGCAGCGCCCCGTTGACGATGATGCCGAAGGGGACGCCGTCCGGGACCGGGATGCCGGCCACGTGGGCCGCGCTCCCGCGGCCGAAGGCGAGCTGCACGCCGAGCCACAGCAGCAGCGCGCCGACCGCGAGCTGCACCGCCCGGCGCCCGATCGGGCCCGGGGCGAGACGGCCCCGACGGACGGCGACGACGAACGCGGAGAGGGCCACCGCGGTCAGCACCTCAGCCTCTGCCGGGGAGCGCCAGGGTCGATGCCGGTAGCTCCCCTGCCTGGTAGCGACGGCCGTTCTCGAGCGCGACGTAGGCGCCGCTCTGGCCGTTGACGGACGACACGGCGTTGGGGTCCCAGAAGACCTCGCGGACGTCGGAGATCGCGGTGTAGTCGTTGGACCCGAACTTCGTGAACCACAGCCGGGGGTCGTGCTTCTGCTGCCACGACCCGAAGCCGGGCATCGACAGCAGCCCGCTCTCGAAGGTCAGGGGCGTGAGCGTCGGACCCGCCTGCTGGAGGCCGGTCGCGACCATGGACAGGTAGGCCCAGACGACGTTGGAGTAGTCGCTGAGCGTGCTGGCGTCGCCACCGCCGGCGGCGAACACCCGACCCGCGTCCGACTGCTCCGTCGGGGTCGCCGCCCCGACGTCGGACAGCCCGAACGCGTGCTGCCACTGCTGCTGGTCGTAGGCCTGCCCGAGCGCGTCGAAGTCCAGCAGCCCGCTGCCGACGAGGACGTTCTCGGGGAAGTAGCCCTGCGAGGTCATCTGCTTCGTCGCGTAGACCGGCGCGATGGGATCGGAGAACCACATCACCGACGTGACGCCGTCGCGGTGCAGCTGCGCCATCGTCGTGGTGGCCTGGCTCGCCGCTGTCGACGTGTTCGACGAGTAGAGCTGCAGCTGCGGGCTGTTGTGGTCGCACTTGCTCAGCAGCGACAGCAGGCGACGCCCGTTGGGCGCGGTCATCGGGGTGTCGGCTGTCATGATCGCGACCTTGCGGGTCTTGCCGGTGAACTCGCTGCCCGCGAAGCTCGCCGGCCGGTTCGCCAGCCGCTTGCACCAGAACTCCGCGGCGAGGTCCGCCTGTCGGTCGCCGCCCATCAGGAAGTCCCAGTGGAACGGCCGCAGCGACGTGCTGAACGCGTCGGTGAAGTTCCAGCCGCCCCAGTTGACGACGCCCTTGCGCGACAGCTCGTCGAGGAAGGCGGTCTCGTTCATGTTGTTGACCCAGAAGACCGCGAACGGCTTGTACTGGGCCACCAGGCTGTCGGCCTCGGAGCGGAAGCAGGACTCCTGCGGCGGCGCGATGTCGCACTGCCCGACGACGTGGACGAGCTTCAGCGTGCGGCCGTAGAGCTGGTAGTGCGTGTTGACGAACTTCCCGGCCGCCGCGAGGTAGGCCTGGTCCTCGGCGGGGCTCATGTAGACGCCGACCTGCTTGGCGATCGCCGACGACGCCGGGTTCTCCTTGCTGTGGTACATCAGCACGGTGATCGTGTCGCCGGTGACGCCGGGCGACGTGGCACCCCCGTTGGAGCCACCGGTCCAGGTCGTGACGCAGGGCGGGGGGTCGATCAGCCCGCTGACGCAGTGCAGGCCGGCGGCCTGGGCGCCGGGACGCAGCGCCGTCGCACCGCCACCGCGGCGCGCAGCCGCTCCC
>JBAVRG010000434.1:0-3302 GCA_049694795.1 Mycobacteriales bacterium
CGGCGGTGCTCATCGGGTCGTCGGCGGCGGTGTAGGCGATGCCGTGGCCGCCGCCGAGGTCGAGCTCGGGCAGCTCGACGCCGTGCTCGTCGCGGACGGCGGCGAGCAGCTCGACCATCCGGTGCGCGGCGAGCGAGAAGCCGTGCGTGTCGAAGATGTGGCTGCCGATGTGGCAGTGGATGCCGACCAGGTCCAGAGCCTCCAGCGACAGCACCCGCCGGCAGGCCTCGGCGGCTGCCCCGGAGGCAAGGGAGAACCCGAACTTCTGGTCCTCCTGGCCGGTCTGGACGTACTCGTGGGTGTGCGCCTCGACGCCCGGCGTGACCCGGACGTAGACACGCTGCCGGACGCCCGCGCGGCCCGCGACCGCAGCCAGCCGCACGATCTCCTCGAAGGAGTCGAGGACGACCGTGCCGACACGCGCAGCGACCGCCCGCTCGAGCTCCGCGACCGACTTGTTGTTGCCGTGGAACCACAGCCGCTCGGGCGGGAAGCCGGCAGCCAGGGCGACGGCGAGCTCGCCGCCGGTGCAGACGTCGAGGCCCAGGCCCTCCTCCTGCACGACCTTCACCACGGCCTTGCAGAGGAACGCCTTGCCGGCGTAGGCGACGTCAGCGCCGCTCGGCCAGCCGTCGAACGCCTCGCGCCAGGCCCGGCAGCGGGCCCGCAGGTCGTCCTCGTCGAGCACCAGCAGCGGCGTGCCGAACTCCGCGGCCAGGTCCCGCACGTCCAGACCACCCAGCTCCAGCACGCCCTCGGGGGACCTGCCCGCCGTACGCGGCCAGACGGATCCGACCAGGTCGCCCGGCGCCACGGCGGCGGTCACATCCGCTCCGGCGCGGTCACGCCGAGCAGCCCCAGGCCGTTCTCGAGGACGACCCGGGTGGCCTTCCAGAGCAGCAGCCGCGGCGCGGTCGTGTCGGCCACCGGCTCGTCGCCCCGCGGCAGGACCTGGCAGTCGTCCCAGAAGCGCTGGGCGCTGCGGGCGACCTTCTCCTCGAGGTAGCGCGCCACCCGGTGCGGCTCGCGCAGCTCGGCCGCCGTCGCCACGACCTCGGGGAACTCGGCGAGGGCGAGCAGCAGGTCGTTCTCGCGCGGGTGGGTCAGCAGCGAGACGTCCGCGTCGTCGTCGACCGCGATGCCGAGGTCCGCGGCGTTGCGGAGCACGGACGCGGCGCGGGTGGCGGCGTACTGGACGTAGAAGACCGGGTTGTCGCTGGTCTTGCGCGCCCACAGGTCGAGGTCGATGTCGAGCTGGCTGTCGGCGCTGGAGCGGACCAGGGCGTAGCGGGCGGCGTCCACCCCGATGGCGTCGACGAGGTCCTCGAGGGTGATGACCGTGCCGGCCCGCTTGCTCATCTTCAGGGGCTGGCCGTGCGAGAGCAGGTTGACGAGCTGGCCGATGAGGATCTCGAGGTTGACGCCCGGGGTGTCGCCGAACGCGGCGCACATCGCCATCATCCGGCCGACGTAGCCGGAGTGGTCGGCGCCGAGCATGATCACGACCCGGTCGAAGCCCCGCTCGCGCTTGTCGAGGTAGTAGGCGAGGTCCCCGGAGATGTAGGCCGGGTTGCCGTCGCTCTTGATGACGACGCGGTCCTTGTCGTCACCGAACTCGGTGGTGCGCAGCCACAGCGCACCGTCCTGCTCGTACATGTGGCCGAGGGCCCGCAGTCGCTCGATCGCGTGCTCCACGGCGCCGCTCTCGTGCAGCGCGTTCTCGTGGAAGTAGACGTCGAAGTCCACGCCGAAGTCGTGCAGCGAGGCCTTGATCTCCGCGAACATCAGGGCGACGCCCCGATCGCGGAAGACCTCCTGCGGGTCGGCCTGGCTGAGCACGTCCGGCACCTGCTCGGTGACCCGCTGAGCGATCTCGGCGATGTAGGCGCCGCCGTAGCCGTCCTCGGGCGCGGGCTCGCCCTTCGCCGCGGCGAGAAGGGAGCGGGCGAACCGGTCGATCTGGGCGCCGTGGTCGTTGAAGTAGTACTCGCGCGTCACCTTCGCGCCGCTGGCCTGGAGCAGCCGGGCCAGCGCGTCGCCGACAGCCGCCCACCGGACGCCACCGATGTGGATGGGGCCGGTCGGGTTGGCGCTCACGAACTCGAGGTTGATCGCCTGACCGGCGGCCTGGTCGTTGCTGCCGTAGGCCCGACCGGCCGCGAGGACCTGCTTGACCACGCGGCCGAGCGCCTGGTGCGACAGGCGCACGTTGAGGAAGCCCGGCCCGGCGATCTCCACGCTCTCGATGCCGACCGTGGTGCGCAGCCGCGCGGCGACCAGCTCGGCCACCTCGCGCGGGCTCCTGCCGGCAGGCTTGGCCAGCTGCAGCGCGACGTTGGTGGCGTAGTCGCCGTGGTCCTTGACCTTGGGCCGCTCGACCGACACGGAGTGGGGAACCGGCACAGCGAGCTCGCCGTTGTGGACACAGGCGGCTACCGCCGCGCGCACGGCGTCCTGGAGCTCTGCGGGAGTCACGTCCCGAGGCTACTAGGGGCTCTCCACCTACTATCGGGCGCGCTGATCCCACGACCGACCCTGGACGGACTCCCTGATGGCCAAGCGCAACGACCCCGTGGCTCGAGCTCGCGGGCGCAAGCCGGCTCCTGTGAAGAAGCCCTTCCCCGTCGGCTTCGCCCTCGGGGTGGCGGCGCTCGCTGCCGCCCTCATCGGCATCCTCGTCTACGCCGTGGTCAACCAGGGCATCGGCGACAAGTCCAGCCTGAAGTACGCACAGCACCAGATCAGCGACCTGCACAGCACGTCGGGCCTCGGTCGCCAGCACAAGGAAGGCGTCATCGCCTACCCGCACCAGGCGAGCACCCCCCCGGACGGCGGCAACCACAACGGCGTCCCGGAGTCGTGCCAGGTCTACACGGAGCCGATCGCGAACGAGCACGCCGTCCACTCGCTCGAGCACGGAGCCGTGTGGGTCACCTACGACCCCGCCAAGCTCTCGAAGGCCGACGTGGACGTGCTCAAGAAGCTCGTCGACGGCGACCCCTACCGGATGCTGAGCCCCTACCCCGGCCTCAAGAGCCCGATCAGCCTGCAGGCCTGGGGCGAGCAGCTGTTCGTCGACAAGGTCTCCGACACGCGCATCAAGCGCTTCCTGGACCTGTTCACCAACGGCCCGCAGACCAAGGAGCCCGGCTCGGCCTGTCAGGGCACGACGGCGACCGGTCCCATGACCACGGCCGCCCCCACCCCGGGCGCCGGCGCGAGCACGATGCCGGCCTCCCCCACCCCGAAGAAGTAGCCCCCTTCTCTCCCGTACGACGTCGGCCCCCTGCACCTGAAGGGGG
>JBAVRG010000435.1:0-18528 GCA_049694795.1 Mycobacteriales bacterium
GGCAACGCACCCGCGCCCTCGACAGCTGGGTCCGCCGCTACAACACTCAACGCGGTCACTCAGCCCTCGGAGGCCGACCCCCGATCAGCCGCGTCGCGTGAACAACCTGCCTGGTCGTTACACCTAGCCCTCGTGACGACCACCATCGTCCCTCCCAGCCGGTACATCGACGCCTCCACGAGGGCCTTCGTCTTTACCAGGGACTCTGGGCGCTGCACGGTGTGCTCCGGGTCCACAAACTTGGAGTACGACCACGTGATCCCGGTCGTACTCGGCGGCTCCAACGAGGCAGCCAACGTCCGTCTCCTGTGCCGTGACCACAACCGCTCCAGCGGGGCCAGGATGACCGTGTGAGCCGCCACACGGGCCACGTCGTAATCGCCCTCTACCCGAGCAGCCAGGAGGCTCACGCGGACCTGCTGATCGCCCCCATGGGCATCTACGTCACGATGCGGGACAGCGACGCAGGTAATGCCTGCCTCATCGCCAGTTCAGGCGATCCGGAGAGTGCGGTGGTGCTGGGCGAATGGACGGCGAGATTGACCTCAACGGAGGTCTGGATCGCGTGACCTGGCTGGGCGGGCACGCCCTCCAGACCCCAGGTTCCTTGGTGCGCTCCGGGGTCGAGATGGTCCTCGGTACCAAGATTCCTAGGTGCGATCACCAAAGAAGTCGTGAGTTGGGCGCATCGCCAGCAAACGATGTCCCACCACCGCCGTTACGTCGGTGAGGTAGACGTGTCGCTGCTGTCGCTCGCGGGGTGTCCGGTGAGACGGGAATCAGCGTCGCAGGCGATCCTGGCCTGGGAGTGGACGTACTGCATGTTGACGGTGGGCATCTGTCGTGCGAGCCCCACGAGGTTCCTGATCACCACGCCCATCGAGGTCGCGTACTCATCAGAGACAGACCCGACCGCGCCCGTGCTCTGACTGTTGGTCAGGGAAGCCATGGTGCTGCCCATTACGTCTCGTGAGGTCAGAACCGAGAGCATCGGCGCGATCTTGGCGTAATACTCGCTCAGGCTTGTTTGCTGGTTGGCGTAGTCGAGGTCTCTGATCAGCAGCGCCGCGCACCACTGATGCGACCCCACCTGCAACGCCTCCGCAGCAGAGTCGCCGCTGCCGCCGTTGGCAGACCCCGAGCCACCTCTGGAGGTCAGCACCGTCCCGCCGACCCCGAGCAGCAGGATGGCGGCAAGCAGCGCGACCGTGCGTCGCCTCGTGGCGAAGAGACGGTTCCAGAGCGGTCTCGGGTCGAGGGGTGAACCTGGCGCAGGCAGCAGATGGTCGCCGGTGACCGTGGCGGACGGGGCCTCCGTCGTCAGACTCGGCTGCGGCGGTGCAGCGACGGGTGTCCACTGGCCCCCATCCCAGTACCACTTGCCGTCCGGGCTGTACTGAGGAGGCGCTGCGGGAGGTGCCTGGACCACCGGCTCCGGGGCAGACACCGGGGCCGCGACGAGCGGGCGCGAGGTCGGGCTGCCCGTGTTGGGCCCCTCAGGTGCAGGGACCGGAGAGGCTGGCGCTGGGGGCATCGGTGCCGGTGCGGCGGGCATCGCCGGGGTGGGCGGCGGGAATACGTCAGGCGAGGGCGCTGTGGCCTCCACGGGGGTGCTGGGAGCCTCGACCGGGGTCTCCGTCCCCTCCGGGACCGCAGGCGGCTCAGTGGCTGCGACGGGCATCACGCTCATCCCGCACTGCGGGCACAAGAAGCGTCCAACGGGCACCTCATGGCCCAACGCACACTGGCGCACTGTGATCCCCCCCCGGTCGTCCGCTATGCGTCCGTCGCATCGAGCGCGAAGAAGGGCAGCAACCGGACTCGGATTCTATCGACGCATAGTCATGATCTCTTGAGGGTTGGGAGGTGCCCCAGTCCAGCCGTACCGAAGAGGAGAAGCGACTCCTCAGGGACTTCGGCTATCGGGTCCGGACACTCCGCGCCGAGCGAGGGATGACCCAGATGAAGTTGGCTGACGCAGCCAACCTGCACGTCACGTACATCGGCCAGGTGGAGAACGGGCTGCGAAACGTGGCCGTCTTGAACCTCTACGCGCTGGCGTCGGCACTCGGCACTACGCCAGGGGACCTGCTGCCGCCCGCCAAGAAGCGAAGAGGTCGCCCTTCGGCCTAGCGTGGCGGACGCCATCCGTGACCAACATCCGCACGCCGAGATCGCCACTTGCCGTATCGAAGGTCAGTCGCTTGTAACGACGAGTGGAATGCCACCGGCGGCGTCGATTGCCGCCCGGAGACGAGTCTGTCGATCCAGCAACCACGCCAGGTAGTCATCCCAGCGGTCCTCCTGGGCAATCGAGGCTCCGTCAAGGATTTCGCCCATCCTCGTGGCCTTCTTCCCCGGCATTGCCTCGAACGAAATCACCCCGGTGTACGCCGCCTCCATCACCTCCTGCTGCTCCAAGAGCGCGGTGAGCCGTCCCTCGTTCACACTGGCGTCTCGGTCTTCGAACCAGAGTTGGCTCACCAACCCAGCCCTGGTGAACCCTCCGTAGTAGGTGGCACCGTTGGTCCTCGCCGTCATCGAGAACCAGGCCCCCTTGGGCGCGACGCTGGCACGCGACCAGCCCTGCCTCTCGCTGGTCACCAAGTCCTGCCAGCGGGTCCAGAAGCGTTGGAACTGGGCCTCCTTCTCGGTAAGGCCCTCCCCCGACAACGTGGCAGCACGGACGGTCTTCTCCCAGTCGTTGGGCTGGGCGATCAACTTGAACATGGGAGCGGGATCGGAGTCACCGATGCGGACCACCGCGATCTCGACACCGAAGAACCGGGTGTTCTCGTCGGTGCGTGTGTTCAGCCAGTCGAGCGCGGCGCGGTGCTCCGAGCGGAACGCCGGGGCCACCCAGACGATGGTGGTGGGGTCGGTGCCAGCGGCGTAGGTGAGGAGTTGACCGAGGTGCGTGTGGTCGGAGACCTCCAACTGGTTCTCGACAATTACTACCCGCCCTGTCGCTGTGTCACGACCGAGCAGGTCCAGGCTGAATCCGCCCACCGGGTGCTCCGCGACCTCCAGATCGAGGTCCATGCCCAGGAGGTCCGACAGCACGTCGGCGTTGGAGAGAAGCCAGGGCGTGAAGTCGTGGGCCTCGTGGGGCCATATCTCACGGGGCGGCACCAGGGCGAGGCGTCCGAGGCTGGGTCCGGTGGTCATGGCCCGGAAGGTACGGCCTGGTAGCGACATCCGAGGGCATTACCCCCTGGCTGTAGTTGATCACGATCCGCGCCGAGTTACCGAAGGTGACCAACGACGTGCTTCCCGGTAGTGAACGAGCAGGCGGCAGCGCCGATGCCAAGTTCAAGAGGATGGCCGGTGAGTGGCGGCGGGCTCGACTGCGCGGTCTGCGCTGGGTGTTCCTCGGGGGTGGCACGGTGTGCCTGTTCATCGGCGCGGACCAGCGCCACCCGGTGACGTTCTACTTCTCGGCTGCGGGCGGTGCGCTCATCGCCACGTGGATGATGTTCCGCGACTTCGCGTTGCCGTCATACATCGAGAAGTGGCGCATCGGGGCCGAGGGAGAGAAGGCCACCGGCAAGGTGCTCGCCCGACTGGGTGCCGAGTGGACTGTGCGCCACGACTTGCAAGGCCGGTACGGCAACGTGGACCACCTCGTCATCGGACCACCCGGTGTCTTCCTGATCGACAGCAAGGCGTGGCACCAGGGCATCACGACCATCACCAGCGACGGCCCGGTGGTCGCCTCCGACCATGACCCCGATGCCGTCTGGGAGTGGCGGGGTCTGCCTGATCGGATGCGCGGCGCTGCTGGCGGTGCCAGCACTGCGATCAAGGCACTCAGTGACCGCCGCATCTCGGTAACGCCCGTCGTCGCCATCTGGGGTGAGTTCCCCGACCGCGTGCAGGAGCGCCGCGGCGTCACCTACATCGACGCCGACCACCTGGCCGACTGGCTCACCAGCAAACCAGCGCGGCTCTCCGAGCAGGACCGAGCCGTCCTCACCCGGCTCTACTGACCGGACCAGTGTGCGAAGCCCGTAGCGCCTCGCTGCGCCCGAACGTCCACCCACCCACCCTCCGCTCACGTCGCAGGAGGGCTGGCTCACGTGGTTGGCGGAGCCTCGCGAGGAGATGCTCGCCGCCATTACGACCGGCAGCGCAAGGCGCGAGGCGGCTAGTCCGACTCCTCCAGGAACTCGTCAATCGTGATGGTCGTGTCCTCAGGGGCACCCGGTTCGATGACCTGTTCCACTGGCTCAACCAACTCGACGGAGGTGGGGTTGGTGATCCACCAGAAGTTGGCCTCCCGCGTCAGGATTCCCGAGACCCGAAGCATTAC
The DNA here is from genome assembly GCA_049694795.1 of Mycobacteriales bacterium. Lineage (GTDB taxonomy): Bacteria > Actinomycetota > Actinomycetes > Mycobacteriales > SCTD01 > RYN-111. Next base: position 4,313 of record JBAVRG010000435.1, read on the forward strand.
TTCATCGTGGTGAGCGCCCTGAGCGAGTTCATAGTCCTCTTCACTGAGTCGCACGCGCACTCGACGGATGCCAGCCCCCGTGAAGACCTGCAAGCGAATCAGCCGAGCGAACTGGTCCTCCTCGACCGTGCGGCTGAGGAGGGTCACCTCCCCCGTTACGGCGACGGACTGAGGTTCGGGGTCCTGGGCGAAGGACGTTGCGGCGCTCCGCAGGACTGTCGAGTCGGGCGGTTCAAAGGAGACCGCATACCTCGGCACCCTGTCCGCACCTCCGAGGGGAAGCGCATCCACATCAATGCCGACCTGCCCGGTGGCGGCCACTTCGCTCAGGGCCAGGAGCAACTCGTAGGACACACCATCGCCCACGACCTCTCGGAACTGCTCGATCCGAGGCTTGGTCCGGTAGGTGTCCAGAACCTCGCGGGTAGCCGCCAGCGCCGCCTTGAAGGTGTCCAGTACGTCCGCGCCAGTAACGGACTGAACGCCGTAGAGGTCTTCGCCACGCACGCTTGCCTGGTCCTCTGCCGTCTTCGAGGCGTAGAAGCGCGTGCCCCCAGGGGTAAAGGCGGTTATCACGAAACTTCCCGGCTCGGTCTGGCCCATGAGAGTCCTGTCCAGGAAGGCTCTCGCCAGGTGACTCCCGCTGTTTCCGTGGTAACGACGGCTCTCCAGCGCGGAGCGAGCCGCAGCCATCAACTGAGCACGGGCACTGCGGTACAGCGTCTCCCCTTGCTGCCAGCCGATCAGGCCACCCTGCACAGGGGTTTCCTGATGCCACTTGGTGGCGTCGAGGGCCGCGCTCTCGCGGACCTGGAGGCTCTCAATGGCCTCCACTGCAAAGCGCCCGTATCTATGCTCCAGGGCACTCTGGGCACGACGCATAAGCCCAGCGAAGTCGCCGCGTTCAGTGGCAAGCGGAAGCACAATCTCTTCGTCATCGAATACCCACACCTCATAGGCATGGTCGCGGAGGCCAACGGGCGTCCAGCCGAAATGCTTGAGGAGTGCCGTCATCGTGTTGACGGTCATCTGGGTCACGGTGTCAGCCCCTTGCCAATGCGCTCCATGATCGCGCAGAGGGCAATGTCATCAAAGACCTGTGACAACGGCGCTGCGACGGTCGGGCGCTTGGCTCCGTTGTCAGGCTGACCAGCGATGTTGACCCAGAAGGCCGTGTGACGGACGGCCAGTTCCTTCCTCGTGACTCTCGTCCAGTCCCACTGGTCTCTCGGCAGGCTCATGATCACCACGATCTTGTGGATGATCGGGGAGACCGTGTTGAAGTCCTCCCAGCGCTCCCGCTCCATGTCTACCGAGATCGACCGTGCACCCTTGGGCAACGGCTTGCCGGTGGCCTTCAACTGAATCTCAAGCCGTGCCACGTGGTCTGGCATCGCCGTGTGGCTGACGTGCTTGTGCATGGCGATTACGTCGATGCCGTCGTCAATCTCGGGCTTCGCCAAGACACACCCGGACGACGCTGCGATAGCCCCCAGGTAAGCGATCTGGTGCTGCTCCATGAAGTTGGTCTTGCGATGAGGATGGCCCCGAAGCGCCGCAAGGTGCGGCGATGCCGGTGGCTGGGTTGGGGCCGTCACGCCGCGATGCCTACCACCTTGGCTGGTCAGATGTGGGTCAGGTAGTCCAATCGAACCTCCCCGTTAGCCCAGCCCTCTAAGACGCCGATGCCGCTTCCAAGGACGCCATGGGTGGTCCAGCCATACACGTAGTGCCTCCAGCGCCCGGTCGAGCGGTTCTGCGTCCTTCGGCTCGTAGTAGTAGCCAATCTCCGGGTCGCCCGAGTCCTTGAAGGCATTCCAAAGACGATTGGCTCCAGCATCGAACGCCTGGATGGGTTCCAAGGGCACACCGGCTGACCGCAATCGACCCCGGAGACGCCCCAGGTAGACCTGCAACTCGAGCCAGCACTTCTCGGATTCCTTGTCGTACACAAAGCGGCGGTGCTCCGCGAGGAGATCACTCGCCGCCTGACGCGCCTGTGAGCGGCCCTGGACACCGCTCTGGACGGTGCCGAGAAGTGTGCCGAGCACGAGGGTGCCCACCGGCAGCAGCCGGTCGAGGAGGTCCGCACTCATGGTCACGAGGCTAGGCCAGACACCTGCTTGCCAGAACCTCAAGCCCAGGTGGTGCTCCTAGGGGCCACCTGGCGCTATCGCACGTCCGGCTCGGAGCCGGTCACCTCTGCCTTGTGGCACTCGTAGTAGAGGTCAAAGCAGTTTGCGCGAACGCTAATCCGGACACGATTGACCACGTAGTCGGTTGTCCCGATCTCTACGCGGGTGTCGAGCGGAACGGACACCGCGCCATTCAGGACCGCGAGTTCCTCGTTCACGTAGAAGAACTTCGTAATGCCGGGAGGGAGCGGAGTCATGCCGCCCATCATGCCGGGAGGCTGAACGTTCCGCGCACAAGCAGTTGGGGTACTCGTTCAAGCCCCCTCAGACACGCATGAGTTGCGCAACACCCCTCGCGTCATCGTCCTAAGAAACGATCTTGAACGGTTCGAAGGTCACCAGGATGACTCCCATCGCCTTCGCTCGCTCGATGGCTGGCCGGGTAAAGCCACCCGACGAGAAGAGGAAGCCCTTCTTCCCGTCGTGGCCCGCGATACCGGCGAGCCGCTGCACCTCGGCGACACCTACAGCCTTGACCTGGTGCTTTACCTGCGCCACCACCTTGCGCGAGCGAATGTCCACCCCACCATCGGCACCAGCCGCCGTAACGGCTGCGTCCCGGTAGCCACGGGAGATAAGCCACTTGCAGGCGAGCCTCTCGGCCTCCTGCCAGGTCATTCCCACACCCACTGAGACGTTGAGCCTGGTTTGGAGTTTGCTGAGTCGCTTCTCCTCGGCCTTGATGTCGCGCTTAAGGACCCTCACAGCACCCTTCCGCGTGAAGGTCTTCTCCCCGCCCATCGAGTGGAAGACCCCCGCCTTCCTGCCACAGAAGCGGCATCTGCGAGAGGTGTCCATCACCAGAGGCTTTCCGCAGTGCTTGCACGTCGCCAACGCCACGGTCAGACGGTAGAGCCCCCGACAGCCTGCGTGCCATGCCTAGCCCCGCCGACGCGAAGAGACTGGCAAAGATCGCCACCCTGCCTCGGTCGTTGTCCACAGCCCTGCCCCCTGACTACCGTCCTCGCCGTGGAGGGGTCGTGCGGCGTCGAGGGCTGCGAGCGATCCCTGCATTCCAAAGGGCTCTGCCGCCTCCACTACCGGCGTCGTCTGGTCACGGGCGACGTAGGTCCGCTGGAGCCGATGCGGAAGCCTCAGGTCGGTCCCTGCTCCCTTGACGGCTGTGAGCAGCCATCACGCGGCAGGGGTCTCTGCAAGCGGCATTACCACCGCCTCCTGGCAACGGGGAGTCCCGGTGCGGTCGAAGTAATCACCAGGACCCCTCAGGGCTTCTACACAACCTGCACCGTGGAGGGCTGCGGCAGGACGCACGCGGCGCACGGGCTCTGCGCCACGCACAGGAGAAGACTGGTCGGGACCGGCGTGCTCGGAGGGCCGATTGTCCGCGCCGAAGGGCACGTTTGCATGAGGCAGGACTGTGAACGACCTGCACACGGACTCGGTCTCTGCCGGTCGCACTACGACCAGCAGCGAAACAACCGTCACGGGCATCCCGGTCCGCGAGGACCGGAGACTGGCACTTCGACCTAGGAGGCTCCGGTGTCCCGCTTGCCTCGGGCCTCATCCAGGCTGGTGACGTTGTTGCGATCCACGATGGCACTCAGGAAGGGCTGACCGCGCAGGAGCGCGTTGCGGGCCTCCTTGTCGGGGTCGATCCCGATGTACATCTCGGAGGTGCTCTGGCGCTCGTGGTGAAGGAAGGCTTGGACGACGCGGATTGCGTCGAGGTCGGCTGCTCGTGCGTGGTCGTAGAGGGCACGCGCCACGGTCCTCCGGACGGTGTGGACCCCCCTGCCTCGCCACTCCAGGCCAAGACCTGCCAGGGCACGTTGCACGATCTTCTCGGGATGGGCGATCCGGTGTGTGGGTCGCAGCCGTTGCCGACCAAGAGCGACTACGGCATTGCCGTCCTCGTCTCTCCCCCACTTCTGGAAGAGGGGCGCTGTCTGCGTGGGGAAGAGATACCAGTCGGGCTGGAGGGGTCCGGCCTCCTCCGCATAGGCCACGAGCCAGCGCCGCATCTCCGTGTCCAGGTCCGACGAGATCGCCATGTCGTCGTCGTAGACGTGGGTCTTGGTAATGGCGAGCGCGACGCTCCCCCCGGCCAGGTCAAGGTCACTCACCTTCACCGAGCAAATCTCCCCGGCCCGTGCGCCGGTGTTCATGGCGAACGACAGGAAGGCCCGGTCACGGGGACTCGCAGCCGCGTCGAGAAGGTCCGACAGGACGAGGGGGCTGACCCGGTGGCGAGGGCTGGGGCTCTTAGGGAACTTCGGGATGTTGATGAGCGGGTCGATGCGAATCCAGCCGTTGCCTCGGCAGAACGTGAAGAACTGGTGGAGACGACTGCGGTAATGACGGGCCGTGGTCGTGCTGATCGCCACCTGGCCTCCCGAGCCTGCGAGGACCCCTCTCCAGTCTGATGCCCCGGTACTGGGGTCCCCGAAGAAGTAGCGCACGAGGTGGTCGGACGTGAGGTGTCGCAACTGGATGTTGCCGACGTGCCGCCTGAACCGCGTGACGACCGACAGGTCATTCGCGTACACGGAGGGGCGTCCGTGGGCTTGGCGGCGGAGGTAGAGGTCAGCGGCCTCATCGAGGCGAACGAACGTAGGCATCGGCACCGGACTCCTTGCAGTCCTAGGTGCAGGTGCGAGAACTCAGGAACGCAACGCCACTGCTGACGATGAGGATAGGCCACAGGTGTCCCTGCTGTTACACCTTGCGGATGTTGACGGACATGTGCCGCCGCGTGATGTCCGGGATCACGACATGCAGCCGCGAGCCGTCGGGCAGCATGGCGTCCACGAACGGAGTGCTCAGGTCGACCCGGCGTCCGGTGGTCTTCAGCATCTTCTCGACCAGGTCGCGGACCTGGCCCTCGTCCAGGATCGTGTTGGTCAGCTCCGACCTGCCCCGGCGGGCGACGAAGACCCGGCCGGGCTCGTTGATCCAGATCTCCTCGACCGTGGGGTCGTCGAGGTGCCGCTGCAACGGACCGAAGCCCGCTACCGCGTCGTAGACGCTGCGGGCCGCCTGCCTCGGGTCGGTCAGTGGCGGGAGGGCGGAGCCGAGGGCCCGCTCGTCGTAGTCGGCGACCACCTCCTCGACGAGGCGCCGCACAGCGGCGCGGTCGGCGACCGGGTCGAGGCCGCGGCGCCGCACGAGCTCGCGGACCTCGTGCTCGACCGTCTCCACCCCCGCCACGCCGGGGAGGCTAGATCGCTTTTGCCCGTTTCACCACAGAGGTTGTGGACAGCGGCCACGCGGCTGGCGCGGGGCAGGTCCGCGGAACTCGCCGCTGCGGAGCAGGACCACCCGGCCCGGCGTCGAAACACCTCCGAAGGACGTTCACGTTCAGCGAAGGGTGTTGCATCGTGCGTAGGCGTGGAGCGTGGCTCCGGATCTCCTTGGCGGGCTCGCTGCTCACGGGCGGGGCCGTCGCTGTCGCCGGCGCGCAGGCCGCAGTCCCGCTCACCGCGCACGGCAGCGTGGAGCAGGTCTACGCGACCGGTGTCGCCGCCGGCGCCAAGGTCAGCCTGCTCGACGGTCACGGCAGGACGGTCGCGACCCAGAACGCCACGACCGAGGGCGGCGTGCTGTTCCGCGACGTCCGGCCCGGCACCGGCTACCGCCTGAAGGCAGGCACGACGTCCGCGCCGGTCACGGTGCACGACGCCGCGAGCAAGCCGTGGGACACCTCCTTCTACAAGCAGAGCATCACCGACGACGGCTACGGCTACCTCACGACCCGAGACGGCACGCAGCTGGCCTACACGGTGCACCCGCCGACCGTCCCCGCCGGGCTCGGCACCCCCGACGTCACGCTGCCTGCCGGACCGGCGTTCGCCCCGCCGTACCCGACCCTGATCGAGTACTCCGGCTACGGCTACGCCAACCCGGCCGGCCCGGAGAGCGGCATCGCGGTCCTCGCCAACGCGATGGGCTTCGCGGTCGTGGACATCACGATGCGCGGCATCGCCTGCTCGGGTGGCGCGTTCAGCTTCTTCGACACGCTGCAGAGCCTGGACGGCTACGACATCGTCGAGACCGTCGCCGCGCAGCCCTGGGTCAAGGGCCACAAGGTCGGCATGATGGGCATCTCGTACGGCGGGATCAGCCAGCTGTTCACGGCGGCGACCCAGCCGCCGTCGCTCGCCGCGATCTCGCCGCTGTCGGTCATCGACGCCACGCCGACCACGCTCTACCCGGGCGGCATCCTCAACACCGGCTTCGCCGTCCCGTGGGCGCTGGAGCGCCAGGCCAGCGCGCAGGTGTCCGGCCCGACCAAGGGCCAGGCGTGGGCGTGGAAGCGGATCCAGAACGGCGACACCACCTGCAAGGCCAACCAGGCGCTGCACGGCAAGGCCCAGGACCTCCAGCAGGCCATCAAGGACAACAGCCACTACGACAAGACGGCGTACATCGACTCGATCGACCCGGTGACGTTCGTCCACAAGATCAAGGTCCCGACGTTCCTGGCCTGCCAGTGGCAGGACGAGCAGACCGGTGGGCACTGCGCCAACCTGGTCCGGCAGTTCACGGGCACGAAGAGGAAGTGGTTCACCTTCACCAACGGCGCCCACATCGACTCGCTCGACCCGGCCACCTACACCCGGTGGTACGACTTCCTGCAGCTCTACGTCGCGAACATCGCCCCTGGCGAGCTCGCCGCCGGCTCAGCTGTCGTCGCGCCCGTGATCTACAACCAGGCGATGGGCATCAGCAACAGCGCCGTCGTCCTGCCGCCCGACCCGATCTGGGCGCAGCCGACGTACGCCGGCGCGCTCGCCGCCTTCGAGGCGCTGCCGCAGGTGCGGGTGCTCTTCGACAACGGCGCCGGCAAGGGCCCCGCGATGGCCGGCCAGGCCGGTGACCCGTACGCCTCGTACGAAGGCAGCTTCTCGACGTTCCCCGTCCCGGGCACGACGGCCCGCACCTGGTTCTTCGGCCCGTCCGGCGCTCTCGCCGACGCACCCCCCACGACCGGCGAGATCGACACCTACAGCGCCGACCCGCGGGCGCTGCCGCTCGCGGACTTCACCGGCGGCACCGGTGGCGGCGGCCTGTGGGGGAACGCCAGCCAGTGGTCGTGGAACTGGAAGCCCAACCCCGACGGCACGGCGGTCAGCTACGTCAGCGCACCCCTGACCAAGGACCTGACCGTCGTCGGCGCCGGCGCCGTGACGGTGTGGGCCCGCTCCTCCACCCCGGACGTCGACTTCCAGGCCACGGTCAGCGAGGTGGACGCCTCCGGCAAGGAGACGTTCGTCCAGGACGGCTGGATCCGCGGCAGCGAGCGCGCGCTCGCGACTGGGTCGACGACGATGTTCGGCCACCCGAGCACTGCGCTCGAGCCGGTGCCGAGCTTCGCCAGCCGGGACGCCCAGAGGATGCCGAGCAACGCCTTCACCAAGGTCGTCATCCCGCTGTACTACGAGGGGCACACGTACCGCGCCGGCACCCGTCTGCGCATCACGATCGCGGCCCCCAACGGCACCCAGCCGGTGTGGTCGTTCAACGCGCCGATCCCCGCCCAGGGAACCTCGACCGTCTCGATCATGCTGTCCCCGACGATGCCGTCGAGCGTCGTCCTCCCGGTGGTTCCGGGCGTCACGGCCGCGGCCCAGCCGTCCTGCGGCAGTCTGCGCAGCGAGCCGTGCCGCACGTACGTGCCCCTGACGAACCACAGCTCGGCGACGTAGCGGGCCGGCCACTCACGCCGGCGGCAGCCGCCTCACGACCACCGACCGGAGACGGTGGGCCACCCCGGCCCTTCGCTGCGGAGCGGCCCGGCGGCCAGCATCGCCAGGCGGGCGGAGGCAGTGACCGCTCGCCGCGGCCTCGCCGTGAGGCTGATGAGCGCCAGTCCGCAGACGACGAGGGTGAACCCGGCGACGAGCAGCCACATGATGCTCAGGCCCGTGCGCGGCAGCGCGCCGAGCTGCCTCGCGGCCTCGGCGAGGTGGCCGTGCAGGGCGCTCGCGGCCGCAGTCGACACCGGGTCGCCCTGCGCGGAGGCGATTCCCGTGCCGACGGCTCCGCCGGCGACGACAGGCGGCTTGGTGTACATGAGGGGCTCGTCCTCTCAGGTCCGACCCCAGTGGGCCTCGGCCCGCCGGAGAGCGTCGACGCTGGCCTTGACGAAGACCAGCTGCACGAACACGTCGTAGAACAGCTCGATGAACAGGGGTGCGGCCACCGCCATGCTGCGCCACCCACCACGACGCACCGTGAGCACGCGCTCGGCCACGAAGACGGCCGTGACCACGGCCCAGAGCGGCGAGAGCTGCAGGCGCTGACCGGCGCCGAGGGCGAGCGCGGTCATCGCGAGGTAGAGCCACAGCATGACGACGCCGAGGGCCATCATGAGCTGCTGACGGACGTAGGGCCGGGTCGTCGAGGTCCACCCGTAGCTGCGCAGGTTCTCGAGCGCCCCGCGCTGCCAGCGCAGCCGCTGCTGCCACAGCCGGCCCCAGGTCGGCATCACCTCGGTCTCGACCCGGCAGCCGACCGGGCTCAGGCAGCGGTGCCCGAGCGTCTTCAGCGCGAGCGTGAGCTCGTTGTCCTCCGTCAGCGCGAGGGTGTCGTAGACCGCCGGTGCTCCCGGGAGCCGCCCGTCGCGGCGCGCCTGCAGCACGTCGCGCAGCGCCCCGGCGCGGAAGACCGTCCCGGTGCCGGTCAAGACCCACACCCGCCCGCTGCTCTGCACCTGACGCGAGTAGCGCAGGTACTCGTTGCGCTGGAACAGGCCGAGCAGCCCCCCGCCGCTCTGGCCGAAGAAGATCCCCCCGACGGCCGACGCCGCCTGACTCGCCATCACCCCGGTCGCCGTCGACAGGAAGCCCGGCTGCAGGGTCGTGTCCGCGTCCATCACCAGGATGGGCTGCTCGTCGGGGCAGGTCTCGAGCAGTACGTCGAGCACCTGGTTCAGGGCTCCCGCCTTCTTGTGCGCGTTGCCGGCGGTCTCGACGACCTCGGCACCGGCCCGCAGCGCGACCGCCACCGTGTCGTCCGTGCAGTTGTCGGCGACAACGATGACCCGGTCGCGCTCGTCGCACTGGGCGAAGACGGAGCGGAGCGTGGCCGCGATCAGGCCGCCCTCGTTGTGGGCAGGGATCAGCACGACCCGTGCCACACCCACGGGGAGAGCCTCGGGAGACGTGCGCTGGGTGGGGAGGTGGAGGGCCTTGCTCGCGGTCGCCGACGACGTCGTCACACGGCGTCTCTCGTGCGCAGCCACCTGATCTCCACTGCGCCACCGTCGGCGGTCGCCGGGTCCCGTGCTGCCCGTTCATCGAGCTGTCATGTGATTCGGGCGAAATGTCGTGCACTGGGGAAGGTCATCGTGTCCGCGGCAGGAAGGCTGACGCCGAGCCAGGGAGCTGCAGGCTTGACGCGCGATCACGAGGGGCAGGACGACGGCATCGTGTCCGCCTCCTGGTTCCTTCGCCCCGACGAGCGCGGTAACAGCTCGACCAGGCTCGACAGCAGGCGCCCGGGTGGTCTGGCCTGGTCCGAGGGCAACGAGGCCACGCCGCTGGTCCACGGGGCGTCCTACTTCGCCGAGCTGCTCCGCTGCGTGAGCGCGCTGCGCGCCGGCGACCTGCTCCTGTTCACCGACTGGCGCGGCGATCCCGACCAGCAGCTCACCGACGCCCCCGACAGCTCCGTGTCGGAGGCGTTCTGCCGTGCTGCAGAGCGGGGGGTCGTCGTACGCGGTCTGGTGTGGCGATCGCACCTGGACCGGCTGGCCTTCAGCGCCGCCGAGAACCGGCACCTCGGGGACGAGATCGAGCAGGCGGGAGGCAAGTGCCTGCTCGACATGCGGGTGCGCACCGGCGGCTCGCACCACCAGAAGTTCGTGGTGCTCAGGCACCCGGGCCGCCCGGAGCAGGACGTCGCGTTCGTCGGCGGCATCGACCTGTGCCACTCACGACGGGACGACGCCACCCACCGCGGTGACCCGCAACGGCAGCCGATGGCCGAGGTCTACGGCCCCAGGCCGCCGTGGCACGACGCCATGGTGGCTCTTCGCGGGCCGGTCGTCGGCGACGTGGAGACCGTCTTCCGGGAGCGGTGGGAGGACCCGCAACCGCTGACCCGCAACCCGCTGCACCGGTTCACAGATCTGCTGCGACGCGAGGACGAGCGCCCGGGCGCCCTGCCACCGCAGCTGCCCGACCCCCCTGCCGCCGGGACGCACGCGGTGCAGCTGCTGAGGACCTACCCGAAGCGGCTCGGTGGCTACGCGTTCGCACCGGATGGGGAGCGCAGCGTCGCGCGCGGCTACACCAAGGCGCTGCAGCGGGCCCGCGCCCTGGTGTACCTCGAGGACCAGTACCTCTGGTCGGCCGAGGTCGCGGAGACCTTCGCCGACGCGCTGCGCCGCAACCCGGACCTGTACGTCGTCGCCGTCCTCCCCCACCACCCGGACCAGGACGGTCGGTTCTCGCTGCCGCCCAACCTGATCGGACGCGAGCGGGCGCTGTCGGCGATCCGGGAGGCCGGCGGCGACCGCGTCGGGGTCTACGGCATCGAGAACCGCGCGGGCACCCCGGTCTACGTCCACGCCAAGGTCTGCGTCGTCGACGACACCTGGGCCACGATCGGCTCGGACAACGTCAACCGTCGCTCCTGGACGCACGACTCGGAGCTGAGCGCGGCGGTGCTCGACGAGACCCGCGACGACCGCGAGCCTCGTGACCCCGGCGGGCTCGGCGACGGCGCGCGCCGGTACGCGCGCGAGCTGAGGCTGCAGCTCGTGCGGGAGCACCTCGAGCAGGGCGACGACGACGGCCTCGTCGACCCGCGGTCCGCCTTCCAGCGGATGGCCGAGTCGGCCGCTGCGCTCCAGCGCTGGTACGACGGCGGCTGCGCCGGTCCACGCCCCCCGGGCAGGCTGAGGCCCCTCGCCGACCCCGCCCTGTCGGCCACGACCAGGTGCTGGGCCACCGCCCTCTACCACCGGGTCTACGACCCGGACGGCCGTCCGCGCGCGCTCCGCCGCCGAGCCGGCTTCTGAGGACTGGCGGCTCCCGCCCCCGACCACAGCAGGTCGGTGAGGTGGGCCGCCAACGCAGGACGCGTCAGCGTGCGCTGGTCGAGCCAGCGCTCGGCGGCGGCCCGGACGGCGCCCACCATCGCGAAGGCCCACGGCTCGGCGACCCCGCTGTCCAGGCCGGCAGCGCGCAGCAGGTCACCGATCAGCCGGCTCATGTGCTCGCCCACGACTGCGCTGTGGTCGCGCACGGCCTGGTCAGTCAGCGGGCGGTGCACGACGAAGCGGTACAGGTCGGGGTCCTCGTCGACGCAGCGCAGGAAAGCGGCGATGCCGGCCGCGAGCATCGCCCGTGGTTCGCGCTGCCCGTCGACGGCGGCCACGACCGCGGAGGAGATGCGCTCGGCGACCTCCCGCCCCACAGCGAGGAACAGGTCGGCCTTGTCGTCGAAGTAGCGGTAGAGCACCGCCTTCCCGATGCCGGACACCGCGCTCACGTCGTCCAGGTCGATGACCGGACCACGGGCCCGCACGGTGGTGATCACCGCCTCGATCAGCTCGGTGCGGCGGGCGACCCGGTGCTCGGCCCAGCGCAGCCTGCGCCCGTCGACTCCGGCGTTTCCTTCGGAAAGCACGAGGGCAGTGTTACCAGTGACGTTATCTGTGAATCACCTTCACACATGATCGCGGAGGTCGCCGTGGGGCAGGACGTGACGACCGAGCTCCGCCACGCAGCGCTCGACCTGCTGACCGGGCTGCGCCGCCGGCTCGCCGCCCCGGCGGCGGAAGGCCTTCCGGCTGCGGTGCGGTCCGCCGTACAGGAGTCGCCCGAGGAGCCGCCGGACGCGGGCTTGCTGCGCGGGCTGCTGAGCCGCTTCACCACGCCGCTGCTGCCCGACGACTACCTGCACCTGCTCAACCCGCTGTGGAGCGCCCGCGAGCTGCGTGGGGTGGTCGTCGAGGTACGACCGGAGACCGAGACCGCGGCCACGCTCGTGATCAAGCCGGGCTGGGGCTGGTCCTCGCAGTACCAGGCCGGGCAGTACGTCGGCATCGGCGTGCAGGTCGAGGGGCGCTGGCACTGGCGGTCGTACTCGCTGACGTCGGTCCCCACCGAGGAGGACGGCACGATCAGCATCACCGTGAAGGCCATGCCGGAGGGGTTCCTCAGCCAGCACCTGGTGGAGGGCCTCGATCCGGGCACGATCGTGCGGCTGGCCGCGCCGCGGGGCGACTTCGTGCTGCCGGACCCGCCGCCTCAGAAGATCCTGTTCCTCACCGCCGGCAGCGGGCTCACGCCGGTGATGGGCATGCTGCGGATGCTGCACCGCCGGGGCACGCTGCCCGACGTCGTGCTGCTGCACTCGGCGCCCACCGCGGCCGACGTGCTCTTCGCCCGCGAGCTCGAGGACCTGGAGCGGCAGCACCCGGGGCTGCGCCTGCAGGTCCGGCACACCGACACCACGGGCATCCTCGAGATGCGCCGACTGCCGGACCTGGTGCCGGACTGGACCGAGCGCGAGACCTGGGCCTGCGGACCCGCTCCGATGCTCGAAGCCGCTGAGCGGCACTGGAAGTCGGCGCACCTCACCGGGCGGCTGCACGTGGAGCGGTTCTCGTTGCAGCTCGACGGCGCGGGTGGTGAGGGCGGCACCGTGACCTTCGGTGCGAGCGGCCGGACCGCCGAGGTCGACGGCGCCACTCCCCTGCTCGAGGCCGGTGAGGCCGCTGGGGTGCAGCTGCCGTTCGGCTGCCGGATGGGCATCTGCCAGAGCTGCGTCGTCCCCCTCGTGGCCGGCTCGGTGCGCGACCTGCGCAGCGGGGCCGTCCACACCGAGGGCGACCGCATCCAGACCTGCATCTGCGCCGCCGCAGGCGACTGCGTCCTCGGCGTCTGACCCCAAGGAGAGGACCCGCGTGGCTGTCACCGACATCAAGGCCTTCGCCCACCTGACCGAAGCGGACGTCGAGAACCTGGGACAGGAGCTCGACCAGCTGCGCCGCGACATCGAGAGCAGTCGCGGCGCGCAGGACGCCGCCTACATCAGGCGCGCGATCGCCCTGCAGCGCGGGCTCGCGGCCGGCGGTCGGGCGGCGCTGTTCGCCAGCAGCTTCCCGCCCGCCTGGGTGGCCGGCACGACGATGCTCGGGCTCGCCAAGATCATCGAGAACATGGAGCTCGGCCACAACGTCATCCACGGCCAGTGGGACTGGATGAACGACCCCGAGGTGCACTCGAGCACCTGGGAGTGGGACACGACCTGCCCGGCGGAGCAGTGGAAGCACTCCCACAACTACGTGCACCACAAGTACACCAACGTCGTCGGCAAGGACGACGACGTCGGGTACGGCATCCTGCGCGTCACCAGGGACCAGAAGTGGCACCCCGTGCACCTCGCGCAGCCGCTGACGAACGCGCTGCTGGCAACGCTCTTCCAGTACGGCGTCGCGCTGCACGACCTCAACATCGCGCAGATCCGCAAGGGCGAGAAGGACAAGCGCACGACGCTGCGGCAGCTCAAGCAGATCGGCAAGAAGGTCGGGCGCCAGCTCGGCAAGGACTACCTGCTGTTCCCCCTGCTCAGCGGGCCGCAGTTCCTGTCCACCGTCACCGCGAACGCGACCGCGAACCTGATGCGCAACCTGTGGTCCTACACGGTCATCTTCTGCGGCCACTTCCCCGACGGCGCCGAGAAGTTCACGCTCGAGCAGCTCGCAGACGAGACGCCGCACGAGTGGTACCTGCGGCAGCTGCTCGGCTCGGCCAACTTCGAGGCCGGACCGCTGATGGCGTTCCTGTCGGGCAACCTCTGCTACCAGATCGAGCACCACCTGTTCCCCGACCTTCCCAGCAACCGGTACGCCGAGATGAGCGAGCGGGTCCGCGAGCTGTGCGAGAAGTACGACCTCCCCTACACCACGGGTTCGCTCCCCAGGCAGTACGCGCAGACCCTCCGGACGCTCTGGAAGCTGTCGCTGCCCGACCGGTTCCTCACCGCGACCCCCGACGCGGCGCCCGAGACGGCCAGCGAGCGCGGTGGGCCGGTGCAGGCGCTGCG
>JBAVRG010000436.1:0-3274 GCA_049694795.1 Mycobacteriales bacterium
ACCAGCAGCTACACCGTCACCGGGATGACCTGCGGCCACTGCGTCACCTCCGTCACCGAGGAGATCAGCGCCCTGGCCGGCGTGAGGGACGTCGCCGTCGACCTGGCCTCCGGCCGGGTCACCGTGACCAGCGCCGCGCCTCTGGACGCCGCGCAGGTGCGCGCCGCGGTCGAAGAGGCCGGCTACCAGCTCGCGGACGGCTGACATGAGCGCCGCGACGCCGCTGGGCGGCCCGCGATGAGCACCGTCGAGCTCTCCATCACCGGCATGACCTGCGCCTCCTGCGCGCACCGCATCGAGCGCAAGCTGGGCAAGCTCGAGGGCGTCACGGCCACCGTCAACTTCGCGACCGAGCAGGCGCGCGTGAGCTTCCCCGACAACGTGAGCACCGACGATCTCATCAGCACGGTCGCTGCCGCGGGCTACGGCGCCTCCTTGCAGGCCCCCCCTGCTGCCGGCGAGGAGGAGGACCCCACCAGGAGCCTGCGCGACCGGCTGGTGATCTCCGCCGTACTGGGGCTGCCGGTGCTGGTGCTGTCCATGGTGCCCCCGCTGCAGTTCACGAACTGGCAGTGGCTCGCGCTGACCCTCGCCTCCCCTGTCGTCGTGTGGGGAGCGCTGCCGTTCCACCGCGCCACGTGGACCAACCTGCGCCACGGCGCGGCCACCATGGACACCCTGATCTCGGTGGGCACGCTCTCGGCCTGGCTCTGGTCGCTGTACGCGCTGTTCCTCGGCACGGCAGGCGAACCCGGCATGCGGATGACGCTCAGCCTCACCGTCGACCGGCACCGCGGGCCGGACGAGATCTACCTCGAGGTCGCCGCGGTCGTGACGGTCTTCCTGCTCGCCGGCCGCTACTTCGAGGCCCGTGCCAAGCGCCGTGCCGGAGCAGCTCTCACGGCGCTCCTCGAGCTGGGGGCCAAGGACGTCGCCGTGCTGCGCGACGGCCGCGAGGTCCGGGTACCGGTGGAGCAGCTGGCCGTGGGCGACCTGTTCGTGGTGCGGCCGGGCGAGAAGATCGCGACCGACGGCGAGGTGATCGAGGGCAGCAGCGCGGTCGACGCGAGCCTGCTGACCGGGGAGAGCATCCCGGTGGAGGTCGGCCCCGGCGACGCCGTGACGGGTGCGACCGTCAACGCCGGCGGCCGGCTCGTGGTGCGCGCCACCCGGGTCGGCTCCGACACCCAGCTCGCCCAGATCGGCCGGCTGGTGACGGAGGCGCAGAGCGGCAAGGCCGAGGTCCAGCGGCTCGCGGACCGGGTCAGCGCCGTGTTCGTCCCCGTCGTGATCGTGCTGTCGCTGGCGACGCTGGGCACCTGGCTGGCCCTGGGCGAAGGCGCGAGCGCCGCGTTCACCGCGGCGGTCGCGGTCCTCATCATCGCGTGCCCGTGCGCGCTCGGGCTGGCGACGCCCACCGCGCTGCTCGTGGGCACCGGACGGGGCGCTCAGCTCGGCATCCTCATCAAGGGGCCTCAGGTGCTGGAGAGCACCCGCCGCATCGACACCGTCGTCCTCGACAAGACCGGCACGGTCACCACCGGCCACATGGCGCTGCAGTCCGTGACCGCGGCCGAGGGGACCGACGAGACCGAGCTGCTCAGGCTGGTCGGCGCGCTCGAGGACGGCTCCGAGCACCCGGTTGCCCGCGCCATCGCGCGCGCCGCCAAGGACCGGTACGGCGACCTGCCCCCCGTGGAGGGCTTCACCGGCCATGCGGGCCTCGGCGTGCAGGGCGTGGTGGAGGGCCGTGCCGTCCTCGCCGGGCGTCCAGCCCTGCTCGAGCAGTGGAGCCTGGCGCTCCCCGGCTCGGTCGCCGCGGCCAAGGAGGCCGCCGAGTCCCAGGGCTGCACGGCCGTTCTCGCCGCCTGGGACGGCCAGGTACGGGGCGTCCTGACGGTGGCGGACTCCGTCAAGCCCACCAGTGCCGAGGCCGTCGCCCAGCTCAAGCAGATGGGGCTCGCCCCCGTGCTGCTGACCGGCGACAACACCGCGGCGGCGCACGCGGTCGCGGCGGCGGTGGGCATCGAGGAGGTCATCGCCGATGTTCTTCCGGCCGAGAAGGTCGCGCACGTCCAGCGCCTGCAGGGCACGGGCAGGGTCGTGGCCATGGTCGGTGACGGGGTGAACGACGCGGCTGCGCTCGCCCAGGCCGACCTCGGCCTCGCCATGGGCACCGGCACCGACGTCGCCATCGAGGCCGGCGACCTCACGCTGGTGCGCGGCGACCTGC
Organism: Mycobacteriales bacterium; assembly: GCA_049694795.1. Classification (GTDB taxonomy): domain Bacteria; phylum Actinomycetota; class Actinomycetes; order Mycobacteriales; family SCTD01; genus RYN-111. The sequence continues at coordinate 2,234 of JBAVRG010000436.1, forward strand.
GGGCGGTTCCCGATGCCATCCGTCTGGCCCGCAGGACCCTGCGGACCATCAAGGGCAACCTGTTCTGGGCGTTCGCCTACAACGTCGCGGCCCTGCCCCTTGCCGCTCTCGGGCTCCTCAACCCGCTGCTCGCCGGCGGCGCCATGGCCCTGTCGAGCGTCTTCGTCGTGAGCAACAGCCTGCGCCTGCGCAGCTTCCGCACCGCCGCGTCCTGACGGGGGAGCACATGGACCACGCGCACACCCCCCGAGGCCGCGACCTGACGGCTCTTGCCGTCACCGCCACCCTGCACTGCCTCACCGGGTGCGCCATCGGTGAGGTCCTCGGGATGGTGCTCGCCACCGCCCTGGGCCTGGCCAACCTGACGTCCGTCCTGCTGTCGATCGCCCTGGCGTTCCTGTTCGGCTACGGCCTCACGATGGTACCGATGCTGCGCTCCGGTCTCACGCTGCGCGCTGCGCTGGCAGTGGCGCTGGCTGCCGACACGGTCAGCATCGCCGTCATGGAGCTCGTGGACAACGCCTTCATCGTCGCGGTCCCAGGGGCGCTCGACGCCGGACTGGCCGACCTGCTGTTCTGGGCGTCGCTGGTCGCGAGCCTGGTCGTGGCCTTCGCCGTGACGGTGCCGGTCAACCGGTTGCTGATCGCACGCGGCAAGGGACATGCCGTCGTCCACGGGCAGCACACCGCCTGACCCGCGCCGCTCTCACCGCGACTTTCCGGACACGACCGGACGCACCGGTCGCCCAGCTCTCAAGGAACACACAGGAACGTCGACCACTCTGGAGTCACCTCCCCGGAAGGAGCCCGGTGCCCGCCCGACTTCGTGGTCTGCTGCACAGCCGTCTGCTACGTCTCGTCGCCGTACTGGTGGCGCTCGCCGTACCGGCTCTGACACTGCCCTCGCTGCCGCGCGTCACGCTGTGGCCGGTGCTGCTCGGGCTGCTGCCCTGGGTCGTCGGCAAGTACGTGCTGTGCCCGCTGCGCTGGCACGCGCTCTCCGAGAGCGGCCAGCCGCGCCGGTGGCACCTGCGGGCGTAC
>JBAVRG010000437.1:0-38118 GCA_049694795.1 Mycobacteriales bacterium
CCGGTCCAGGTGAGGCTGGTCGCGGCCGGCGCCTCGGCGAAGGAGGCGCTGGAGGCCCGTGCCACGAGCGGCTTCTCGAACGAGCGCCCGTACTGCTCACCGACGTTGCCCGGGTCGCCGGGCAGGAAGACCTGCCGCTGCTCGATGACGATCTCGTCGAGCGGGACGGTCTGCCGCGCGTTGTCGCTGTCGGCCAGGAACAGCAGGTGCACGCCGTGGGTGCCGATGTCGCCCTGGAAGAACTGGTCGCTCTCGACCGGGCCGTCGGCGGGCGTCCAGCACCGGCGCGGCGTCCCGTCGGGCAGCGTGGTCGGCTCGCCCGCCGACCGCAGGTGCAGCCGCCGGCCCGGGTTCGTGCCGGTGGCGTCGTCGAAGCAGGAGTCGTCGCGGTAGTAGGGCTGCGCCACCACCGACTGCGCCGCGCCACCGGGCGTGAGGTCGCGGGCCGCGGCGCTGAAGCGGTCGACGATCGTGCCCCAAGGGCCCGAGGTCTCGCCCCACTGCAGGGCCGCGTGCGGGCCGCCGAACGTCGGGTCAGCCAGGTCGACGCTCTGGTGGTACGGGCTCGCCGTGCACAGCCCCGCCGCCTGGTAGGCGCTGCGGTAGGCCGCGGTCGCCTGGCCGGTGTCGTTGCCGTCGTACTTGGCGTTGCAGGGGTCGTCGAGGTTGCCGAACGCCTCGTCGTTGCGGCCGTCGATCGCGACGCCCCCCGGCTGGTAGGAGCTCCGGAACCGCGTCATGCGGCCGGCGTTGTAGTCCCACTGCGCGTAGATGCCGTCCAGCGGCGGGATGACGTGGACGCGCAGCCAGGTCTTCATCGACATCTCGCCGCGGTAGAAGGTCTCACGGCGCACCACGTTGGTGCCGCTGTCGGCGCCCCAGGTCTCGCGGATCGCGCGGACCGGGCCGACCCGCTCGCCCATCAGCGTCGAGGACCCGCCCCAGTTGGTGTCCTCCTCCTCGTAGCCGCAGCACGGCGTCTCGGACTCGGCGTCCTGCTGGAACGCGCGGGCCTTCCACCGGTCCACGAGGTCCGGGCCGTAGGTCTTGCCGCCGTCGGGCGAGATGCGCACGTCGGTCATGAGCCACCGGCCGTCGTAGCGGTAGCGGTAGCGGTCGGTCGTGACGGTGGCGGTGTCGAGCGGACGCCGTCGCGCGGTCCCGATCACGTTGCCGGCCACGTCGCAGTAGGGCCCGACCGCGGCGTTGCCGTAGTCGCTGTAGGAGGACTCCGACTTGGCGAAGCGGTCGGCGTCGGCGTCGCGCTGGTAGTGCACGTAGCCGTTGTCGGCCGTGAAGGACGGCCGCCGACCGAGCATCACGTAGAGGTAGCTGGTGTGCTGCGTCAGCGGGTCGAGGACAGCCACTTCCTGTACGGCGGTGGTTCCGTGCGGGCGCTTCGCCTCGGCCGGAGCCTGGGCCCCGGCGTCAGCGGCCATGAAGGCGACCTCGTCGTCGGTGTCGAGCCCGGGCACAGGGTCCTTGGCGACAGGGGAGTCGGGCTGGGCGACGCAGGTGCCCTTCGTCCAGCGGAAGCCCTCGCGGTCGAACGCGTAGGTGGTGTGCTGGTCCTCGCCGGAGTAGACGGCGAACCCGCTGGCGCTGTTGTCGAGGTAGCGGGTGAAGACCTCGTCCACCTGGAACGGCACCTCGACGAACCGGGTGCCGTTCCAACGCCACCCGGTGATCTTGCCGACGTCCGGACCGCTGCCCGCCGCCGCACCCGTGTCGACCTCGGGCGTGACGTAGTGGTTGTGCGCGCAGTCCTGGCCGGCCGCCTCCACGCAGTTCAGGTCCGTGAGAGGCAGCTTGGCCGTGACGTTGCCGGGGACGGCCCACTGCGGGAAGTCGCTGCCGTGCATCACCACCGCCTCGGTGTCGCGGCTCGCCGCCACCGTCGGGTCGGGCAGCGGCGACGCGTGCGAGACGAGGGGTACGGCGAGGCCGGCGAGCAGGACGACCGCGAGAGCTGGGCGCAGCACGGAGGGGCTCCATCAGGAAGGGGGCGTTGCCTGATCGTTTCGCCGTTGTCGGCCCGTTTCCTTCTCCCACCGCGGTGTGGTGCCGATGGGAAAGTGCCGGACCCGCGGGATAGGTTCGGCTCAGGCACTTCCGGCAGCAGGGGAGACGGTCATGGCAGGCAAGGACAACGGCGGCCAGGAGCGCGCGAGCCGCAGCACCGAGGACGTCGAGGAGGTCGTCACCGAGACCACCTCCGACGTGCACGAGCGGGTCGAGGAGCTGACCAGCGACGTCGACGACCTGCTGGACGAGATCGACGACGTGCTCGAGTCGAACGCTGAGGAGTTCGTCCGGAGCTACGTGCAGAAGGGGGGGCAGTAGCGTCCGAGGCCGGGCAAGCCGGACATGAACGAGGGCACGACCTGCCGCGACTGCAGCCGGCCAGCTCCCGACACGGGCAGCCGGAGCGTCAGGACCGTGTAGACATCATGCGGAACCCGATCGCCTACCTCGAGAGGACCTGGACGACACAGTGGCAGAGGACCTTGGTCTCCACGGGCGGCTACCGGCTCACTTCACCGCGCCCGGCAGCAGCAGCTTCGCCGACTTCCTCGGCGTCGCGGCGCCCGATCTCCTCCCGTCGCGGCTGACGCTGCCCAAGGACTCCAAGGTGGAGGCGCCGCACGGCACCACCATCGTGGCCGTCACGCACGCGGGCGGCGTCGTGATGGCGGGCGACCGGCGCGCGACCATGGGCAACGTCATCGCGCAGCGCGACATCGAGAAGGTGTTCCCGGCCGACGACTACTCGTGCGTCGGGATCGCCGGCACCGCGGGCCTCGCGATCGAGATGGTGCGGCTGTTCCAGGTGGAGCTCGAGCACTACGAGAAGCTCGAGGGCTCCACCCTCAGCCTCGAGGGCAAGGCCAACCGGCTCTCCGCGATGATCCGCAGCAACCTCGGCATGGCCATGCAGGGCCTGGCGGTCGTCCCGCTGTTCGCGGGCTACGACCTCGAGCGGCAGCAGGGCCGCATCTTCAGCTACGACGTGACCGGCGGCCGCTACGAGGAGCACAGCTTCCACAGCGTGGGCAGCGGCTCGGTGTTCGCCCGCGGCGCCCTGAAGAAGAAGTTCCACGAGGACGCGACCGAGGCCGACGCGGTGCGCCTCGCCGTCGACGCGCTCTACGACGCGGCCGACGACGACTCCGCGACCGGCGGCCCGGACATGAACCGACGCATCTTCCCGGTGGTCATGAGCGTCACCGCCGACGGCCTGCGCCGCGTCCCCGAGGACGAGGTCAGCGCCGTCGTGGAGGCCATCGTCGCCCAGCGCATGACCCGCCCCGGCGGCTGACGCCAGCTTCCGTCGTACCAAGGAGAGAAGAAGTGTCGACGCCGTTCTACGTCAGTCCCGAGCAGATCATGCGGGACAAGAGCGACTACGCCCGCAAGGGCATCGCCCGCGGCCGCTCGGTCCTGGTCATGACCTACGCCGACGGGATCCTGTTCTGCGGGGAGAACCCCTCGCGGGCGCTCCACAAGATCAGCGAGATCTACGACAAGATCGCCTTCGCGGCGGTCGGGAAGTACAACGAGTTCGAGAGCCTGCGCAAGGCCGGCATCCGCTACGCCGACCTCACCGGCTACCAGTACGACCGCGGCGACGTGACCAGCCGCGGCCTGGCGAACGCCTACGCCCAGCAGCTGGGCACGATCTTCACAGAGGCCGGCAAGCCGTTCGAGGTCGAGCTCACGGTGGCCGAGGTCGGCGAGGGGGTCGGCGACGACCAGCTGTACCGACTCACCTACGACGGCTCGGTGGCGGAGGAGCACGCCTTCGTCGTGATGGGCGGCAACAGCGAGCCGATCGCCGCGGTCCTCAAGGAGGAGCACGACGGCTCTGCCGACCTCGAGAGCGCCGTGCGCCTCGCCGTGAAGGCGCTCGGCACCTCTGCCGAGAGCGGTGAGGTGCGGGTGATCGCGCCTGACACGCTGGAGGCCGCGGTCCTCGACCGCACCCGTCCGCGGCGCGCGTTCAGGCGCCTGCCCGCCGAGCGCCTCGGCGCGATCCTCGGAGCCACCACCTGATGAAGCGCGCTCTCGTGCTCGCCCTTCTCGCCGCGAGCGCCCTGGCCGGCTGCTCCGACGGCAAGAAGGACACCGCCACCCAGCCCTCGGCCACGCCCTCGGCCACGCCCTCGGCCACGCCGTCCGCCGCCGGCACCTGCACCCCCAGTCGGACCGGTTCCAAGGACCTCACCACCAAGCCGGTCGTCACGGTGCCCAAGACGCCTGCGCCCGCCGAGACGACCACCATCGACATCGTCTGCGGCACCGGCGACGAGGCCAAGAACGGCTCCAACGTCTCCGTCAAGTACGTCGGCGTGCTCTACCAGGACGGCACCGAGTTCGACGCCTCCTGGGACCGCAACCCCGACACCTTCGAGTTCCAGGTGGGCGGCGGCGTCGTACCGGGCTTCAGCAAGGGCGTCACCGGCATGAAGGTCGGTGGCCGCCGCGAGGTCATCATCCCGAGCAAGGACGGGTACGGCGACCAGGGCGCCGGACCGATCCCTCCCGGCGCGACCCTCGTGTTCGTCATCGACCTGGTCAAGGTGGGCTGACCGGAGCACTGCTCCGGGCGAGTGATCTGGGCCGTTCGGCTCAAGCAGACCCCTCCTTCCGGACGATCACCGGAGCAGCGATGAGAGGGGCCCGGCGTGCTGCTGACCGACGACCGCCTCGTAGAGGCGATGCGCACCTTCGTGACCGCCTCGAACAGGCTCGACCACCTGGTGGGCAAGGCGGACGCGGACCTGCGGCTGCTCGAGCAGGTGAGCGAGCAGAAGCGGGCCGCCGGCCAGGCGCTGCAGGAGGCGCTGGTGCAGCGCGGCTGGCGCTGCCCGGGCAGCTAGCAGCGGGCCGACCGGCGACGTGCCGCGCCGGGAAGATCAGCGTTCCCCCAGACGCGGCGCCGACCCGTGGCAGGATCGGTGCCGGGTCCACCGCTGGTCGGCGGTCCGCACCGAAGCACGGCGAGCTCGGGAACGGGAGACATGGCCACTGACCTGTCACGACGGCGCCGGCCGGCATGCGCGGACGAGCACTGATGGAGCGGCGCATCTTCGGCATCGAGAACGAGTACGGCGTGACGTGCACGTTCCGGGGCCAGCGCCGCCTCTCCCCGGACGAAGTGGCCCGCTACCTGTTCCGCAGGGTGGTGTCGTGGGGCCGCAGCTCCAACGTGTTCCTCAAGAACGGCGCGCGGCTCTACCTCGACGTCGGCAGCCACCCGGAGTACGCCACGCCCGAGTGCGACGCGGTCGTCGACCTGGTCACCCACGACAAGGCGGGGGAGCGGATCCTCGAGGGCCTGCTCGTCGACGCGGAGCGGCGGCTGCGCGAGGAGGGGATCGCCGGCGACATCTACCTGTTCAAGAACAACACCGACTCCGCCGGCAACTCCTACGGCTGCCACGAGAACTACCTGGTGGGACGGCACGGCGAGTTCAGCCGGCTCGCCGACGTGCTGATCCCGTTCCTGGTGACGCGCCAGATCATCTGCGGCGCCGGTAAGGTGCTGCAGACCCCGCGCGGCGCGGTGTTCTGCGTGAGCCAGCGCGCTGAGCACATCTGGGAGGGCGTGAGCTCCGCGACGACGCGCAGCCGCCCGATCATCAACACCCGCGACGAGCCGCACGCCGACGCCGAGCGCTTCCGCCGGCTGCACGTGATCGTGGGCGACAGCAACATGAGCGAGACGACCACGCTGCTCAAGGTCGGGACGACCGACCTGGTGCTTCGGATGATCGAGGCGGGCGTCGTGATGCGCGACCTCACGCTCGAGAACCCCATCCGCGCCATCCGCGAGGTCAGCCACGACCTCACCGGGCAGAAGAAGGTCAAGCTCGCCAACGGGCGCGAGGCCAGCGCCCTCGAGATCCAGCGCGAGTACTACGCCAAGGCGACCGAGTTCGTGGCCCGCCGCGGCGGCGACGAGACCGTCAAGCGGGTGCTGGACCTGTGGGACCGCACGCTCACCGCGATCGAGACCGGCGACCTGTCCCTCGTGGACCGCGAGGTCGACTGGGTCATCAAGCACCAGCTGATCGAGCGCTACCGCGCCAAGCACGACCTGGCGCTGTCCTCGCCCCGGGTCGCCCAGCTGGACCTGGCCTACCACGACGTCAACCGCAGCCGCGGCCTGTACTACCTGCTGGAGCGCAAGGGCATGGTGGACCGCGCGACCACGGACCTGCGCGTCTTCGAGGCCAAGTCGGTGCCCCCGCAGACCACGCGGGCCCGGCTGCGGGGCGAGTTCATCGCCAAGGCCCAGGAGAAGCGCCGCGACTTCACGGTCGACTGGGTGCACCTGAAGCTCAACGACCAGGCGCAGCGCACCGTGCTGTGCAAGGACCCCTTCCGGGCCGTCGACGACCGCGTGGACAAGCTGATCGCGTCCATGTGATTGGCTGACCGTCATGGACAAGCCATCGGTCACCATCCCTGACGGACCCCCTCCCGCCGACCTCGTCATCGAGGACCTCACCGTCGGCGACGGCAAGGAGGCCGTCTCCGGCACCCGCTGCACCATGCAGTACGTCGGGCACTCGTGGTCCACCGGCAAGCAGTTCGACGCGAGCTGGGACCGGGGTGAGCCGTTCGCCTTCCAGCTCGGAGCGGGCATGGTCATCGGCGGGTGGGACCAGGGCGTCGCCGGCATGCGGGTCGGCGGCCGGCGTCGGCTGACGATCCCGCCGCACCTCGGCTACGGAGCGCGCGGCGCGGGCGGCGCCATCGGCCCCAACGAGACCCTCGTCTTCGTCGTCGACCTGCTGGGCGTCTCCTAGGCCGACAGCGCTACGACAGCGCCGGCGCCTGCGCGCTGCGGGGGTCCGGCACCGCGCTGCGCAGGCGCTGCTCGTGCTGGGGTGAGGGCAGCGGCACCCCGAGGTGGAAGCCCTGCGCGAACAACACCCCGGTGCCGCGCAGCGCGTCGAGCTCAGCGTCCGACTCGACGCCCTCGGCGACGACCGCGGCACCGGCCTGCGCCGCGAAGGACACCAGGGCGGCGACGAGGGCACGACGGGTCGGGTCGGACGGCAGGCCCTGCACCAGGCTGATGTCGAGCTTGATGACGTCCGGCATCAGCTCGAGGACGTGCCGCAGGCTCGAGAACCCCGCACCCGCGTCGTCGACCGCCAGCCGCAGCCCCCGCTCCCGCCACGGCACCAGCACCCGACGCAGGCCGTCGTAGTCGGCCACCTGCTCGTGCTCGGAGATCTCCAGGACCAGGTGGGACAGGTCCTTGCCGGCCAGCAGCGACGCCGCGGCCGGAGAGACCATGACGGAGGCCGACAGGTTCAGCCACAGGTCCCCCTGCCAGCCCGTGGACGTCTCAAGGGCCAACCGGGCGGTGTGCAGCTCGAGCTCGTGGGTGCGCTCGACCGTGGCGGCGTCGGCGAACCACTGCGCCGCGGAACGGCCGTCCTCGAACCGCGCCAGGGCCTCTGCACCCTGCACGGCGCCGCTCGCGAGGTCGACGACCGGCTGGAAGGTCATCTCCACGGCTTCCCTGGCGAGCAAGTCGTCGATCCTCGCCAGCATCCGCCGCCGCCCGGCGCGCCCCTGCTCCTCCGTGCTGAGGACGCGGCTCAGCCCCTCACCGACCTGGCGCAGGAACGCGACCGCGTCGTCACCGAACGCCGTACGCGCCGTGTGCGACAGGCAGCACAGCGTGCCGTACAGCCGCCCGTCCGCAAGGTGTAGCGGGACCCCGAGGTAGGCCCCGATCGGCAGGGCCTTCGTGACGGGCAGGGCCGCGGCGACCGGGTTGCGCGAGGTGTCGGGGATCGCCGACGGCAGCTCCCCGCTCACCATCTTCTGGCAGTACGTCGAGCTCAGCAGCTCGGCATGCCCTGGCCCGACCGGCACCGGCTGCACCGAGCGGATCGCTCTCACCACCCGGTGCGGCCCCTCGAAGCGCCCGATGAAGGCGATGTCGGCGCCGGTCTGGCCGAGGACGAGGGACAGCAGCTCCGTGACCACCGCGTCGTGGACAGGGTCCACCTGCGGCAGGGCGACCGGCGGCTGCAGCGGCTCCGAACGCATGGCGGCGCGCTTGTGCTCGTACATGAGAGCGTCGGCGGCGCGCCAGGCCTCGACCAGCCCGGCGCGGCCCCGCACCGCGATCCCGAGGGAGGCGGGGGCGTTGGCCGCGACGAGCGCGGCGCGCAGCCGCTCGGCGACCGCCTCCGCCTCGGGTGAGCCGACCTCGGCCAGCAGCACGGCGAACTCGTCCCCGCCCAGCCGGGCCACCACGTCACCGGGCCGGCACTCACGCCGCAGCACGTCGGCCACCTGCCGCAGCATCGCGTCACCCGCGTCGTGGCCCCACAGGTCGTTGACCGCCTTGAGGCCGTCGACGTCGATCGTCAGGACGGTGGCCGTGCTGCCGTAGCGGCGGCAGCGGTCCTCCTCGGCAGCGAGCTGCTGGTCCCACCGGCGGCGGTTGCCGAGGCCGGTCAGAGGGTCGGTGCGAGCGTCGATCTCGGCGACCTCGCGCTGGCGGGCCTCCCGCTCGAGCCGGAGCTCGACGGCGAGCAGCGAGGCGAGGACGTCCGCGAAGACGTCCATCTGAGGACGGCAATCCGCGAGGTCCGCCCCGGCCGGTGCCGTGCCGGCGCCGCAGAGCGTGCCGAGCAGCTCCCCGGCCTCGCTGTGCAGGGGCACCGTCACGAACGACCTGACCGGCAGCCCGATGACATCGCGTGCCGCCACCAGGCACGGCACCTGGTCCACGTCGGGAGTGGCCCACTCGGCAAGGCCTTCGTGCACCCGCGCGCAGAGCGTGTCCGACCATGCCAGCTGCAAGCCGTTCAGGTCCGCGCCCGCGCTGCTCAGCACGACCCAGTCGTCACCCTGCCGCCGGCCCATGGCCCACATGTCGAGCCCCACCGTCGCGTGCAGGTGCTCGAGCACGCGGGCGGCCGTCTGCTGGAAGTCCTGACCGTCACCGCGACGGTCATGGCCTGTGCTCATCCAGTACACGTTCCGTCGTCGCCGCCCGATGCGCCAGGCATACAGTCAGAACTGCCCTCGAACCGCCCTTTGTGACTAGGCGGGCGACACGGGCCGAGGTCCACCTTCGAGGCAGCCGCAGCAGGCTAACGTCGCGCCCGTGGCGGCCAAGAAGACCGAGCGACTGCTCAACCTGGTGATCTGCCTGCTGGCCACCCGCCGCTACCTGTCCGTGCAGCAGATCCGGGAGATGGTCCCCGGCTACGACATCGGCAGCGAAGAGGCCTTCCGCCGGATGTTCGAGCGCGACAAGGAGGAGCTGCGCGACCTCGGCGTCCCGCTGGAGACCGGGTCGAACTCCCACTGGGACGACGAGGTCGGCTACCGGATCGCCCGCCGCGACTACGAGCTGCCCGAGATCTCGCTGGAACCGGACGAGGCTGCCGCGCTCGGGCTGGCAGCCCGGCTGTGGCAGTCCGCGCCCCTCGCGGGGCCCACGGGGAGCGCGCTGCTCAAGCTCCGGGCGGCAGGCATCGACCCGCCCTCGGGAGCGACGGGGCTGGAACCGCGCATCGGCGCCAGCGAACCGGCCTTCGAGGCCTGTCTGGCAGGCGCTCGTGACGGCCGGCGGCTGCGCTTCTCCTACCGCGCCGCAGGCAGCACCGAGCCGGAGCAGCGGCACGTCGAGCCGTGGGGGGTGGTGTCCTGGCACGGCCGCTGGTACCTCGTGGGTCACGACCTCGGCCGTGCGGCGACCCGCGTCTTCCGGCTGTCGCGGATCGTCGGGACCGTCTCGGCCGAAGGGCCGCCGGGGGAGGTGCAGCGCCCCCCCGGGCAGGACCTGCGGGCGATGGTGGCGGCGATGGCGACCGAGACGCCCACCACCACCGCGCAGGTGCGCGTCCGCGCGGGCAGCTGCTGGGAGCTCCGCCGCGCCGCGACCACGATCACCGACGCGGGGGAGGGCTGGCAGCTCGTCGAGCTCGGGTACTCCGACCCGGAGCGCTTCGCCGAGCGGGTCGCCGGCTACGGCGCGGACGCGGTGGTCCTGAGCCCGGACGAGGCGCGCGCTGCCGTCGTACGGCGTCTGCAGGCGCTGGCAGGACCCGCGGGGGTGAGCCGGTGAGCGGCACCCTCGACCAGCTGCCCCGGCTGCTCGCCCTCGTGCCCTACCTGCGGCAGCGGCCAGGCGTGTCCTTCGCCGTCGCCGCGGCCGACTTCGGGGTGACCGAGGACCGCCTGCGCAAGGACCTCAACCTGCTGTGGCTGTGCGGGCTGCCCGGCCACTACCCCGGCGACCTCATCGAGATCGAGTTCGAGGGCGACACCATCACCCTGTCCGACGCCCAGGGCGTCGAGCGGCCGCTGCGCCTCACCGTCGACGAGGCGGTCGCCCTGGTGGTCGCCCTCCGCACCCTCGCCGAGACCCCAGGGCTGGCCGACCGCGGCCCGGTTACGCGGGCCCTGGCCAAGGTGGAGGAGGCGGCCGGCGCGGCAGCCGGCGGCGCCGATGCGGTCGAGGTCGCGCTCGAGGGGGAGGAGCAGGTCCTCAGCGCTGCCCGTGAGGCTGTGGAGCAGCAGCGCGCCCTGCACCTGCGCTACTGGACCGCGGGACGTGGCGAGAGCACCGAGCGCGTCGTCGACCCGCTGCGGCTGGTGGTCGTCGAGGGCCGCGGCTACCTGGAGGCGTGGTGCCGGGTCGCCGAGGGGCTGCGGGTCTTCCGGCTCGACCGGGTCGAGGACATCACCGTCCTCGACGAGCCCTCGGCCCCGCCGCCCGGGCTGCCGTCGCGGGACCTGCACCAGGGCCTGTTCCAGCCGTCGACAGACGACACCGTCGTCACGCTGGCGCTCGAGCCCGGTGCCGCCTGGGTGTCCGACTACTACCCCTGCCAGAGCGTCCAGGACCTCGGCGACGGGCGCCAGGTGGTGCAGCTCCGGACCCGAGGGACCGCCTGGGTACGGCGGCTGGCCCTGTCGCTCGGCGCCGCCGGGCAGGTCCTGTCGCCCCCGGAGCTCGCCGACCAGGTGCGGGAGGACGCCCGGATCGCCCTCGCGGCGTACGCCGAGTAGTGGGTATCTCGTAGCAATGGGTAGTCACCCTGGGTCATCTGCGTCACGGACCCGTCAAGGAAGCGCACGGCGTTGCCGAAAGCCTCGGTGTCGACCCACACAGGGCCAACGAACGAGAGGGACCCAGCCATGACGACCATCAAGGCTTCCTGCCCCACCTGCGGTGAGGTCGAGCTGACTCCTGCGGACGTCTCTCTCATGGTCTGCAGCCACGCGCCGCTGTCCTACTACGCCTTCGACTGCGCCGGGTGCGGCCACGAGGTGCGCAAGCCGGCGGACGACCACGTCGTGTCGCTGCTCGTCTCCGGCGGTGTCCCGGCGACGGTGTGGGACCTGCCGGCCGAGGCGCTCGAGCACAAGACCGGCCCGGCGCTGTCGTACGACGACCTGCTGGACTTCGCCCTGCAGCTCGGCGAGACCGACCTGCTGGCCAGCCACGTGGACCGCGCCGCCGCCTGACGGTTACCGTCGACCCGTGCTCTGGGTCCTGCTCGACATCAGCGTCTGCCTGCTCGCCGTCGCCGCGCTGGGGCTGAGCGCCGCGCGCCTGTACCGGCACACCCGTGCGCTGGCCCGGGACGTCAGCACGGCGAGCAGCAGCATCGGTGAGCTCACCGCCGCCCTGCCGGCACCCGAGCCACGACTGCAGCCCGCCGGCCACAAACCGGTCTCGACCCGGCGCTGAGGGCCTTGGGGCCTTACGCTGTAGGACAGCAGCCCCGAACGAGGAGACGACGTGGAGATGCCTGGTGGCTGGGAGCTCGTCCTGGTGCTCGTCGTGATCCTTGTGGTCTTCGGCTCCAAGCGCCTTCCTGACTCCGCGCGGTCCCTCGGCCGGTCGTTGCGCATCCTCAAGGCCGAGACCAAGGGCTTGCGCTCCGACGACGAGCCCGCCTCGCTGCCGCCCGCCGCGCCGCGCTTCGACGCCATGACCGGCGAGCCGCTGCAGCGCTTCGACCCCTACACCGGCGAGGCCCTCAACCCGCCCGCGAGCCCCGACCAGCCGCGGTAGCCACGTGGCCCGTCGTCCACACGACGGGCGGATGCCCCTCGTCGAGCACCTCTACGAGCTGCGCAGCCGCCTGCTCAAGTCGATCCTGGCGATCATCGTCGCGATGGTGCTCGTCGGGGTCGTGCTCTACCAGCCGGTCTTCGACTTCCTCCGGGAGCCCTACTGCCGCACGCCGGCCGCCGGCAAGGACTGCGCGCTCTACGTTCGCGACATCTTCGGGCAGTTCCAGGTGCGCCTGCGCGTCTCCGGGATCGCCGGCGTGGTGCTGGCCGCGCCCGTGTGGCTCTACCAGCTCGGCGCGTTCATCACCCCCGCGCTGCACCGGCGGGAGCGCAAGTACGCCGGTGCCTTCCTCGGCGCGTCCCTCGTCCTGTTCGGGGTCGGCGTGTTCTTCGCCTACCTCACGATGGACAAGGGCCTGCAGTTCCTGCTGACCGTCGGCGGCAACGGCCTGGTGGCCCTGCCCGACCTGCAGAGCTACCTGTCGTTCGTCACGCTCACGCTGCTCGCGTTCGGGGTGTCGTTCCTGTTCCCGGTCGTGCTGGTCTTCCTCAACGTCGCCGGCGTCCTCAGCGCCGCCCAGCTGACAGGCATGTGGCGCGGCATGGTGGTGGGGCTGGCCTTCTTCAGCGCCGTCATCACGCCCTCGCAGGACCCCATCACGTTCCTGGCCATGGCCGTCCCGCTGTGGCTGCTGTACGGCGTGTGCGTCCTGATCGCCGTGCTGCGCGAGCGCGCCGTCCGCCGCCGCCCCGGCGAGGCGGGCCTCGCCGAGCTCCCCGACGACGAGCCCTCGTACGTCGACCCTGCGCCCTCGCAGCTGTAGGCGATGCGCGTCGCGGTCCTCGTCGGACCGGTCTCCGGCAAGGGCCGCGGACCGGCAGCCGCCGCTGAGTTGCGCGAGCGGCTGCCGCAGGCCCGGGTTCTCGGCGGCGACAGCCGGGAGGCGGCGCTGCAGCAGGCTCGGGAGGCCGTCGCGGACGGGCTCGACGTCCTGGTCGCCGTGGGCGGTGACGGCACCGCCCACCTCGCGCTGCAGGCCGTCGCCGGCACGTCGACGGCGCTGGCGGTCGTGCCGACCGGTACCGGCAACGACCTCGCCCACGCTCTCGGCGTGCCGACCGAGGCCGCGGACACGGCGGCAGCAGTCCTCGCGGGCGACGTGACGGCGGTGGACGCCGTACGCGTGGACGACCGCTGGTTCGCCTGCGTGCTCGGCACCGGCTTCGACGCGGCCGTCAACGAGCGCGCCAACCGGATGCGGTGGCCACGCGGACGCCGGCGTTACGACGTCGCGACGGTGCTCGAGCTGCGCACCTACCGGCCGCGCCGTGTGGTGCTCACCCTGGACGGGGAGCGGCACGAGGAGCACGTGATGCTCGTCGCCCTGGGCAACGCCCGGTCCTACGGCGGCGGGATGCGGGTCTGCCCGGACGCCGACCTCACCGACGGGCTGCTCGACGTCGTCGTGGTCGGCCCGCTCTCGCGCCGCCGCTTCCTGGCGCTGTTCCCGCGCGTCTTCAAGGGCACCCACGTCCAGGACTCCGCGGTGACGGTGCACCGCGCGCGCGAGGTCGTCCTGGAGGGCGACCCGCTCGCCGTGTACGCCGACGGGGAGCCGTTCGGGCACCTCCCGCTGACCGCGCGGGTAGTGCCCGGCGCGCTGCGCGTGATAGGTGCCCGCCCAGGCGCCTAACCTGGGTTCATGAGCAGCCCGGCAGCAGGCGAGCGCCGGTCGCCCGCGGAGCGGTACGCCGCGTTCCGCGCCGCGCAGGCGGGTCCGGCCTTCGCGGAGTTCGAGGTCGCCTACCCCTTCGGGCTCGACGCCTTCCAGCGCACCGCCTGTCGCGCCCTCGAGGAGGGCCGCGGGGTGCTGGTGGCCGCACCGACCGGGGCCGGCAAGACCGTGGTGGGGGAGTTCGCCGTCCACCTCGCGCTGCGCGCCGGGCGCAAGTGCTTCTACACGACCCCCATCAAGGCGCTCTCCAACCAGAAGTACGCCGACCTCGTGCTCCGGCACGGCAGCGACCGGGTCGGGCTGCTCACAGGTGACACCGCCGTCAACGGCGATGCGGACGTCGTCGTCATGACGACCGAGGTCCTGCGCAACATGCTCTACAGCGGCTCGGACGCCCTGCGCGGCCTCGGGCACGTCGTCATGGACGAGGTGCACTACCTCGCCGACCGGGCACGCGGGGCCGTGTGGGAAGAGGTGATCATCCACCTGCCGGACGACGTGGTCCTCACCTCTCTGTCCGCGACCGTCAGCAACGCCGAGGAGTTCGCGGACTGGCTCGTGACCGTGCGCGGCGACACCGAGGTCGTCGTCGAGGAGCACCGGCCGGTGCCGCTGTTCCAGCACGTCCTGCTCGGCAACCGCCTCCACGACCTGTTCACCGGTGGCGAGGGCGGCCCGGCCAACGAGCACGCCGAGGTCAACCCGGAGCTGGTACGGCGGTCGCGCGACGAGGAGCGCTGGAAGCCACGCGACCGCGGTGGGCGGCCGCACCGGCCGCCGGTGCCGCGCCGCCCGGACGTCCTGGAGCGCCTCGACCGCGAGGGGCTGCTGCCCGCCATCACCTTCGTCTTCAGCCGGGCCGGCTGCGACGCCGCCGTCGAGCAGTGCCTGCGCGCCGGGCTCCGGCTCAACACACCCGAGGAGCGCGCCGCGGTGCGGCACCACGTCGAGGCCCGCACCGCCGAGATCGCCCGTGAGGACCTGCGGGTGCTCGGCTACTGGGAGTGGCTGGAGGGCCTCGAACGGGGCCTCGCGGCGCACCACGCCGGGATGCTCCCGACCTTCAAGGAGGTCGTCGAGGAGCTGTTCGTCGAGGGTCTGGTCAAGGCGGTCTTCGCGACCGAGACCCTCGCGCTCGGCATCAACATGCCGGCTCGCTCAGTCGTGCTCGAGAAGCTCGTGAAGTGGAACGGCGAGGCGCACGTCGACATCACGCCGGGGGAGTACACCCAGCTCACCGGCCGGGCCGGACGACGCGGCATCGACGTGGAGGGGCACGCGGTCGTCCTCTGGCAGCCCGGCCTCGACCCGCGGCAGGTGGCGGGCCTCGCAAGCACCCGCACCTACCCGCTGCGGTCGAGCTTCCGGCCGTCGTACAACATGGCCGTCAACCTCGTGGGCAGTGTGGGGCGCGAGCCGGCGCGGGCGCTCCTCGAGAGCTCCTTCGCCCAGTTCCAGGCCGACCGCTCCGTCGTGGGGCTCGCGCGCCAGGTGACACGCAACCTGGAGGCCCTGGAGGGGTACGCCGACGGGATGACCTGCCACCTCGGGGACGTCCGCGAGTACGACGCGATCCGCCAGGCGCTCAAGCGACGCGAGTCCGAGCTCGCCAAGCAGGGCTCGGCGCAGCGCCGGGCCCAGGCGGCCAGGTCGCTGGAAGCGCTGAGGGTCGGTGACGTCATCGCCGTCCCGCAGGGCCGCCGATCGGGTCTCGCCGTGGTCCTGGACCCCGGCCTCGGGCAGAACGGCCAGGCGCACCCGCTGGTCGTCACCGAGGACCGCTGGGCCGGCCGGCTGTCCGACGCCGACTTCCCGTCGCCCGTCGAGCCCCTCGGGAAGGTGCGGGTGCCCAAGAGCTTCAACCACCGCAGCCCGCAGGCCCGGCGCGACCTGGCCTCGAGCATCCGGGCGCTCGGGCTGCACCCGGAGCGGCCCCGGAGGCCGCGGTCCGCAGCGGCCGACGACGACCGGCTCGCCTCCCTGCGCGGCCAGCTGCGCCAGCACCCCGTGCACGGCTGCGACGAGCGGGACCAGCACCTGCGCTGGGCCGAGCGCTGGTCGCGGCTGCGCCACGACACCGACGCCCTGGAGCGCCGCGTCGAGGGCAAGACGCACTCGATCGCGCGCGTCTTCGACCGGGTGTGCGCCGTGCTGCAGGACCTCGGCTACCTCGAGGGGGAGACGGTCACCGACGCGGGGCGCCGCCTCGGCCGGGTCTACAACGAGTCCGACCTGCTCGTCGTCGAGTGCCTGCGCGCCGGGTTGTGGGACGGGCTGTCCGCCTCCGAGCTGGCGGCGGTCGTGTCCACCCTCGTCTACGAGAGCCGTCGCCCCGAGGAGGCCTCGCCGCAGGTGCCCGGCGGCGCGGTGCGCGCGACGCTGGTCGACATGGGCCGGCTCTGGGCGCGGCTGCGCGAGAGCGAGGCGGCACACGGCCTGGCCTTCCTGCGCGAGCCCGACCCGGGGTTCAGCTGGGCGGCGTGGCGGTGGACCGCCGGCGCGGACCTCGAGCAGGTGCTGCTCGACGACCCCGACCTGACCGCCGGCGACTTCGTGCGGTGGTGCAAGCAGCTCGTCGACCTGCTGTCCCAGGTGGCGCTGGTCGCCGACGAACCGGTCGCGGGCACCGCCCGGGCGGCGCTGTCCGCCGTGCGGCGCGGCGTCGTGGCCTACTCGAGCGTCGCCTGATGGCACGCCGGGACCGCCAGCTCTGGGTGCCGCACGTCGCCGGGCTGCTCTGCTTCCTCGTCGGGGTCGTCGACGTGGTCAGCGCCCTGGTGCCGGCCGACCGGGCCCGGCTGCACACCCTCACCATGTACGTCCCCGGCGCGCTGACCCGGGCCAGCGCGGCGCTGACCCTGGTCACGGGGGTGCTGCTGCTGCTGGTCGCGCGCGGGCTCTGGCGCCGCAAGCGCCGTGCCTGGCGGGTCGCGGTGGCCCTGCTCGTCGGCAGCATCGCCCTGCACGTCCTCAAGGGCCTGGACATCGAGGAGGCGGTGGTCGCCCTCGCCCTGCTGGTCGCGCTCGTCGTCGGCAGGTCGCACTTCTACGCCCAGGGCGACCCGCGCACCCGCTGGCGCGCCGTCGGGGTCTTCCTCGGGCTGCTGACGACCAGCTACCTGCTGGGCCTGGTGCTCGTCGGGCTGCGCGCGGACCGCGTCGTGGGCGGCTTCCACCTGGTACCGGTCTCCGAGCACGTGGTCGTGGGCATGGTGGGCGTCGAGGGGCCGCTGCGCTTCACCCCCGACCGGCGCGGGGCGGCTGCGGACGACCTGGTGGGCGACGCCATGCTCGCCCTCGGTGCGCTGACCGCCGTGACGACGGCCTACCTGGTGCTGCGTCCCGCCGAACCGGCGGCCCGGCTGAGCCCCGACGACGAGGAGCGCATGCGCGCGCTGCTGGCCAAGCACGGCACGCGGGACTCGCTCGGCTACTTCGCGCTGCGCCGCGACAAGAGCGTCCTGTGGTCACCGACGGGCAAGGCCTGCATCGCCTACCGGGTGGTGTCAGGGGTGATGCTGGCCAGTGGTGACCCGCTGGGCGACCCGGAGGCGTGGCCGGGAGCGATCGACGCCTTCCTGGAGACGGCCGACCTGCACGCCTGGGTCCCCGCGGTCATGGGCTGCAGCGAGCAGGCCGGTACGGCGTGGTCGCGCGCCGGCCTGTCGGCGTTGGAGATCGGCGACGAGGCGGTCGTGGAGGTGTGCGACTTCAGCCTCGAGGGCCGGGCGATGCGCAACGTGCGGCAGGCCGTGGCCAGGGTCGAGCGGGCCGGCTACACGACGCAGGTCTGCCGCGTGGCCGACATCGCCCCGGAGGAGGCCGAGTCCCTGCGGACCCAGGCCGCGGCCTGGCGCGGCGCGGACACCGAGCGCGGCTTCTCCATGGCGCTCGGCCGCTTCGGCGACCCGGCCGACCCTGAATGCGTCGCGGTGATGGCGTTCCATGAGGACCGCCTGCGCGCGTTCCTGCACTTCGTCCCGTGGGGCCACGACGGGCTGTCGCTCGACCTCATGCGCCGCGACCGCGACGCCGACAACGGCCTCAACGAGATGCTCATCGTCGCGGCGCTGCGGGCCGCCCCGGAGCTCGGCGTCAGGCGGCTGTCGCTCAACTTCGCGGTCTTCCGCTCCTCGCTCGAGCGCGGCGAGCGGCTGGGCGCCGGCCCGGTCCTGAGGGCCTGGCGCGGGTTCTTGCTCTTCGCCTCGCGCTGGTTCCAGATCGAGACGCTGTACCGCTTCAACGCCAAGTTCCGGCCGAACTGGGAGCCGCGGTTCGTCTGCTACCCGCAGGCCCGCGACCTGCCCAGGGTGGCGCTGGCAGCTCTGGAGGCGGAGGCGTTCCTGGTGTGGCCCCGGCTGCCGTGGTCGCGTACGGACCCGAGCACCTGACCCCGGCTCGGTCAGCCGGTGGCCCGCAGCGGCGCGTCGGGCAGACCGAGGACACCGCGCTCGCGACGCACCGCGTCGGCGTACGCCACGACCTGCCCTTGCGCCCACTGCTCGTCCTGGCCCGTCTCGCCGGCCAGCAACCGGGCGGCCGACAGCGCTGCCGGCAGGGCCGCGTCCTTGGCCCGCAGGGACAGCCGGGTACGGCGGGAGAACACGTCGTCGACGGTGCTGGCGCCTTCCGACCGCGCGGCGTGCACGACCTCGGCAGCGATGTGGGGGGCGTGCGGCGACAGCTGCCGCCCCAGCGCCGGGTCCGCGGCGACCAGGCTGAGCACGTGCGCGGCGGTCTCGCCGCACTGCCGGACCAGGGAGGCGGCCACCTCCTCGCTGAGCCCGAGCGTGGCGGCGCGGGCCGAGACCTCGGTGAGCAGGTCGGGCAGCGGGCGGGTGCCGGACAGGGGGATCTCGTCGGTCCGGCAGCGCGCCCTGCGCCCGTCTCGCTCGACGATCCGGTCGACCACGTCCTTGGCCATGCGGCGGAACGTCGTGAGCTTGCCGCCGGTGATGGTGAGCAGGCCACCGGACCCCTCGACCAGGGTGTGCCGCCGGCTGATGTCGCTCATCGAGCCCGAGCCCGGCTGCTTGATGAGGGGCCGGACGCCCACCCAGGCACCGAGCACGTCCTCCTCGACCAGGCTGCGCTTGAAGACGGCGTTGCCCGCGGCGAGGACGTAGTCGAGGTCCTCCCGCGTCAGCGACAGGTGGTCCAGTCCGCCGTCGTAGGGGGTGTCGGTCGTGCCCAGGATGGTCTGGCGGCCCCACGGGATGGCGAACATCGACCGGCCGTCGCCCTGCTTGCTGGGCAGCAGCACCGAGGCGTCGAGCAGCGGCAGCCGCTCGCGTGGGACGACGACGTGCACGCCCTTGCTCGGCTGGACGACCGGCCTGCGGCCCGGCTCCTCGAGGCCCTGCAGGTGGTCGACCCAGACGCCGGTCGCGTTGACGACGTGGCGGGCCCGCACGTGCACGACCTCACCGCCCAGGCGGTCCTCCACCTGCGCGCCGACGACCCGACCTTCCTCGGTCGTCAGGCCGGTGACCTCGGCGTGCGTCACGACGAGGGCGCCGAAGCGGCGAGCGGCCTGCACCACGGCGAGCACCAGCCGGGCGTCATCGGTGGCGCAGTCGCCGTACAGGTAGGAGTACGCCAGCCCGCTGTCGGCGAGTGCCGGCGCCAGCGCGACGGCCTGCTCCGCGCTGACCTTCTCGTGCCGACGGGTCGCCCCGCCCCGGCCGGCCAGGGAGGCGAGGGCGAACACGTCGTAGGTGGTCAGTCCCAGGCCCAGCAGCCGGCGCTTCGCGGTGTCCGGCCAGACCGGGTAGAGGAAGTCCATGGGTCGGACCAGGTGCGGGGCGAGCTTGAGGAGCAGCTGGCGCTCCACGACACCCTCACGGACGAGGCCGAACTCGTAGTTCTCCAGGTAGCGCAGCCCGCCGTGCACGAGCTTGCTGCTCTTGGAGGAGGTGCCGCTGGCCAGGTCGCCCTTGTCGACGACGAGCACCCGCAGGCCGCGGCTTGCGGCGTCGAGGGCGACCCCGGCCCCGGTGGCGCCCATTCCCACGACCAGGACGTCGATCTCCTCGCCGGCGGCCGACGCCAGCTCGGCAGACCTCGTCAGGACGGAGAACGCCGGGTTACCCACGAGTAGCACCCATGAGTAACATTGTGCCACTCCGCAGCCTCGATGACACCGGAAGCGCCCCTACAGGCGGGCGACCTCGAGGGCCTTGAGGAACCGCTCGAGCGCGCTGTCCAGACCCCACCGGTCGCTCAGCGCCACCAGGGCAGCCGGGTTCGTGGGGGAGCGCGGCAACGCGTCGTCCACGTCGGGCAAGGGCAGGTCCCGGACCACGCGGCTCACCGCGGGCGCCACCGCCAGGTAGTCGGCTGCGGCCTCGAGCTTGGCCCGCGCGCCGGCCGGGAAGCCCTCGTCGCTGCCTGTGGCCAGCGCCGCCAGGATGCCCTCGATGCTGCCGAACCGGCTCACCAGCGCGGCGGCCGTCTTCTCCCCCACGCCCTTGACCCCCGGCAGCCCGTCGCTGGGATCGCCGCGGAGGACCGCGAAGTCCGCATAGGCCGTTCCCGGGATGCCGTGCTTGGCGGCCACAGCGCTCTCGTCGTACGGGCGCATCTTCTCCACGGCGTAGAGCACGCGCACCGGCCCGTCGTCGCGCACGAGCTGCAGCAGGTCGCGGTCGCCGGTGACGATGTCGACCGCGCCGGTCTCGCGGGTCGCGAGGCTGCCGATGACGTCGTCGGCCTCGTAGCCGTCGGCCCCGACGACCGGCACCCCGAGGGCGGCGAGCACCTCGAGGAGCACGGCGACCTGCGGCGCGAGCTCGGGCGGCTCCGCCTCCGCGCCACCCTCGGTGGTCCTGTGCAGCTTGTACGACGGAACGGCCGCCACCCGGAAGGCAGGGCGCCAGTCCAGGTCGACGGTGGCCACCAGCCGGGCCGGCCGGTGCTCCTTGACCACCCGCGCGACCAGGTCGAGGAACCCGCGCACGGCGTTCACGGGCTCGCCCTGCGGTGATCGCACGCTGTCGGGGACGCCGTGGAACGCGCGGTACCAGAGCGCGGGGGAGTCGAGGAGCATCAGCTGACCGGGCACCCGCTGAGCCTCTCATCCGGTGCCATGCGTCGCCTCGCTGTCCCCTCACCACCGGCGGGCGCTCCCCTCACGGGGTGGTAGTCCCTGCCGCACGAGCCACTGGCGCAGGCTCACCGGCTGCTCCAGCCGCCACCCTCGGCTGTCGACCGGCTGCGGCAGCTCGCCGGCCAGGTGCATCGCGAACGTGAGGCTCCGCATGAGGTTGGCGAGCTCTGTCGCCTCGTCAGGGCTGCGGTGAGCGGGTGCACGGCGACCGCCCTCGTCGCGTGCCGGGTCGTCCGCGAGCAGCCGCGCCGCCTGCCGCAGCGCAGGGCACCCCCGACCAGCCTCGGTGAGCAGCAGCGCCGCCGGGGACGGCGCGAGGACGGTGCCGAGACCCCCTATGGCGACCGGCACGAGGCCCTTGGCGCTGGGGTCAGGCTCACCGACCACCTGCAGGCAGGGCGCGACGGCTTCGGAGCCGGCCCGCGACCGTCGGCGGATCGGCAGGGGCCAGGGGACCGGCACGTCGGGCAGCCAGAGGCTGAGCGCGAGCTCCGGCTCCAGGACCACCACGCTGCGCGACGCCGCCTTGCCGAGCGCCAGCCAGGAGTCGGGCCACGGGCCCCCGCGCACCGAGGCCGTCCCGCCCACCGCCTGGTACAGGCGCTGGCTCGTGCTGAGCCGAAGGTGCGCGACCAGCGCGTCGGCGGCACCGGCGCGTGAGGCAGGAACCGCACGAGCCGCCAGCTCCAGGTCGAGGCCGCAGGAGGCCAGCAGCGCCTCCAGCACGGTGACCGAACAGCCCCGCCGACCCGCCTCCACGCCGGCCACGGTCGAGGCGATGACGCCGGCGGCCTGCGCCAACCCGCGTTGACTCAGACCAGCCAGCTGCCTGGCCTGCCTGAGGATCGTCGGAAGGTCCACGCCCACCACGGTCCCGCTGACGGCGCAGGTCCGCCGACCGACCTGTGGGCAAGCCCCTCTCGACGGCCCACGGCCGCCGACCCTGTGGACAACTCCGCTCACACGCGGCACCCCACGCGACCCGCTGGCCAACTGCTCGCCCAGCGCGCGCAGTTGGCCAGCGGGTGGCGGGTAGGTGGTGGCGGGGCGGGGATCGCTCGAGAGATTCTGTGTGAAAGCTCAACTTCCCCCGCGGCCGGGGCGAAGGGGCCGGGAGCGGGGTGCGGCGGTACGTTCGGGGTGATCGAGGACCCCGACAGCAGGAGCCGTTCGCATGCCCGTCGCACGCAGCCTTCCGACCCCAGAGGCGGAGGCGCTCCTGGAGCTCACCCGTGACCTGGTCGAGGGCGAGGTCCTTCCTCGGGCGGCCGACATGGAGGCCAAGGCCGAGTTCCCGCGCGAGCTGTTCCGCACCCTCGGCAAGGCCGGGCTGCTCGGGCTCGCCTACCCGGAGGAGCTCGGCGGCGGCGGTCAGCCCTACGAGGTCTACCTGCAGGTCCTGGAGGAGCTGGCGCGCGGCTGGGCGGGGCTCGCCGTCGGCGTCAGCGTGCACACGCTGGCGTGCTTCCCGGTCGCGCAGTGGGGCAGCAAGGGGCAGAAGGAGCGGTTCCTGCCGGACATGCTCGGAGGGGACCTGCTGGGCGCCTACTGCCTCAGCGAGGCCCACAGCGGCTCGGACGCCGCAGCGCTGTCGACGCGGGCGGTGCGCGACGGCGACGACTACGTCGTGACCGGGGCGAAGGCGTGGGTGACGCACGGTGGCCACGCGGACTTCTACAACCTGATGGTCCGGACCGGCGGCGACGGACCATCAGGGATCTCCTGCCTGCTCGCCGACAAGAGCACCCCCGGGCTGCTGCCCCAGCCGCCGGAGAAGAAGATGGGCATGCGCTCCTCGCACACCGCCACCGTCGTGCTGGACGGCGCGCGGATCGGCGCGGACCGGCTCATCGCCGACGAGGGGCAGGGCTTCCGCATCGCCATGAGCGCGCTCGACGGTGGCCGCCTGGGCATCGCCGCCTGTGCAGTCGGCCTCGCGCAGGCTGCGCTGGAGCTGGCCACCGGCTACGCCGTCGAGCGCAAGCAGTTCGGCAAGGCCCTCTCCGACTTCCAGGGGGTGTCCTTCCTGCTCGCCGACATGGCCACCCAGGTCGAGGCGGCGCGCGCGCTCTACCTCGCCGCGGCCCGCCTCAGGGATGCGGGCCGGCCCTACGGCCCACAGGCCTCGATGGCAAAGCTGTTCGCCACCGACACCGTGATGCGCGTCACCACCGACGCAGTGCAGGTGCTCGGCGGCGCCGGCTACGTCGAGGACCACCCCGCGGAGCGCTACTTCCGGGAGGCGAAGATCATGCAGATCTTCGAAGGCACCAACCAGGTCCAGCGCCTGGTGATCGGAAGGGCCCTGACGCGACCATGAGCGACTTCGACGCGCTCGACCGTCAGCTGCTCCGGCTGCTCGTGACCGACGGCCGCCGCTCCTACACCGACCTCGCCAAGGACACCGGCCTGTCCACCAGCGCCGTGCACCAGCGCGTGCGCCGGCTGGAGCAGCGCGGTGCCATCCACGGGTACGGCGCCCAGATCGACCCGATCGCAGCCGGGGCGCCGTTGACGGCGTTCGTGTCCATCAAGCCCATCGACCCAGCGCTGCCTGACGACGCCCCGGAGCGCCTCGACCACATCCCGCAGATCGAGGCCTGCCACAGCGTCGCCGGCGACGAGAGCTACATCCTCAAGGTGCGGGTCCCAGGCCCGGCTGAGCTCGAGGCACTGCTGCAGGAGATCCGTGCCGCCGCTCAGGTCTCCACCCGGACCACCGTGGTGCTCAGCACCCCCTGGGAGGGGCGCTCCCACGTCCTCGGGGACTAGCCCCGCCCCAGCACCACCCGCTGCGGGTTGACGCCCGGCTGCCGGTAGCGGGCGGCATACCGCCGTACCGCTTCTGCGACCCGCCCCGCAGCGGGGTCGAGGGCCACGTCGGCAGGCCGGCAGCTGCGATTCCTCCGCGCCCGCCGGGGTACAGACCCGCTGCCCCGCAGACGAGAGGCCTGACCCCCGATGTCCACAACGAGCTCCGCCACCGCAGCCCAGCCCGTCCCCGGCGACCACGGCGCCATCCGCTCCCTGATCCCCGCCCGGATCGACCGCCTCCCGTGGGCCCCGTTCTTCACCCGGATGGTCATGGCGCTGGGCGTCGCCTGGATCCTCGACGGCCTCGAGATCCAGATCGCGGCGATCGTCATCCCGACCCTCACCGACAAGGCGACGCTGCACCTGTCCGGCAGCGCAGTGGGGGCGGTCGCGTCCGTCTACCTGCTCGGCGAGGTCCTGGGCGCGCTCGTGTTCGGAAAGCTCTCGGACCGCCTGGGCCGGCGCAACCTGTTCATGGTCACCCTCGGCATCTACCTCGTGGGGAGCGGTCTGACGGCGCTCACCCTCGGCAACAGCGGCATCTGGGTCGCCTACCTCTACCTGAGCCGCCTGGTGGCCGGCATCGGCATCGGCGGCGAGTACGCCGCGATCAACTCCGCCATCGACGAGATGATGCCCGCGCGCTTCCGGGGCCGCGTGGACATCGCGGTCAACGGGACGTACTGGGCGGGCGCGCTGCTCGCCACCTTCGCCCAGCTCCTCATCTTCGACAACGTGGCCGAGGGCGTGGCCTGGCGGGTCGGGTTCGTCATCGGCCCGGTGCTCGGGCTCGTCGTGCTGCTGGTTCGCAGGCACCTGCCCGAGAGCCCCCGCTGGCTCATGATGAAGGGCCGCGAGCAGGAGGCCGAGGAGCAGATCGCGCAGCTCGAGCAGTCGGTGACCGACAAGCACGGCCGGCTGCCCGAGGTCGACGAGGCCAAGGCCATCGAGATCCGGCCGACCACCGAGATGGGCTACACCGCCCTGCTGCGCGTGCTCTTCCGCGAGATGCCGCGACGCTCGACGCTCGGCGCCACGCTGATGATCACGCAGTCCTTCCTCTACAACGCCATCTTCTTCACCTACGGCCTGGTCCTGAAGCAGTTCTACGGCGTCGGCGACAGCTCGCTGCCCTACTACTTCATCGCCTTCGCCATCGGCAACCTCACCGGTCCGCTCCTGCTGGGCCACCTGTTCGACACGGTCGGACGACGCGTCATGATCGCCGGCACCTACCTGCTGTCCGGCGCCCTGCTGGGCGGCACCGCGGTGCTGTTCCAGGCAGGGGTCCTCACAGCCCTCACCCAGACCATCGCGTGGTCGGCCATCTTCTTCTTCGCCTCAGCCGGTGCCAGCGCGGCCTACCTGACGGTGAGCGAGATCTTCCCCATCGAGGTGCGGGCCAAGGCGATCGCCGTGTTCTTCGCCATCGCACAGGGCTTCGGAGCCCTCGGACCCGTGGTCTACGGCTCGCTGGTCGGTGACGGCAAGGACAGCAGCCGGCTGTTCGTCGGCTACCTGCTGGGCGCCGGCGTCATGGTCGTGGGCGGCCTGGTGGCGGCGGTCCTCGGCGTGGCTGCCGAGGGGCGCTCCCTCGAGGAGATCGCCACGCCGCTGTCGGCGGTCAGCAGGTACGTCCCGGCGTACCCCGCCGGGCCGCGCAGCAAGGAGCCGCTGCCGGAGGGCATCTCGCTCGCCTGACCACGACACCGAAGGCGCGTGTCCCTCGGCCGCGCCTTCCCTTGTGTGGCAGGGTCCGGGGCGTGACGCCGCTCGAGCAGACCCTCGCCCGTGGACCTGGGTGGCCGACCCTCCCGCCGTACGACGGTCCGCTCGCCGGCACGAAGGTGCTCGACCTGTCGCGGGTGCTCGCCGGGCCCTACTGCTGCATGGTCCTCGCCGACCTCGGTGCGGACGTCCTGAAGGTCGAGCGCCCGGGCGTCGGCGACGACACCCGGCACTGGGGCCCGCCGTTCCACGGTGACGACGCGGCGTACTTCTTCGCCGTCAACCGCGACCGGCGCTCGGTGGCCCTCGACCTCGCCGCCGCGCCGGGACGCGCCGTCGTGGCCCGGCTCGTGGAGCAGGCAGACGTCGTCGTCGAGAACTTCCTCCCACGCCACCTGCGCTCGCTCGGACTGGAACCCCTGCGGGACAAGGGATCTGCGGTCTGGGTGTCGGTGCGCGGGGCAGGCGGGGACGGCCCCGACGGCGACAAGCCCGGGTACGACGTCATGGCCCAGGCACGCAGCGGGCTGATGTCGGTCACGGGCACTGACGAGCCGACGAAGGTCGGGGTCGCCGTCACCGACGTCGTCACCGGGTTGTACGCCGCGGTCGGGGCACTCGCCGGCTTGGTGTCGCGTCGGCCGCTGCAGGTCGAGGTCGGGCTGCTCGAGGCGGCGGTGTCGATGCTGGTCAACCAGGCGAGCAACGCGCTGGTCGGGGGAGTGGTGCCCCGGCCGGCGGGCAACGCCCACCCGAACATCGTCCCCTACGGCCCGCTGCCCTGCGCCGACACGGCCCTTGTCCTCGGGGCCGGCAACGACGCGCAGTTCGAGGCGCTGTGCCGCGCCCTCGAGCTCGTACCGCGACCGGCCTGGGCAACCAACGCGGGGCGGGTCGCGGACCGGACCGCTGTGCTGGCCGCGCTGGAAGCGCGCGGCCGCACCCGGACGGCACGCGAGTGGGCCGGCGTCCTCGCCCAGCACGGCGTCCCCTGCGCACCCGTGCAGGACCTCGGCCAGCTGCCGTCCGACCCGCAGCTGGTGGCCAACGGGCAGCTGCAGACGGTGCCCCACCCACGCGGGCCCGTCACCGTCGTGGGCTCGCCCTTCCGCCTCGACGGCCGCCGCCCTCGGGTGCACGACGCCCCGCCGCTGCTGGGGCAGCACACGTCGCACGTCCTTGCCGCACTGGGGCTCTCGCCGGCGCAGATCGAGGAGGTCATCGGTGCCGACCGGGGGTGAGGCGCTCGTCGCAGCACTGCGCGAGCTGCAGGTGGAGGTCGCCTTCGGGCTGCCCGGGGTCCACAACCTGGCGGCGTGGAAGGGCTTCCCCGGCAGCGGGGTGCGGCTCGTCGGCGTCCGGCACGAGCAGACCGCGGGCTACGCCGCGGACGGCTACGCCCGCGCGACCGGGCGGCTCGGGGTGGCCCTCACGACCACCGGCCCGGGCGCAGCCAACGTCGTGACCGCGACCGGCGAGGCCTGGTCGTGCCACTCGCCGCTGCTCGTCATCTCGACCGACATCCCGAGCACGGCGCGCACGCCGGGCACGTTCCGCGGGGTCCTGCACGAGACGACCGACCAGGCGTCGTTCTTCCGGCCGATCACCAAGGCGCAGGTGCGGGTCGAGCGGGCCGAGGACCTGCACGACGTCGTCGTGCGCGCCGGCCGCCTCGCGCTGCTGCACCCCCGGCGCCCGGTCTACGTCGAGATCCCGACCGACCTGCTGGCGGCCCAGGTGCCCGCCCCCCGGCCCGAGACGCACGTCCCGCCGACCAGGGGGTTCCTGCCCGACCGTGAGGCCTTCCCCCGTCCGTTCTCACGCCCGCTCGTGTGGGCTGGGGGAGGAGCCACCGCTTCCGGCGCAGGCCCGCTCGTCGAGGACCTCTGCGTGCGGCTCGGCGCGCCGCTGCTCACCTCCTACGGCGGCCGCGGTCTGCTGCCCCCCGACCACCCGCACCTGGTGCCGCTGCCACCGCACGCACAGGAGGCGGGCGAGCTGTGGGACAGCGCCGACCTGGTTGTCGTCGTGGGAAGCGACCTCGACGCCATGAACACCCAGGGCTTCCGCCAGCCCCGTCCGCCCTGGGTGGTGACCGTCGACCTGGCACACCCGGCCAACCTCGAGCCCGACGTGCACCTGCCGCTGGATGCCGTCGCGGGCCTCACCGTCCTGCTGGAGCAGCTGCCGCGCGAGCCACGGCAGCCGTGGTTCGCCCGTCCGGCAGGTCGCGACCGGTACGCCGGCCCGGAGACCGCGTTCCTGGACGCCCTGGAGTCCGGCCTTCCCGACGACGCGGTCGTGGTCGCGGACATGTGCGTGGCCGGCTACTGGTACGGCGGCTTCGGTCGGGTCCGGCGTCCCCGTGGGCTGGCCTACCCGGTGGGCTGGGGGACTCTCGGGTTCGGCTTCCCCGCCGGCCTGGGTGCCGCGCTGTCCGGGCGCCCGACGGTCGCGCTCGTCGGCGACGGCGGCTTCCTGTTCGGCTGCGGCGACCTCGCCACCGCCGCCCAGGAGCGGATCCCGCTCACGACGGTCCTCGTCGACGACGGTGGCTACGGGATGCTCGCGTACGACTTCACCAAGGACGGTCTGCAGCCGCTGGGCTGCGACCTCGAGCCGCCGGACTTCGTCGCCCTGGCCGAGGCGTTCCGGGTGCAGGCCCGCGAGGTCACCGTGGAAGAGCTCGGATCCGCTGTGGCACAAGGGATCTCGAGCGGCGCACCGTCGCTGCTCGTGGTCAGGGCGGCCTTCACCCCGCCCCCCAGCACCTCACCCCGTTGGTACCGCGCGGAGGGCTAGCCTCGGAGCTGTGACGGCCACCCGGCAGTTCCACGCCCTGGTGCGCGCTCTCGGCCTGGCCCGTGACACCGCGGGTGTCGCCCTGGACCGGCTCCGGGACGTGCTGGCGGCGCCGGACCTGCTCGCCCACGACGCCGCGCTGCACGCGTCGGGCCGGCCCTGCCAGCTGCTGCTGCAGCAGCTCGAGCTGGTCCTGGAAGAGGCGCGGGTGTTCTGCGACGAGCTGGGGGAGCGGCCGCCCGGCCTGCCGTCCGTCGAGGCCGCGCACCAATCGGTGGCGGAGGGCTTCGCCAGCTACCGCTACCACCACGAGCCCGAGGAGCTCGCGCCGCGTGTCCAGGAGCTGGTCGCAGCGCTGGACGACTTCGAGCGGTCACTGGGCGTGCGCCACTGACAGCCCCGTACGACGCCCCGCACGCCCCCAACGCGCGCGGGACGCCGTACAGCGGAGGGCTAGAGCCGGAAGGCGGGATCCGCGGCGTGCGCGGTCACGGTCTCGCTGTCCATCTGGGCCTTCTGCAGCTTGCCGGCGTAGTCCCAGTTCATGGACTGCCAACGGGTGAACTGGTCGAGCACCCAGACGCCGCTCTGCCGCGAGCCGTTGCCGCTCTTGCCGTTGCCACCGAAGGGCAGGTGCGCCTCGGCGCCCGAGGTGGAGTTGTTGACCGAGAGCATGCCGGCGCTGACCCGGGAGCGGAACCGGAACGCCGCAGCCGGGTCGGTGGTGTAGATCGCGGAGGACAGCCCGTAGCCGTGCCCGTTGGCGAGCTCGACGGCCTGGTCGAACGACGAGAAGCGCACCACCGGCACCAGCGGGCCGAACGTCTCGTTGCGGTAGAGCGCGTCGTCGGCGGTGACCCCGGTGACGATCGTGGGGTGCGCGTAGACGCCGGCGTCGGGGTCACCGACGAAGCCCGCGCGCGGGTTGGCCGACGTGATCCGCCCTGTCCCGCTGGAGCCGTGGACCTGGTGGTGCGGCTGGATCTCGCCGAGCCACTTCTCGAAGCCGGTCAGGAAGCGCTCGGACAGCATCGGGCCGTACAGCACGTCCTGTGCGGGGTCGCCGATCGCGGCGCTCTCGACGCGGGACACGAAGCGCGCCAGGAAGTCGTCGTAGACGTCGTCGTGGACGATCGCGACCCCGAGCGACGTGCACCGCTGGCCGGCGGTGCCGAAGCCGCTGAACAGCGCGCCCTCGGCGGCCAGGTCCAGGTCGGCGTCGGGCATGACGACGAGCGGGTTCTTGCCACCCAGCTCGAGGCACGGGGTCTGCAGGTGCCGCCCGCACAGCTCACCGATGCGGGCACCCACCTCGGAGGAGCCGGTGAACCCGACCTTCTGCACCAGGCCCTGCTCCAGCGCCAGCTGCAGGCCCTCGAAGGTGGTCGGACCGTCGGCGTGCACGGTGTTGAGCACCCCCGCCGGGACCCCGCCGGCCACGAACAGCCTCGTCAGCGCGTCCCCGAGGGCGGCCGCGTAGTCGGCCGGCTTCCACACGACGGCGTTGCCGCACAGCAGGGCCGGCACGAGGTACCAGGACGGCACGGCGACCGGGAAGTTGCCGGCTGTGACGATGCCTGCCACGCCGACCGGGACCCGGAACGTGAACAGCTGCTTGTCGCGCATCTCCGACGGCACCGTCTGGCCGTAGAGCCTGCGGCCCTCGCCGAGGAAGAAGTCGCAGGTGTCCACGATCTCCTGGACCTCGCCGAGCGCCTCCGCCCGGGGCTTGCCGACCTCGCGCACGACCAGGTCTGCGAGCGCTTCGGCGTTCGCCTCGACCAACCGGCCCACCTGCGCGATCACGCGCCCACGGACCGGAGCAGGGGTGTCCGCCCAGGCGCGCTGCGCGCCGGCAGCGACTCCGAACGCCTCCGCGAGCTGCGTCGCCGAAGCGAGCGAGACCTCGGCGACGACCTCGTCCAGCCGGGCCGGGTTGGTGGACGTGAAGGTGCCTGCCTGACCGGGGACCGGGGCGCCCCCGACGTACGACGTGATCACACGGACTCCAGCTTCGACAGGACGCGGTCGAGGGCGGCGACGCCCTCATCGAGCTCCGCCTCGCTGACCGTGAGGGCGGGGCGGAAACGAACGCTGCGGGTGCCGCAGCCGAGCAGCAGGACCTTCTCGTCGTCACGCAGCGCCGCGAGCACAGCGTCCCGCGATCCTCTGCCGGGCAGCGAGAACGCGCACATGAGACCACGTCCACGGACGGCCGTCACGGCCTCGTGACGTCCCGCCAGGTCCTTGAGCAGGCCCAGCAGGTGCTGACCGGCCACGCCGGCCCGGGCGATCAGCCCGTCAGCCTCGATGACCTCCAGGACCCGCCGCGCGCGCACCATGTCGACCAGCGAACCGCCCCAGGTGGAGTTGATGCGCGAGGCCACGTGGAAGACGTTGTTCGGGACCTCGTCGACGCGTCCGCCCGCCATGACCCCGCAGACCTGCGTCTTCTTGCCGAACGCCACGACGTCCGGTTGCACGCCGAGCTGCTGGTAGGCCCAGGCCGTCCCGGTGAGACCGGCCCCGGTCTGCACCTCGTCGAGCACGAACAGCGCGTCGTGCTCGTGGCACAGCCCCTGCATCGCCTGCAGGAACTGCGGGCGGAAGTGGTGGTCACCGCCCTCGCCCTGGATCGGCTCCATGACGAAGCACGCGATGTCGTGCGGGTGCTGGGCGAAGGCCGCCTGGGCCGCAGCAAGCGCCTCGTGCTCCCGCTGCACGACATCCGTGCCCGGGCGCAGGTACGGCGCCGGGATCCGGGGCCATGCGAACTTCGGGAACCGCTCGACCTTCACCGGTTCGGTGTTGGTCAGCGACAGCGTGTATCCGCTGCGCCCGTGGAAGGCCTCCCGCAGGTGCAGCACCTTGGTGCCGAGCGCCGGGTCGACGCCGTGCGCCTCGTTCCAGCGCGACTTCCAGTCGAAGGCCACCTTCAGCGCGTTCTCGACCGCGAGCGCCCCGCCCTCGACGAAGAACAGGTGCGGCAGGGCCCGATCGCCGAGCACGCGCGCGAAGGTCTCCACGAAGCGCGCCATCGCGACGGTGTAGACGTCGGAGTTGCTGGGCTTGTTGCGCGCCGCCTCGAGCAGGTCGGCGGTGAAGACCGGGTCGTCGACCAGAGCGGGATGGTTCATCCCGAGGGCGCTGGAGGCGAAGAACGTGAACAGGTCGAGGTACGCGGTGCCGTCGCGGGCGTCGACCAGCCGCGTGCCGCGGGAGGCGGCCAGGTCGAGCACCATGTCGAAGCCGTCCACCAGCAGGTGCTTGCGCAAGGCGGAGTGGACGTCGGCGGCCCTCAGTGGCGCCGTAGCGATGGCCGTCATGCTGCCACTGTAGGCGGACATCTTCCCGTGGGCGAGCATCTGAACAGGCGATCTTCCATCGCTCGCCACGGCCCTACGCTCGCGGGGTGACCACCACGCTCTACCGCAACGGCCGGGTCCGGTCCCCCAGCGACCCCTTCGCGACCGCACTGCTGGTCGAGGGGGGCACCATCGCCTGGGTCGGCCAGGAGGGAGCCGCCGGGGCGCTGGGCGCCGACGTCACCGTCGACCTCGCGGACGCCTGGGTGGCCCCGGCGTTCGTGGACGCCCACGTGCACACCACCTCGACCGGGCTGGCGCTGACCGGGCTCGACCTCACCGGCTGCACGTCGCTGGCGCAGGCCCTGCGGCTGCTCGAGGACCACTGCCGGCGCGCCCGCGGGGGAGTGGTGCTCGGCACCGGCTGGGACGAGACGGCCTGGCCCGAGGGGCGGCCTCCGACAGCCGGCGAGCTCGACCGCGCCTCCTACGGCGGCGTCGTGTACCTGGCCCGCACCGACGTGCACTCCGCGGTGGCCAGCAGCGCCCTGCTCGCGGCCTGCCCGGAGGCCCGCGCCCTGCCCGGCTTCGCCGCCGACGGGCTGGTGCGCCAGCAGGCCCATCACGCAGTACGGCGAGCCGCCCTCGCCTCCGTGACTCCCGCCCAGCGCCGTACTGCCCAGCGCGCCGCCCTCGACCGCGCCGCCGCGCTCGGCATCGGCTGCGTGCACGAGTGCGGAGGACCCGACATCAACGGCGAGGAGGACTTCACCGACCTGCTCGCCCTCGACCACGCCGTGGAGCGCCTCGGCTACTGGGGCGAGCTCGGGGCGCTCGAGCGCGTCCTCGACCTCGGGGCGGCCGGGCTGGCGGGCGACCTGTTCGTCGACGGGGCGTTGGGGAGCCGGACCGCCTGCCTGTCCGCCCCCTACGCCGACCAGCAGGGGACCGGGCAGCGCTACCTCGACGACGAGCAGGTGGCGGCGCACGTGCTCGCCTGCACCGCAGCCGGTGTGCAGGCGGGCTTCCACGCCATCGGCGACGCCGCCCTGCAGACCGTCGTCGACGGGCTGGAGGCGGCTGCAGCGGTCCTCGGCGTCGAGGCCGTGCGGGCCGCCAGGCACCGCGTCGAGCACGTCGAGATGGTGACCGGGGAGCAGGTGGCGCGCCTCGCCGGGTACGGCGTGGTGGCCAGCGTGCAGCCGGCGTTCGACGCCCGCTGGGGCGGGGAGGAGGGCATGTACGCGCAGCGGCTGGGGCGCGACCGGGCCCTGGGCATGAACCCGTTCGCCGCGCTGGCGGCCGCCGGCGTGGCACTGGCGCTCGGCTCCGACAGCCCCGTCACCCCGCTCGACCCGTGGGGAGCCCTGCGTGCCGCGGTGCGCCACCGCACGCCCGGCAGCGGGTTGTCGGCGCGTGCCGCGTTCTCGGCCCACACCAGGGGTGGTTGGCGTGCCGCCCGCCGCGACGGGGACGGCGAGCTCGTCCCCGGGGCACCTGCGACCTTCGCCGTGTGGCAGGTCGAGGGGGAGCTGGTCGTGCAGACGCCGGACGAGCGGGTCGCCGGGTGGTCCACCGACCCGCGCGCCGCCGTCTCGGGCCTGCCCGACCTCGACGGACCGCCGCCGGCGTGCCTGCAGACCGTCGTACGTGGACAAACGGCCTTTCGGCTCTGATGTCAAGCACCAGAACGGGGCAATCCCCTTCGCCGGCCGCGACCAGCGGGGAGGCCGTTTGTTTCAAGTGCGTTCGGCGTGTTGACACACCCGCGTCGCGGGTCGGTAAGGTCCGGTCCCGCAGGACAAGGACAGGCCACCACACCCGGTCGTCACGAGCCCTCGCTGCGGAGTCCGGCCCCCGGAAGTCCAGCCGCAGCAGGACCCGCGGCCCCGGAGGCCCTGGGGACGGTGGTGGCTCCAGGGGGAATACCCGGGCACAGGCCCGGTGGTCCAGTAGACAACGGCACGCGGGCGGCAACCAGCAGCCACCGGGTCGGTCCGAAGGCGCCACCGGGCCTTTCGCTCGTCCAGGCTCAGGTCCCCCCGCGGGCATCGGGCAGGATCAACCCGTGCAGCGACCCCGAGACGTACCCCAGCTGCTGGGGAGGATGCTCGGCGCCCTTGCCTCCGGCCTGCTGCTCGACCTGGCCTTCCCGCCGCACGACGTCTGGTGGCTCGCGCCGGTGGCCGTGGGGCTGCTCACGCTCACGATCCGCGGCCAGAGCGTCCTGCGCGGGGCCCTGCTCGGCCTCCTGCACGGGCTCGGGTTGTTCGTGCCGCTGCTCGTCTGGTCCGGTGCGATCGCCGGCGCACCCGCCTGGCTCACCCTCGCGGTGGTCGAGGCCGCCTTCCTCGGCCTGCTCGGCGCCGGGCTCGCGGTCGTCACCCGGTTGCCGGCCTGGCCGCTGTGGGGCGCAGCCCTGTGGGTCGCCGAGGAGGCCCTGCGCGACCGGGTGCCCTTTGGCGGCTTCCCCTGGGGCAGGCTGGCCTTCAGCCAGGGCCACTCACCGCTCACGCCGCTCGCCGCGCTCGGCGGCGCCCCTCTCGTCACGCTGGCTGTCGCAGCGATCGGGACGGCTCTCGTCACGCGTCCCCGCCCGGCCGTCGCGCTGGCCCCCGTCCTGGTGGTGGCCGCCCTGCTCACCCCGATCCCGACCGACGGCCCACGCACGGCCGTCGCGGTGGTGCAGGGGAACGTCCCCCGCCTCGGCCTCGACGCCTTCGCACAGCGCGCCGCGGTCCTCGACGACCACGCGCAGGCCACCCACCAGCTCGCCCAGGCCGTCCGCGCCGGCACAGTGGCCCGGCCCGACCTCGTCATCTGGCCCGAGAACGCCTCCGACCTCGACCCCTACAGCGACCCCGAGGCCGCGACCACCATCGGCGCGGCCGTGCGCGACATCGGCGTCCCAGTCCTCGTGGGCGCCGTCACCGACGGGCCGGGCAGGTTCCTGAGCAATCGCGGCATCGTCTGGGACCCGGTCACCGGGCCCGGCGCGACCTACGTCAAGCGCCACCCGGTGCCCTTCGGCGAGTACGTCCCGTTCCGTTCCCTGGTGCGGCGCGTCACCCACAAGGTGGACCTCATCCCGCGGGACTTCGCCCGTGGTGACCGGCCCGGCGTCCTCACCGTCGGGCCGGTCCGGCTCGGCGACGTGATCTGCTTCGAGGTCGCGTACGACGGGGTGGTGCGTGACGTCGTCAGGGGAGGGGGCAGGCTCTTGGTCGTGCAGACCAACAACGCGACCTTCGGACGCAGCGGAGAGACCACGCAGCAGCTCGCGATGGGCCGCTTGCGCGCAGTGGAGCACGGGCGCTCGGTCGTCGTCGCCGCGACGAGCGGCGTCTCCGCGGTGATCGCCCCTGACGGCCACGTGCAGCACCGGTCGCGGGTGTTCAGCCGTGATGTGACCGTGCAGCAGGTCGTGCTGCGCAGCGGGAGCACGCTCGCCACCCGCCTGGGCGCCCTCCCGGAGCTGCTGATCGTGCTCGTCGCTCTCGGTGCCGTCGCCGCGGGGGTCCGTCGGTGACCATCGGATCGGTCCTCGTCATCATCCCGACCTACAACGAGCGCGAGAACCTCGAGCTCATCGCGGGCCGCCTGCACGCGGCGGTGCCCGAGGCCCACCTGCTCGTCGTCGACGACAACAGCCCGGACGGCACCGGTGCCATCGCCGACGACCTGGCGACCGCACAGGACTGGGCGCACGTCCTGCACCGCGCCGGCAAGCTGGGCCTGGGTGCTGCCTACCTCGCCGGGTTCCGGTGGGCCAAGGAGCACGACTTCGACGTGGTCGTCGAGATGGACGCCGACGGCTCGCACGCGCCCGAGCAGCTCCCACGGCTGCTCGCGGCCCTGGAGCACGCCGAGCTCGTCCTCGGGAGCCGGTGGGTCGACGGCGGCGAGGTCGTCAACTGGCCGCGGTCCCGGGAGCTGCTGAGCCGCGGGGGCAACCTGTACACCCGGCTCGCGCTCGGGCTGCCCCTGCGCGACGCCACCGGCGGCTACCGCGCCTACCGCCGGGCGGTGCTCGACCCGCTGCTGGAGTCCGACATCGCCTCGCAGGGCTACTGCTTCCAGGTCGACCTCGCCTGGCAGGTCTGGCAGGCGGGGCACCGCGTCGTCGAGGTGCCCATCACGTTCGTCGAGCGCGAGCGCGGGGAGAGCAAGATGAGCCGCGCGATCGTCGCGGAGGCGCTGTGGCGCGTCACGGTGTGGGGGCTGCGGAGCCGGCGCTCACGCGCGCGGACGCCGACCAGGAGGTGAGCCCGTGGCCCTGCTGCTCCTGATCGTCTTCATCGTCGTCCCGATCGTCGAGATCTACGTGATCGTGCAGGTCGGGCAGGTGATCGGAGTGCTGCCCACCGTCGCCCTGCTGCTCGCCGACGCCGTCCTGGGCACCTGGCTGTTCCGCCGCGAGGGGCGCAAGGCCTGGCTGGCCCTGCGGGACGCGCTCGCTGCCCACCGGGTGCCGGCCAAGGAGGTCGCGGACGGCGCGTTGGTGGTGCTGGGAGGCGCCTTCCTGATCACGCCCGGCTTCGTCACCGACATCCTCGGCGTGCTCTGCGTGCTGCCCCCGACGAGGGCGGTGCTGCGCCGCCTGCTCACCGGTGCTGTGGCGCGGCGCCTGCTCGGACCGACGGCCCCGGCAGCGCGACGCGCTCGGCGCTTCGGCAGCGGGCGCGTCGTGGAGGGTGAGGTCGTCGACAGGAAGATCGACGGCGAGGCCGACCCCGGTCGCTAGGCGCTCTTCTTGCGCGCCTTGGCGTCGGCCTTCAGCTGCGCCTTGACCTTGCCCTGGGTCTCGTGGAGCGCCGCCAGGCGCTCGGCGAGGACCTCCTCGAGCTCGGCGATCGAGCGCCGCTCGAGCAGCATGTCCCAGTGCGTGCGGGCCGGCTTGACCGCCTTGGCCTCCGGCTGCTCGGCATCGCGCTGGAGCGCCGTGGCGCCGCACACCCGGCACTCCCAGGTGAAGGGCACGTCGGCCTCGGCCGCGAAGGGCACCGACGTCTCGTGGCCGCGCGGGCAGTCGTAGGTCGTGAGCGAGCGCGGCGCGAACTCGGTGTGCCGGTCGCTCTCGTAGCTCACCGAGCCGAGGCGGCTGCCTCGCAAGACGCGGTCGCTCATGGGGGGCCTCCGAACAAAGGGTGTCGACGTGTCCAACGATCGGACACGAAAGAGGATTCCCGGGTTCACCCGTCCGACACCGCCGGCTCACCACCGGGTCGCACGCAGACGGCCGCCTGAGCCTGCGCGGGGTCCGGTTCCGGACGTTCTGCACGGTTTCTCCGAGGAGAGGCTCAGGTTCCCGGCAGGTGAGGCCGAAAACGCTGTCACAGCGGTCACGCTGCTCTCAGCGTCACCTCGTGCCTCAGCCGTCACAGCTCCAGGAGGACCGTCCG
This sequence comes from Mycobacteriales bacterium, assembly GCA_049694795.1. Classification (GTDB taxonomy): domain Bacteria; phylum Actinomycetota; class Actinomycetes; order Mycobacteriales; family SCTD01; genus RYN-111. The sequence goes on from JBAVRG010000437.1 coordinate 36,968, forward strand.
TGCACCCGTCCCGTCGCGCTGCGACGTCCCGGACGCGCGGCCTCCTGCGCGCACTGGCCACCCTGGTGGCGTGCCTCGGGCTGGCCGGTACCACTCTCGCCGCTGCGGGCGGCAGCGCACTGGACGTGGGCGCACGGGTGGCCGCCGCGGCCGAGCAGCACGTCTCCGAGTCCTACGCGTGGGGGGCCACCGGACCGACCGCCTGGGACTGCTCCGGGTTGACCTCGACCCTGTGGCGCGAGGTGGGCGGTGTGCGCGACATCCCGCGCACCTCACGCCAGCAGCAGGCGTGGGCCGTCCCGATCCCCGCCGCGCAGGCCCTCCCCGGCGACCTCGTCTTCTTCGGCAACCCGGTGACGCACGTCGGCATCGTCGTGTCCCGGACCACCGGCAGGGACGGCAGCGTCGTGCGCATGGTCGACGCCTCGTCGTCGCAGCGGGGCGTCGTCGAGCGCACGGTCTGGAAGGCCGGCGTGGTGCGCTACGGGAGGGTGCCCCGACCCGGCATGCCGGCGGTGCTGCCCTGGACACCTTCGACCCCCACGCGCGCGCCGTCACCGTCCGTGACGGCAACCGCGACTGCGCCCGCGGTCCCGACGCCGACCCCCACGGCCCCGCAGCAGGCGGCAGCCCGTCCCCTCGTCCCCGGGCTGGCGGACGGGACAGCGGTCCCTGCTCCCGCCGTGGCCCGCACGGCCGTCGCGCTCGCTCGCGCGCTGGTCGGGAGCACGCGGTACGGCGACGTCGACCTGGTCCGCAGCGTCTGGCAGCACGCCGGGGGAGCGGTGCTCCCGAGTGCCCGAGCGGCGCTGACCGCCGCCGGCACCCGGGTGGCGCTGCGCGATGCCCGGATCGGCGACCTCGTCGTGTACGGGCCGCCCGCCGACCACGTGGGCATCTACGTCGGCCAGGGCCTGATGGTGGACGGCTCCCGGGCGCTCGGGAAGGTCGTGCTTCGTCCGGTCTGGGCCAGCTCCTCGCTGCAGCTGGTGCGACTGCCGGCCTGAACGAGTCCCCGGGCGGTTAGGATCTTGGGACATTTCGTGACTTCACCGGCACCCCCGGCCAGGGTCACGTCCTCTGCTCCAGGAGCCCTCACGTGACCCGTGTGCCCCGTCGTCGTCTCGCCGTCGCCCTGTCCGCGGCGGCCG
>JBAVRG010000438.1:0-10075 GCA_049694795.1 Mycobacteriales bacterium
GCTGTCGGTGGTGCTCGCGCACCTGCCCGCGCCGCGCTCGGTCGCGGAGCTGCTCGAGGCGACCGAGATCGTCCTCGAGCGAGCGCGCCGGGCCGGTGGAGGGGTGGTCGAGGCCACCCAGCGCAGCGACGTCGACCTGCTCAGGGAGCGGCTCGGTGCGTAGATTGCGGGGGTGACCCGTCTGAGCCTCCTCGGCGCTGCCCCTGCCCTGGCCGCCTACCTGTCGCGTTGCGGCACGGACGTCGTCGGGGACCTCGTCCCCGACGCCGACCTCGTGCTCGTCCTCGGCGCGCGGGACCTCCCGGAGGCGCTCGAGGACCGGCTGCTCGAGCGCGCCGTACCGGTCCTTCTTGTCGGGCCGACGGCCAGCACCGCCGTCACCGACGCGGCCGGCCTGGTCCCCGGTCGCCTGACCCCGGCGCACGAGATCCGGGTGCGTCCCGGGCCGGACGCCGGCGAGGTCATGGACCGCGCGGCGGGCGACGTCGTGGTGACCGACCGCTGGCCGCTGCAGGAGAAGGTCGCCGACGACGTCCAGGTCGTGCTGACCGCGAGCTCGGCCTACACCGACCACCCGGTGGCCACCTGGCGCCCGTCCACGGGCGTCGGCGTGCTCACCGTCGGCAGCACCGAGCAGACGCTCGCTGACCCGGTCTGGCACCGGCTCTTGCACCGGCTGGTCCGGCACCTGCTCGGGATCCGCGACGGGGCGCCGGTGCGCGTCGGTGTCCTGGGGTACGGCGCCATCGGCCACGAGCACAACGCGGCCATCCAGCTCACCCAGGGCCTGGCCCTCGCGGCCGTCTGCGACCCCAACCCGCTGCGCGTCGAGGCGGCCCGCAGCCTCGCTCCCGAGGTGCGTGGCTACGGCGACGGGCGGGTCCTGCTGGAGGACCCCGACGTCGACCTGGTCATCGTGAGCACGCCGCCCAACAGCCACGCCGAGTGGACGCTGAAGGCGCTCGAGGCCGGCAAGCACGTGGTCGTCGAGAAGCCGTTCTGCATCACCGTGGAGGAGGCGGACCGGCAGATCGCGGCCGCCGCCGAGCGCGGGCTGTCCCTGGCCGTCTACCAGAACCGCCGCTGGGACCCCGACTACCTCGCGCTCAAGCAGGTCGTGCGCAGCGGGCAGATCGGCGAGGTCTTCCACTATGAGAGCTTCATCGGTGGCTACGGCCACCCCTGCAACTACTGGCACTCCGACGAGACCGTCTCCGGCGGCGCCATCTACGACTGGGGCAGCCACTACCTCGACTGGGCCCTGGACCTGTTCGGCCAGGAGGTCGAGTGGGTGTCGGCCACCACCCACAAGCGGGTCTGGCACGACGTGACGAACGCCGACCACAGCCGGGTGCTCGTGCACTTCGTCGACGGCGTGGAGGCGGAGTTCACGCACTCCGACCTGTCCGCGGCCCTCAAGCCCAAGTTCTACGTCCTGGGCACCGAGGGCGGTCTGGTGGGGGACTGGCGGTTCGAGAGCGTGCACGCGCGCAGCCCCATCGGCACCCTGCTCGAGGACCGGCTGGCCCACTCCGACGCCCCCGCAGACCTTCGGGTGTTCACCCCGAACGGCGACGGCCGCACCCACGAGACGCTGCTCGCGATCCCGCCGGCGCCGCCGCAGCCGTTCCACCGGCAGCTCGCCGACCAGCTGCTCTCGGGCGAGCCGATGGACGTCACACCGGAGGGCAGCAGGCGCAACATCGCGGTCATGCAGGCCGCGACGACCTCGGCGGCCCAGGGCGGCCGTCCGGTGGCCCTGCCCGACCGGTGATCCGATGGGGGTTCCTCGGCGCCGGGTTCATCGCAGCCCGGGCACTGGCCCCTGCGGTGCACGCGGCCAGCGGTGCGGTGCTGCACGCGGCCGCAGCCCGGGACCCCCGACGGGCACGGGCCCTCGGCCCGGAGCGGGTGCACCCGTCGTACGAGGCGCTGGTGGCCGACCCGGAGGTGGACGCGGTCTACATCTCGCTGTCGAACGAGGCGCACCTGCCGTGGACCCTGGCGGCGCTCGAGGCCGGCAAGCACGTGCTGTGCGAGAAGCCGCTGGGGCTCACCGCCGGCGAGGTCGACCTCATGGAGGCGGCGCGCGGGCAGCTGCACGTCGTGGAGGCCAGCTGGTACCGCTGGCACCCCAGGGTGCGGCTCGCGCAGCAGCGGCTGGTCGACATCGGACGCGTCGAGCACGTCTCGGCCGGGTTCGCCTTCGCCGGGGCGCTGGAGGGCAACTACCGGCTGGAGGTGGCGCGTGGCGGGGGAGCCCTGTACGACGTCGGGCACTACGCCGTCAGCGCGGCGCTCTGGGCGGTGGGCCGCGGACTTCCCGCCGACGTCGCCGCACGCTCTCGGCTGCACCCCTCCGGCGTGGACCTCAGCACCGAGGCGGTCCTCGACTGGGGCGGCGCGACCGCTCAGGTCCGGGCCGGTATCGACGAGGGCTTGGGGCAGTGGCTCGTCATCACCGGCGAGCACGGCGAGATCGAGCTGCGCGACGCGCCGTTCACCTCCTGGAAGGAGGACGTGACCGAGCTCTGGGTCTCCGACGGGTCGGGGACCCAGCGGGTGCAGATCTCGCCGGCGGACGCCTACCAGGTGATGGTCGAGGAGATGTCGTCGGTGCTGCTCGGGGGCCCGGGCTGGGTGCTGCCGCTGGGCGAGTCGCGAGAGACCGCCGCGGCGCTCGACCTCATCCGCGCGGCGGCAGCGGTTCTGCCGGAGGAGCCGCCCGACTGAAAGCCCTAGGCTCGACGGCATGTCCGAGATGCTCTCCTACACCGACGTCGCGCAGCGCCTGGGCGTCGGCATCACCGGCGTCAAGCAGCTCATCAAGGAGCACAAGCTGCTGGCCGTGAAGACCGACGAGGGCATGGCCGTCCCTGCGCTCGCGCTGGACGGTGACATCCCCGTGAAGCACCTGTCGGGAGTGCTGACGCTCCTGCACGACGCCGGCTACAGCCCGGAGGAGTCCTACCGCTGGCTCACCGAGGAGGACGACACCCTCCCCGGGACCCCGTTGCAGGCGCTGCACGAGAACCGCGCCACCGAGGTGAAGCGACGCGCGCAGGCGCTCGCCTTCTGATGAAGGTCACGGTCAACGGCGCGCCCCGCGACGTCCCGGACGGCACGACGGTGCCCGAGCTGCTCGACTCCCTGGGGCTGCAGGTGGGCTCGGTCGTGGTGGAGCACAACGGCACCGCGCTCCTGCGCGCCGAGGTCCTGGCAGCGACGTTGGCCGACGGCGACGTCCTCGAGCTCGTCAAGGCGGTGGCCGGTGGATAGGCCGGTGGACAGGTACAGCAGGCTGGCCGGCGCCCGCCTCTACCTCTGCACCCCGGACCGGCCGGACCTCGCGCAGTTCCTCGAGGAGGTCCTCGCCGGGGGTGTCGACATCGTCCAGCTCAGGGAGAAGGGCATCGAGGCGCGTCGCGAGCTCGAGCTGCTCGAGGTCGTGAAGGACGTCGCCGAGCGGCACGGCGCGCTCTGGTCGGTCAACGACCGCGCCGACGTCGCGCTGGCGAGCGGCGCCGACGTGCTGCACCTCGGGCAGGACGACCTCCCGGTGCCGCTTGCCCGGCGCGTCGTCGGGCCGGAGGTCCTCGTGGGCCGGTCCACCCACGACGTCGCGCAGGTCGACGCCGCCGCGGTCGAGGCCGGTGTCGACTACTTCTGCGTCGGCCCGACCTGGCCCACGCCCACCAAGCCCGGCCGCCCGGCGCCCGGGCTCGACCTCACCCGCCACGCCGCAGCCCTCGGCACGGAGCGGCCGTGGTTCGCCATCGGCGGCATCGACCTCGACAACCTCGACCAGGTGCTGGACGCCGGTGCGACCCGGGTGGTGGTGGTCCGCGCCCTCACCGAGGCCGCGGACCCGCGCGCTGCCGCGCAGGCGCTCAAGGCCAGGCTGTGACCTACCTGCTCGTGCTGGCTGGCTGCGTGCTCGGCACGCTGCCCCTCGAGCTCGTCCTCGGCGTGCGGGTCTACCGGCAGTGGCGCCGGCTGCTGCTCACCCTGCTGCCGGTGCTCGCGGTCTTCGTCACGTGGGACGCCCTCGCGGTCCGCGCGGGCCACTGGCGCTACGACCCGCGTCAGCTGGTCGGGCTGACGATCGGGAACCTCCCCGTCGAGGAGCTGCTGTTCTTCCTCGTCATCCCCACCTGCGCCGTGCTCGCCCTCGAGGCGGTGCGCCGGGTCCGCGGGTGGGAGGTGTGACCTACACCCTCGCCGCGTCCCTGGCGGTCCTGGCCATGGTGGCCCTCGACCTGCTCGTGCTGAGGACCCGGCTGCTCGCCCGCCGCGCCTTCTGGGTCGCCTACGCCATCGTGCTGGCCTTCCAGCTGCTCACCAACGGCGTGCTCACCGGCCTCGGCGTCGTCGCCTACGCCCCGGACGCCGTCCTCGGCGTCGGGTCGCGGGTCGGCCAGACCCCGCCCTTCCTCGGCCACGGCCGGGTCGCCTACGCCCCCGTCGAGGACCTGCTCTTCGGGTTCGCGCTCGTCGTGCAGACCCTCAGCTGGTGGGTGTTCTGGGGTCGCGTCGCCGCGCGCCGCTCCTGACCGCCCGCACCAGCCCCGGTACGGCGACCCGGGCCCGCAGCGCAGGGCCCACCGCGACCCGTCGGTGCAGCACCGGGTAGTCGGCCCGCTCGATCTCGTCGAGGATGGCGCCGTACAGGCGGTGGGCGGTGGCGATGCACGGCCGCGAGCTGGGCTCGAGCAGCCGGATCCCCAGCGCGGCGGTGCGGTACAGCTCGCGCGCGCGGGCGATCTCGAAGGCCAGCAGGCGACGCACACGACCGTCGACGATCCCGGCCTCGAGCTGCTCGCGGCTGACCCCGAACGCGTCCAGGTCCTCCAGGGGCAGGTAGAGGCGCCCGCGCCGCAGGTCCTCCCCGACGTCGCGCAGGAAGTTCGTGAGCTGGAAGGCGATGCCGAGGTCGACGGCGTAGGGGGCGGCCACCTCCCGAGGCACGACGGTGCCGAGGATCGGCAGCATCTGCAGGCCGATGACCGCCGCCGAGCCGTGGACGTACTCCTGCAGGTCCTCCCACGTCTTGTAGGAGCTGACGTGCAGGTCGCTGCTCATCGAGCGCAGGAAGTCCTGGACGAGCAGCGGGTCGATGTCCCAGCGGCGCAGGGTGTCCTCGAACGCCGGGCGGAGGGCGTCGGCGCCCTGCCGCACCAGGCGGGCCGTGTCGTCGGCGCAGCGACCGGCAGGCAGGTCCACCAGGTCGTCGGCGTGCCGGGCGTAGCCGTAGAGGGCGTGCACGTAGGGGCGCTTGGCCGGGGGCAGCAGCCAGGTGGCCAGGTAGTAGGTGCGGCCGTACCTGGCGTTGAGCCGCCGGCAGGCCTGGTAGGAGGCCCGCAGCACCGGGTCGGTGATGCCGGCGGCGTCCAGGCTCACGCCCGCACCCGCAACCGGTCCACGGGTTCGACCGGGTCGGCGGTCTCGTCGGTGTCGTCCAGGACCTTGCGGGTGGAGCGCCGCACCTCGAAGGCGGCGAGCGCGGCAGCCGCGACGAGGGGGGCGCCGTACAGGGGTGGCCGGACCAGGCTCCGGCCGTTGGGCAGCAGCGACAGGCACAGCGCGACCGACAGCGCGGCCAGCGCCAGCACGACCCGCTCGCCGGCCACGGCAGCGAGCAGGACCAGCCCCCAGAGCAGGTACCAGGGCTGCACCACCGGGCCGAGCGCGACCACGCCCACCAGCGTCAGGCCGAGCGCGCGCAGCGGCCCGACGTGGTGGGAGCGCAGCAGCAGGCCCAATGCGAGCACGCCCGCCACGACGAGGCTCCCGGCGATCACCAGGCGCACCACGGCAGCGGGGGTGTGCACCAGGCCGACGGCCTGCAGGGCGCTGCCGATCGCGACGCCCAGGCCGGTGGCGGGCGAGAAGATCGACAGCCGGGCGCTGCCCGCGTCGAGGTTGTGCAGCCAGCCCCACCCGAGCCCGGTCGCGGTGGTCGTCAGCACGGCCGTCGCGGCGGCCGTCACCGCCACCACCAGGCCTGCGCGGAGCCGCCGTCCCCACCCGGGCAGCAGCATCGGCAGGAAGCCGAGCGCTGCGGCCGCGGGCAGCTTCACGAGCGCCGCGGTCGTGACGAGCGCGCTCGCTGCGACGAGCCGCCACCAGGTCGGCCGGCTGCCCGCGACGGCCAGGCCGCAGGCGAGCAGGCCGATCATCACGGTGTCGTTGTGGGCACCGGCGACGCCGTGCAGCAGGACGAACGGGTTCGCCAGGCCGAGCCAGAGGGCGCGCTGCGGTGCGACGCCGTGCGCCCGGGCCAGCTTGGGCAGGGCCCAGGCGACCAGCAGCAGGCCGGCGACGGCCAGCATCCGGAGCAGGATCACCGCGGCGACCACGTGGTCACCCACCAGCACGACGACGCGGCCCGACAGCCACAGCCAGACCGGGCCGTAGGGCGCGGGGGTGAAGCGCCACACGCCGTCGACGCGGATGACCCACTTGCCGGTCAGGGCCCCGGGTCCGTACGTGTAGGGGTCGATGTGGTGGGCCACGAGGTTGCCCTGGCCGGCGTAGGCGTAGACGTCCCGGCTGAACAGCGGCGGGGCCAGCAGCAGCGGCAGCGACCAGAGGGCGGCGACGAGCAGCACGGCCCGCGGGGAGAGCTGGTCGAGCAGCCTGCGCAGCTGCCACCAGGACGACACCAGCAGCACCATGCCGACGAAGACCAGCACCGTGCACACCGCCTGGATCGGCCCGCCGTCGTGCAGCCACGTCAGGTGCAGCGTGAGGGCGATGGCGTCCTTGAGGTTGGGCACCGCGCCGGCGCCGACACCGCCGACGGCCAGCAGCGTGGTGCCGAGCAGCCCGGTGAGCAGCAGCCGTCCCGGGATGCCGGTGTGCAGCACCTGGGGGACCCTCATGCGACCCGCCCGACGATCCGCTCCGCTGCCAGCCGACCGCTGAGCAGCACCATCGGCACCCCGACCCCAGGCTGCGTGCCGGACCCGGCGAAGACGACGCCCTCGACGTGCGGCGCGAGGTTCGCGGGGCGGAACGGCCCGGTCTGGCGGAACGTGTGGGCACTCGCGAACGGCGCGCCGCGCTCCATGCCCCGGGCCGCCCAGTCGGCGGGGGTCGTCACGTGCTCCACCTCGAGCGCGTCGCCGAAGCCGACGTAGCCCATCGCCTCGAGCCTGGCCACGACCTCGTCGCGGTAGCGCGGCCCGACGATGTCCCAGTCGATCCCCGCGTCCAGGTTGGGCGTCGGCACCAGCACGTAGTAGCTCTGCTTGCCGGGCGGTGCGAGCGACGGGTCGCTGCGGCTGGGGTTGGTGACCAGCACCGACGGGTCGCTCATCAGCCGGCGCCGGTCGATGAGCTCCTCGAAGACGCCCTTCCAGGCGCGCCCGAAGTGCAGGTTGTGGTGCGCGGTGCGGCGGTAGGACGCCGACGACCCGGCGAGCAGCAGGAAGCACGAGGGGGAGTAGCGCAGCCGGTGCACCCGGGGCGGGGTCGCCGACGGAGGCAGCAGGTCGCGGTAGGCGACCGGCAGGTCGGCGTTGAGCACCACGACGTCCGCCGGGACCCGCTCGCCCCCGGCAGTCAGGACCCCGACCGCCCGCCCGTGCTCCACGAGGACCTGGGTCACCGTCTCGCCGTACCGGAGGACGACGCCGTGCTTGTCGGCCGCGCCCGCCAGCGCCCGCGGGACGGCGTGCATGCCGCCCTTCGGGAAGAACACGCCCGCGACGGAGTCCATGTACGCGATCACCGCGTACAGGGCCAGGGCGTCGTACGGCGACAGACCTGCGTACATGGACTGGAAGGAGAAGACCCGCTGGGTGCGGGGGTCCTTGAGCATCCCGTTCACCTTCGGGGCCAGGCGGCGGAAGCCACCGACGGCCGCCAGCCGGGCCAGGTCGGGCGTGAGCAGGTCCAGGGGCGAGTCGATGTTGCGGTCGATGAAGTCCTGCATCTGGTAGCGGTAGAGCCGCGAGACGAAGGACACGTAGCGCTCGTAGCCCCGGGCCTCCTGCGGACCGCAGACCCGGCGCACCTCGTCCGCCATGCGGGCGGTGTCCGCGTGCACGTCGAGGGTCGAGCCGTCCGGGAAGAAGGCACGGTAGAGCGGCTCGACCGGCAGCAGCTCGAGCCAGTCCTCGAGCCGCTCGCCGACGCACGCCAGCGCGTCCGCGATGAGGTCCGGCATGGTCAGGACGGTGGGGCCGGTGTCGAACGCGTAGCCGGCGTCCTCGAGCAGGCCGGCCCGGCCGCCGGGCACCAGCTCGCGTTCCAGGACGGTCACCTCACGGCCCGCTCCCGCGAGTCGCAGCGCGGCGCTCAGCCCGCCCAGACCGGCACCGACGACCACCACACGGTCGGTCGGGCCGGTCACGGTTCGCACCGGTCGAGCCTACCGAGCAGGACTCGGCGCCCCCACGGCGAACAGCGAGGGACGCCCTGACCCAGGAGACCCATGAAGGCCCGCCGCCTGCTCGTCCTGCCCGCACTCGCGCTGCTGGCGAGCCCCCTGCTCACCGGGCCGTCGGACGCCGCCGTGGGCACCGCGCCCGTGTTCCGCCAGTACCACGCACCGGGTGCGCCCCTGGACGTGCGCGGCAACCGGACCAAGGGGGACGCCTCGGGTGAGCCGTCCCTCGGCTTCGACAGCCGCACCGGCGACGTGATGTACATGGCCGAGAAGGCCACCTTCCGGGTGCACGGCTTCGACCTCGCCCGGGCCGAGAGGGCGACCTGGGACGACGTCACCGACCCGGTCATCGGGGCGCAGACCTCCGATCCGATCCTCTACACCGACCCCGTCACCCACCGCACCTGGGCCAACCAGCTCGAGCTGCAGGGCGGCTCGCTGCAGGCCTACACCGACGACGAGGGCAAGACCTGGACGCACTCGACGATGGGTGGGGCGATCGGCCTGGCCTTCGACCACCAGACGATCGTCGCCGGGAAGCGGGTGGCGGAGGCGGCGCCGTTCCCCGCGCCGATCGGCTACCCCGACTACCTCTACTACTGCACGAACGACCTGTACGCCGCGAACTGCGCGGTCTCGGTGGACGGCGGCCTGAACTTCCTCGCCGCCCTGCCGGTCTACACCGGCGAGCTCGCGGGGGGCCCGTGCACCGCGATCTTCGGGCACATCAAGACCGACCCCCGTGACGGGACCGTCTACCTGCCGCCGAACGGCTGCAACGGCAAGCAGATGCTGTTCACGAGCAGGGACAACACCTTCTCCTGGACCGGATCCGTCGTGCCGGGCAGCACGGACGGGGACGCAGGGCACCCCTCGGTCGGGGTGGGCCGCCAGGACGGCGCGGTCTACTACGCCTGGGGCAGCGCGGACGGCAGCAACGGGACCGGCCGCATCCACACAGCGGTGTCACGCGACCACGGGCGCACCTGGGTCGACCAGCGCACCCTCGGCGCCGACCTGGGGGTCGTCACGAGCAGGTTCCCGGTGGTCGTGGCCGGTGACCGCGGTCGCGCGGCCGTGGCCTTCCTCGGGGCGAAGGTGCCGGGCGACCCCAACCTCGCCCCCGATCCGACCACGCCGAGCATCAAGCCCTACAAGGGAGTGTGGGACCTCTACGTCTCGTTCACCCTCGACGGGGGCAAGAGCTGGAAGACCTACGACGCCACGCCGCACGACCCCGTGCAGCGCGGACCGGTGTGCACGCGGGGGACCACCTGCCTGGCCGGGCGCAACCTGCTCGACTTCAACGACATGGTGCTCGACGCCAGTGGGCACGTCGTGATCGCGATGGCCGACGGCGCCCTCAAGCCGGGGGACGACTACCGGCAGGACCTCTCGAAGGCGACGATCGTGCGCCAGGTGGGCGGCCCGTCGCTCTACGCGAGCAACCACCGTCCAGGCTGACCTCCGCCCTCTCAGCCGGGCTGGACGGCGGCCAGCAGCTGCTCCGCCTGAGGCAGCAGCCGGTCCCACCGCGAGCCGTCACGGACGACCACGGCCACCAGCAGCGGGACGCCGTCCGCGTCCGCGCCCAGCACCCGGACCCGGGCGCCGGGGGCCGCCGTCACGGCGACGGAGCCGCTCGGGCTGCGCAGCAGCTCGCCCGAGGCACCCGTCAGG
>JBAVRG010000439.1:0-2003 GCA_049694795.1 Mycobacteriales bacterium
GGGTGAGGGGGTGGCCGTCCGCGACCGGTGCAGGAGCCAGCCTGCCGCGCGGTGCGGGGGTCGCAGCCGCCGGCCAGCGGGTCGTGAGCAGCGCGTAGAGGACCGCGGCCAGGTCGCGGGTGTCGGCCGCGACGCCCTCGCGGTGCGGTGGCTCCTCCTGCCCGTGCAGGGCCGCGGCGACCGCGGTGTCGGTGAGGCGGACCCGGCCGCTCGCCGTGACCAGGACGTTGCCCGGGTGCACCCGGCCGTGCAGCAGGCCGCCCTTGTGCGCGGCCGTGAGCGCGTCCGCCGCTTGCCTGAGCACGTCCGCGGCGTCCGGTCCGGCCAGGGCGCCGACCTCAGCGAGGTGGACGTCGAGGGGCTCGCCGTCCACCCACTCGCTGATGACGTACGCGACGTCGTTGCCGCGCCCGGGGCGGGTCTCGAGCGCGGCGTCGTAGACGCGGGCCAGACCAGGATGGTTCACCGCCCCGGTGCGGACCGCCGCCTCGAGGAAGGGAGCCGCGCCCTCGCGGGCGGTCTTGGTGGGAGTGTGGAGCACCCGCACCCGCACCGGTCGGGCGAGCACCTCGTCGCTGGCGCGCCAGAGCACCGTGGGCCCGTCGGTGGCGACCGCCTCGAGCAGCAGGTAGCGCTCGGCGAGCTGGTCACCGACCTGGAGCGGGCCGGTGAGGGTCGGCTCCGGTAGCACGGATCTCCCTTGCAGCGGACGGACCGGGAACGCGGACGGCCCGGCGACGCCCACTCTAGGGGCGTGCGCCGGGCCGTCGGGGACGTGACCGGTGGTCAGTCGTGCAGGTCAGACCCGGCCGACGACGTAGCTGTTCGAGTAGATGCGGGCCAGCCGGACGACGTCACCGGAGTGCGGCGCGTGCCACATGCGGCCGCCGCCGGCGTAGATGCCCACGTGGTAGATCCGGCCCGAGCTGTTGCGCATGAAGATCAGGTCGCCGGGCTTCATGTAGCGGCGGGCGATGTGCCGCACGGAGGAGTACTGCCGCGCGGCGTTGTGCGGCAGGTGCTTGCCGAAGCGGCTGAAGACGTAGAGCGTGAAGCCGCTGCAGTCGAAGCGGGTCGGGCCGGCAGCTGCCCACTTGTAGGGCTGGCCGTGGTGGTGCGCGGCCTCGGTGACGACGCGCGACTGGTAGGTGGCGGCGTTCGCGGGAGCGTTGGCTCCGACGACCCCGAAGGAGGCGACGAGCAGGAGCAGGAGCGCGTACGCACGCGTACGCGCGCGGGACAGCGTCAGCACAGGGTTTCCTTCCTGACGCCTGCGAGGTGAGCTGTCGGGTTCGGACGGGAAGGTGTCCGGCCGGCGCGCTGCGCCGGCTTCACCCCGAGACGGTCGGTGCGACCGTCGAAGGACTGTGGGTCCCCCGCTCCTGCCCCTGGCGGGTGGACGTCCTGGCGGTCGGGGGGCAGGACTCGGCGTTCCGACCGGACGTGTTCTGTTGGGGGGGTGTGACACACGGCGTACACGGGTACCCGGTCGCCGTAGTCCGTTCAGGCTAGCGGTTGTATCGGCACGTCAGCTCCGATTCACAAGCCAGATACGTCGCTGTGTGGCAGGTGTCACCCTGCAGCGAGGGTCCCACCGGGACGAACCGCACCGAAGTACCCGTCGAGGTAGACCGGCTGCACCCGGACGACGTCGCCGGTGTGGGGCGCGGCGATCATCAGGCCCGCTCCGACGTACAGCGCGACGTGGTGGATGGTGGCCGGGTCGGTCAGGTCGTCGGCCCAGAACAGCAGGTCGCCGGGCTGCAGGTCACCCAGCCCCACCTGCGGACCGGAGTACCACTGCTCCCGGGCCGTGCGTGGCAGGTCCAGGCCGGCTGCGTGGTAGGCGGCCCCGGTGAGCCCCGAGCAGTCGTAGGAGTCCGGACCGGTCGCGCCCCAGACGTACGGCTTGCCGAGCTGGGCCTGTGCGAAGGCGATGGCCCGGGCCGCGAGCGGGCTGGCGGCGACCGCCGGCAGGGTGCCGAGCTGGCCCTGCGCCGCTG
>JBAVRG010000440.1:0-3383 GCA_049694795.1 Mycobacteriales bacterium
GGCTCGGCTGGCGCTTGCGCTGCAGGCCGCCCGCGAGCACCGCGGCGGCAGCCACCTGGTCGCGGTAGCGGCGGCCGGCATCCCGCCGCTGCAGGCCGTCATGTCCGGCCGGTACGGCGCCACCAACGCCGAGTTCTTCGGCTGGCCGCAGCCGTGGCCGGACCCGGAGCTGGCCAAGGACGCGATGGCCAAGGTGGAGCAGGTCACCGATGCGATGGTGCGGCCCGCCTACGCGGTGCTGAGCGACGGCGAGCGTGCCGAGCTGGCCGCCGGGCTGCGCGCTCTCTGACGCGCGCCTCCGTCTCACCTTGGTCAACGGAACCGGAAGGGGCGTTGCAGCACCCAGCGTCGCCCCTGCTGATTCCGTTGATCATGACGGGAGGGTGCTAGCGAGGGCCGCCGGGCGGTGAGCAGCGGGTGAGGAGCTGCTGGGTACCGGCGACCGGGGGCAGGTCGCCCGGCGCGCCCGTCTCGAAGGCCAAGGTGTCCAGCAGCAACGGCGCTGCTCCGTCCTCGTAGCGGCCGTGCAGCCTGGCGAGCAGCATGTCAGGTCCGAACGGGCTGTCGCCCAGACCTCCGAGGGCCGGCAGGGCGCGGGCGCAGTCGGTGACGCGCACCCGGACGGTGAGCTGCTGCGACAACGTGCCCGCGTTCGGTGACCGCTGGGGGGTCAGCGCGAGGGGCAGGGCCGGCGTCGTGGTGATCCGCAGGCCCGGGCCCTCGAGGCCGAGCAGCGTCAGCGGCAGGACCGAGCGGTTGTAGACCTGGAACGTCGCCACCAGGTCGGCGCCGTCCGCGTGGCTCGCCGCCAGGTCCGCCTGCAGCGCGTCGGCCGGGGCCTGGTAGCCGCAGCGGTCGCGTGCAAGGCCCGACAGCAGCCGGGCCAGCTCGGCGTCGAGCGGCAGCCGCCGCGTGGTGCGGTCGCCGCGCTCGGTGCGCAGGGTGACTATCACGGTCCGAGGCGGGGCGGTGACCAGCCGCGCGTCGCAGGGCGGGGTGTTGGCGACGTCCAGCGCCAGGAAGCCGACCCCGCCCTCCACCAGCCGCCCGACCGCCTGGTCGCGGTACCCCGCGGCGTCGATCCGCAGGCTCAGCACCCGCACGTCGTCGGGCCCGTCGTTGCGCAGCCCCAGAGGGGCGGTGTCCGGCGGCGGGTTGTGGTTCGCCTCCTGCGGCAGCACCGCCACCAGCCGTACGGCGGCGAGCGCCGCCCGGTCGAGGCGGGCCTGCTCCCGGCGGTGCTGCACGACCAACACGACCGGCACCGTCACGGCCAGGACGGCCAGCACCGCACCGAGCAGCTGCCAGTGCCGCCGCGACGGGCGCCAGGGCTCGCGCTCGTTCCCGCTCACGAGGACGTCGTCGGCGCCCGCGGGCCGGTTCGGGTCCGTGATGGTGATCGGCGGGGGCTCGGGATGCACGGCGGGAGAGTAGAGGGACGGCGGCCCCGGCGCGTGGGAGGTCTCGCCGTACGCCTTGGTGAGCGGGGGGTGACCGGTTCCTGGGCTGGCACGGGCACAAACGAGGAGACCGCCGGCGGCCGGTGGTGCGACCATGGCTCCGAACAGGTGCGAAGAACATGAGGTGGGGATGACAGAGCAGCCCGGGCGCGTTGAGAAGACACGTATGACGACCTCCCGTGCCCTGGCCGACGCTGACATCCACCTGCGCCCCGACATCCCCGAGCCCGCCGACCTGCACGACCTCGAGGGCGAGGGCTTCGACCTCGAGGAGCGCGTTGCCAGTCGAGAGGCGTTGCGCCGCGTCGCCGGCATCCGCACCGACCTCGAGGACGTCACCGAGGTCGAGTACCGCCAGCTCCGCCTGGAGCGGGTCGTCCTCATGGGCGTCTACCCGCGCGGCGACGACGTTGAGACGTCGCTGTTCGAGCTGAAGGCGCTGGCCGAGACGGCCGGCTGCGAGGTGCTCGAGGGCCTGGTGCAGCGCAAGGACACCCCCGACCCGAAGTCCTACGTCGGCTCGGGCAAGGCGACCGAGCTGCGCGACGCGGTGCTGTCCACCGGTGCCGACACCGTCATCTGCGACGGCGAGCTCAGCCCCGGTCAGCTGCGGGCGCTCGAGGACCTCGTCAAGGTGAAGGTCATCGACCGCACCTGGTTGATCCTCGACATCTTCGCCACCCACGCCACGTCGCGGGAGGGCAAGGCGCAGGTCGAGCTGGCGCAGATGACCTACATGCTGCCCCGGCTGCGCGGCTGGGGTGAGTCGCTGTCCCGGCAGGGCGGTGGCGCGGGTGGCTCCGGCTCCGGCGGGGTCGGCACCCGCGGCCCTGGTGAGACCAAGATCGAGACCGACCGCCGCCGCATCCGCAACCGCAAGGCCAAGCTGGCCGGCGAGATCAAGCTGATGAAGACCGCCCGCGACACCAAGCGGCAGGAGCGCAGGCGGCACGCCGTGCCGTCGGTGGCGATCGCGGGCTACACCAACGCCGGCAAGAGCTCGCTGCTGAACCGACTCACCGGCGCCGGCGTGCTCGTCGAGAACGCCCTGTTCGCGACCCTCGACCCGACCGTGCGCCGGGCGAGGACGCTGTCCGGGCGGGAGTTCACGCTCGCGGACACCGTCGGCTTCGTACGGCGGCTGCCGCACCAGCTCGTCGAGGCGTTCCGGTCGACCCTGGAGGAGGTGGCCGAGGCCGACCTCATCCTGCACGTGGTGGACGGCTCGCACCCCGATCCTGAGGGCCAGCTGCAGGCGGTGCGGCAGGTGTTCGCCGAGATCGGTGCGCACCAGGTGCCCGAGGTGGTCGTGGTCAACAAGGCCGACCTCGCCGACCCGCTGGTGCTGTCCCGGTTGCAGCGACGTGAGAAGCACTGCGTGCTGGTGTCGGCCAAGACCGGCGCCGGGCTCCCCGAGCTGCTGCAGGTGCTCGAGGACGAGGTCCCCCGGCCGGACACGCTCGTGCGCGTCGTGCTGCCGTACAGCGACACCGGCGCAGGGCGCCTGGTGTCGCGGATCCACTCCGAGGGCGAGGTCCTCGCCGAGGAGCACCTTGCGGAGGGCACCCGGCTCGAGGCCCGGGTCAAGCCGGCGCTGGCCGCCGAGCTCGCGGACTACCTGGTCGCCTGACGGCGGCGGTCCGCCGCGGATCAGCCGCCCGACGAGCCGCTGTGGTCGGAGCCGTCCGGGGTCTCGCTCGGTCGCGGCGAGGGCGAGCTGGTGCGGTCGCCCGACCCGTCGCCGGACTGGTCACCTAACTGGTCGCCCGACCCGTCGCGGCTCGTGCCGGCCGGACCCGCCGTGCTGCCCCCGTCGTGGTTGCCCTGCGCCCCGCTGTCCCGGCCCGCGGTGTCGCCGTCGTGCGGGTGCCGGGTGCCGTTGCCGGGGCGGCTCAGGTCGCGCCCGTCGGTGCTGTCCTGCGC
>JBAVRG010000441.1:0-1660 GCA_049694795.1 Mycobacteriales bacterium
GTGAAGCAGTCGTGCGTCTCGATGCCGTCGAGCGCGAAGACGTCCGGCAGCCCTGCTCGGTCGAAGGCGTCAGTGATCGCCTGCCGCACGTGCGGCATGACGTACGGCGAGTCAGCGGACCGCGTGACCTTCTCCCGGTACGGCAGCCCGACCGTCCGGTGCCCCCAGCCCTTGACCTGCGCCGGCACCCGGCCGGTCCGGCGGGCCCACTCCTGCGCAAACCGCGGGCCGGCGACCACGACCCCGGCCGCGCCGTCGGTCACCTGCGAGCAGTCGGTACGGCGGAGCCGGCCCGCGACGACGGGGTTGGCGACGTCGTCCTCGCCGTGCTCGGTCACCGACCAGGCGCGGGTCTGCGCGTAGGGGTTGACCCTGGCGTTGCGGTAGTTGAGCTCGGAGATGCCCGCCAGGTGCTGGTGGTCCAGGCCGTACCGGCGGTCGTACTCCTGCGCCAGCAGGTCGAACTGGTGCGGCCACATGTAGGGCACGTCGACGTCCTCGTGCCCGTGCCACGCTGCGGCACCGAGGATGCGCGCCGCCTGGTCGCCGGGGACGTTCTTCTCCTGCTCCACCCCGAGCACCAGGGCGACGTCGTACCGGCCGGCCTCGATCTCGGCCCCGGCCGCGAGGACAGCCAGTCCGCCGGACGCGCAGGCCGCCTCGTGCCGCATCGCGGGGATGCCCCACAGCGCGTGCTCCACGGTCGCCGGCATGCCGCCGAGCTGGCCCTGGTTGTTGAACAGCTGGCCGAAGGCGTTGCCCACGTGGATGGTCTCGACCTGGTGCGCGTCGACCGCGGCGTCGTCGAGGGTGTCGCGCACGACGTCGGCGACGAGGTCGCTGACCTCCAGCCCCTCGCGCGCGTAGTTGCGGGCGAAGTCGGTCTGGGCACCGCCCAGGACGAACAGCGTCATGACAGACCAGCCTCCGCCTTGGCCTTCGCGGCGTCCCGCTTCGGGAGCGGGACGAAGCCGGAGGTGGAGGCGATGTAGTCGACGTACTTGGGCTTGGTCCTGCGCAGCTGGGACTCGAGCGGGCCGACGCCGCTGAACTTCAACAGGAAGACGTTGATGAGCAGCGGGCCGAGCAGCGCGACGGCGGTGGGAGCGTTGACGAAGGCGACCAGCCCGAGGCCCCACCAGGTGCAGGCCTCGCCGAAGTAGTTGGGGTGCCGGCTGTAGTGCCAGAGGCCGCGGTCCATGACCTGGCCGTGGTTGGCCGGGTCGTCCTTGAACCGCTTGAGCTGCAGGTCGGCCGTCGACTCGAAGACGATGCCGAACAACGCGAGGGCCGCGCCGATCCAGTTCCACCACTGCAGCCCCTCGGGACGGTCGTAGACCATCCCGAGCTGCACGGGGAGCGCGACGACGGTGAGGAGCACGGCCTGCAGCAGGAACACGCGGGCCCAGATCTTCGCGGCCGGCGGGTCCTCGCCGAGCATCTTCCGGTAGCGCGCGTCCGGGCCCTGCCGGCGCCAGCGCAGCAGCAGGTACGTCGACAGCCGCACCCCCCACAGCGTGCACAGGCCGAGGAGCACGTTCTTGCGGGCGGTGTCGCCGTCGGTCTGCACGTAGCTGCTGATCGCGAGGACCACGAAGCCCGCGCCCCAGACTGCGTCGATGTAGCTCGGGTCCTTGGTCCGGAAGCTCGGCACCGAGAT
>JBAVRG010000442.1:0-7572 GCA_049694795.1 Mycobacteriales bacterium
CCCACGCCAGCACCGGGTCGCCGTCGTGCCGCGCCTTGGCGTCGCGGAACATCATCAGCAGCACGCCGCGGACGTAGGGGTAGCGGACCCGGGTCGGGGAGTAGGTGTACCAGGAGAAGGCGGCGCCGCGGGGGCAGCCGCGGGGCTCGTACTCAGGCTTGTCGGGGCCGACGCTCGGGTAGTCGGTCTGCTGCGACTCCCAGGTGATGATGCCGTCCTTGACGTACACCTTCCAGGAGCACGACCCGGTGCAGTTGACGCCATGGGTGGAGCGGACCACCTTGTCGTGCGACCAGCGGTCCCGGTAGAAGGTGTCGGCCTCCCGACCGCCTATCTGGTGCAGCGTGCGACGGTCCTGTGAGACCTCGCCCTTGCGGAAGTGCCGCCCCGCTCCGACCAGGGCCTGGGTCAGGGGGTCGTCCAGACCGTTCGGCGTGTCCGTCGCCCGAGGGGCCACGTGGAGCCTCCTTGCTCGGTTGGTTGGTGCATCAGTTCCCCCGCCAGGACCCTAGGGGGCAATCCTGGTCTCGGCCACGAGGGCGGTGCCGACCTCGTGGCGCACGCGCTCGAGCTCGTCCCACTGCGCCGTCCTGAGGATCCCCAGGGCACCGGGGAAGACCCCGTCCTGCTCCTTGAGGATGTGCTCGCGCAGGAGCACGAGGGCCGCGCTCAGCTCCTGCTGCCAGCCCGGGGGCCGCTCGTCCGGGTCGAGAGCTGCGCCGATCGCCGCCTCGATCCTGCGGTGCTCCTGCCGGAGGGCGCTCACGTGTTCGGGGAACTCGCTGTGCATCGCAGGGAAGAGCGCGCGCTCCTCGACCGCGGTGTGGGGCCCGAGGAGCGCCGCGAGAGCCGCGCAGGCCTCGAGGGCCCGTGGCTGGTCCTCGGCCCGCAGTGCAGCGGTGACCGCGCGCACGTGGTCGAGCGCCCGCTCGTGCTCGCGGGTGAGCAGCTCGATCGCCGCGATCGCCTGGCAGCCGCAGTACTCACACATGGGGAGCGTCCTCGGCCTTGCGGATGGCGGTGGCGGTGAACAGCAGGGCGCCCGCGGCGACCGCGGACAGCAGTGCGAGGCCCAGCCCGTAGTCGTTCAGGCTGCCGTAGATCGACCCCATGAGCAGTGGCGGGACGAAGCCGCCGAGGCCGCCGGCCGCGCCGACGACCCCCGTGACGGCGCCCACCTTGTCGGGCCGGGTCACACGGGCGACCAGCGCGAACACCCCGCCGCTGGCCGCGCCCAGCGCTGCCGCCATCGACAGGAAGGCGAGGGTGCCGGTCGGCGACAGCGCGGGTGTCGTGGCCTGCACGGCAGCACCTGCCGTGACCACCGCGAAGGCAGCGACCAGGACGGTCGAGGGACGCAGCCGGTCCGAGAGCCAGCCGCCCACGGGTCGCATGAGGACCGCCAGCAGCACGAAGCCCGCCATCTTGTTCGACGCGTCGGTCTGGGTCAGCCCGTACGCCGTCTTCAGGTACGTCGGGAGGTAGACCGAGAAGGCGACGTACCCGCCGAAGCCGACGGCGTACAGCGCCGACATCTGCCAGGTGACGCGCAGTCGGAGGGTCTGGACCAGCCGGCTCCAGGCGCTGCCTGTCGGCGTCGACCGGTTCGGGGCGTCGCGCAGGAAGATCGCGGCAAGGACGCCGTACGCGGCGAGGACGCAGGCCGTCAGGACGAAGGGCGTCTCGATGCCGTGCGCCTTCGCGAGCTTGACCGTGGTCAGCGCGCTGATCGCCGTGCCGCCCATGCCGGCGCCGAAGACGCCGATCGCGAGACCCCTGCGCTCCGGGGGGAACCAGGCGTTGACGAAGGGCACGCCCACAGCGAAGGCGGTGCCCCCGATGCCGAGGAAGACGCCGCCGAGCAGCAGGGTCCCGAGCGAGTCGTAGCCGCCCAGGCCCAGGAACAGCACCGGCAGCACGGTGGCGAACGAGACGGCCGGGAACATGACCCGGCCTCCGTGCCGGTCCGTGAGGGCGCCCACGGGGATACGGCCGAGCGAGCCCACGACGACGGGGACCGCGACGACCAGAGCCTGCTGGAAGGCCGACAGGTGCAGCTCGGACTTGAGCCGGATCGCGAGGGGGCTGAGGAGCGCCCACGCCCAGAAGTTGACTGCGAAGCCGAAGGTCGCCATCGCGAGCATGACGACCGGACGCCCTCGCGTCGCGGTCGCGGCTGCCGGCCTCGGTGGCGCTGTCACGGTCATGTCTCGTCCCTCTCGGTCCCTTTGGGCCTGCGCTGGATTCTTGAGGAGATCCGCTATGTCCGCTCAGGGGCAAAGGTCCCCTCCGTCGGCGACCAATGCCCCGGCGGTGAGGACGTTCGCCCCTGCCCCAGGGGGGTGTCGCTCGGAGAGGGTGAGGGCAACAGCAGGGGAGTGGATGATGAGACGGCTGCTGGTCCTGGGAGCGGGCACGGCCGGCACGATGGTCGTCAACAAGCTGCGCGGCCGGCTGGACCGGCGTGAGTGGGAGATCACCGTCGTCGACCAGGACGGGGACCACGTCTACCAGCCAGGTCTGCTGCTGCTGCCCTTCGGCGTCTACGAGCCGGAGGAGCTGGTGAAGCCCCGGCATCACTTCATGCCGGACGGTGTCGACCTGGTGCTCGGCGAGGTCGACCGGGTGCGACCCGACGACCGGTCGGTGACCCTCGTGGACGGGCGTGAGCTCCGGTACGACTACCTGGTCATCGCCACCGGGACGAGTCCTCGGCCGGACCAGACGCCCGGGATGGCCGAGGGGGAGTGGCGCAAGAGCGTCTTCGACTTCTTCACGCTCGAGGGCGCGGTGGCGCTGCGTGACAAGCTCGCCACCTGGGAGGGGGGACGGCTCGTCGTGCACATCGTCGAGATGCCCATCAAGTGCCCTGTCGCAGCCCTGGAGTTCACCTTCCTCGCCGACGCCTTCTTCGCCGAGCGCGGCATGCGCGACCGCGTCGACATCACCTACGTGACGCCGCTCGAGGGCGCGTTCACCAAGCCGGTGGCGTCCCGGCGGCTGGGCACCATGCTGGACGAGCGCAAGGTGGCCCTGGAGGGTGACTTCGTCGTCGACCGCGTCGACCCGGAGGCGAGGACGCTCGTGTCGATGGACGAGCGGGAGGTGCCGTTCGACCTGCTCGTCACCGTCCCGCTCAACATGGGAGCCGACTTCGTCGCCCGCTCCGGGCTCGGGGACGAGCTGAACTACGTGCCGGTCGACAAGCACACGCTGCTGTCGACGCGCTACGACACGATCTTCGCCCTCGGTGACGCCTCCGACATCCCCGCCTCGAAGGCCGGCTCGGTGGCGCACTTCTCGGTGGAGCTGTTCACCGAGAACTTCCTGCAGCACATCGCGCGCAAGCCGATGACCCACCTGTTCGACGGGCACGCGAACTGCTTCATCGAGTCCGGGCACGGCAAGGGCCTGCTCATCGACTTCAACTACGACACCGAGCCGCTGCCGGGGAAGTACCCCGTCCCGGGCATCGGGCCCTTCTCGCTGCTCGAGGAGAGCCACCTGAACCACTGGGGCAAGCTCGGCTTCCGGTGGGCGTACTGGCACCTGCTGCTGCGCGGCCGTCCGCTGCCCGTCCCGGCGCTCATGTCCATGGCCGGCAAGCACACCGAGTCCTGAGGCCCGCGAGGAGGCCCGTCATGCCTGTCACCGAGATCAGCGGCCACCAGGTCCACGTCAACGACGAGGGCTTCCTGACCGAGTACGACGAGTGGGACGAGGACCTGGCCCGTGCTCTCGCCGGCCAGATCGGCATCGAGCTCACTGACGAGCACTGGAAGGTCATCCGCTTCCTGCGGGAGGACTTCAAGGCCCAGGGTGAGACCGCGACGGCGCGCCGCGTCCAGACGGTCGGAGGGGTGCCGGTCAAGGAGCAGTTCGTGCTCTTCCCCAAGAAGCCGGCCAAGAAGATGGCCTACATCGCCGGCCTGCCCAAGCCGCACGGCTGCGTGTGAGAGGAGCACGGACATGACTGCCACCGAGACCCGCACCGTGATCGTCCCGTCCTTCGAGGACGACGACACCGGGCGCAAGCTCGCGATCATCTGCTCCAAGGGCAACCTCGACATGGCCTACCCCGGGCTGATCCTCGCCAACGCGGCGCTCGGCGAGGGCGTGGAGACGCACCTGTTCTTCACCTTCTGGGGCTTCGACATGATCACGAAGTCGCGGATGGACAACCTGCAGTTCAGCCCGGCCGGCAACGCCGCGATGCACCTGCCAGGCAGCGACGTGCACCTGCCGCAGGCCCTGGCCCCGATGCCGGGCATGACCGGGATGGCGACCAAGATGCTGAAGAAGCAGATCGCCGACCTGGGAGTCCCCGAGGTACCCGACTTCCTCGACCAGATCGTGGCTGCCGGCGGTCACCTGTGGGCGTGCCGCATGTCGGCGGACATGAACCACCTGACCGAGACGGACCTGCGCGACGACGTCGAGGCGATCATCAGCGCGGCGGACTTCATCGAGAAGACCGAGGGCGCGCAGCTGCTGTTCATCTGAGCCGCCCCCTCACGGTGTCCACCACGCGGTGACCATCTCGACCGGCTCCTCGGGACCGGCCAGGAGCTCGGCGAGCTCGGCGTCAGCACTGGCCGGCAGGCAGAGGCGGCGGCGGGTCCAGGCGACCGACTCGGCGTCACGTGGTCCGGGCGGGGGGCGCCACCACGTCTCGTTGGCGGCCTCGACCCCCAGCGTCTCCGTCACGACGGCGAGGGCGTCGGTGGCCACCGGTGCGATCGGACGTTCGACGCCCCAGAAGTGCTGCCACAGCCACGACAGGGACGACTGCGGATGGACGGCAGTCAGCTCCAGCACGACCCGCTGCCGGGCCGCCTGGTCGAGCGCACGGACGAACGCGTCGAGGTCCGGCACGTTGTAGACGACGTTGGCGCAGACGGCGACGTCCGCCCGAGCCACCTGGCCGGCGACGTCGGGCCAGCGGCCGACGACCCGCTCGACGACCACCCTGTCCGCGGCGAGCCGCACCATCTCCTCGAGAAGGCGCGGGCTCTCGTCGACGGCGACGACCCGGCCGGCAGGCGGGCAGAGCGGCAGGCTGGCAGCTCCGGTGCCGGCGCCCACGTCGAGGACCACGCCGCCGTCCTCCAGCACCTCGGCGCTGCGCCGGTGGGTGGGGGTGAGCCGGCCTGCCAACGCCGACAGCGTGCGCTCCGCGAAGGCCCGTGGGGGGAAGGCCCACGGCGACTCGGGCGCCTGGGCCAGGATCGTGTCGGGAAGGTCCCACGACGCGAGCGCGGCCGACCACCGGTGCGCTGCACCTGCCTGCCTGTCCGTCATCCGACCCCTCTCGACGCCCCTCATCCTCGCGCAGGAGCGGCTGGGACGAACGCCTCTGGCGTGCTGCCTGCTGTGCGACGAGGATGGGGCCACCGGGCACGCGAAGGGACGACTCGTGAACGACCAGCAGCTCGAGAAGATCAGGACCGGCAGCGGGTTCATCGCAGCCCTCGACCAGAGCGGTGGCAGCACGCCGAAGGCCCTGCGGTTGTACGGGCTCGACGAGAGCACGTACGCGAACGAGGCGGAGATGTTCGACCGCATCCACGAGATGCGCAGCCGGATCATCACCAGCCCGGCCTTCAACGGCACCCGGATCCTCGGGGCCATCCTGTTCGAGATGACGATGGACCGTCAGATCGAGGGGAAGGGCTCGGCGGAGTACCTGTGGGAGGACAAGGGCGTCGTCCCGTTCCTGAAGGTCGACAAGGGCCTCGCGGAGGAGGTCGACGGGGCCCAGGTCATGAAGCCGATGCCCGACCTCGACGCGCTGCTCGACCGGGCCAAGGGCCACGGCGTCTTCGGGACGAAGATGCGCTCCGTGATCAAGCTGGGCAACCCTGCCGGCGTCGCTGCCGTGGTGAGTCAGCAGTTCGAGGTGGGCAGGCAGATCCTCGGCGCGGGCCTGGTGCCGATCATCGAGCCGGAGGTCGACATCCACAGCCCCGAGAAGGGCGCCGCGGAGGACCTGCTCAAGGAAGGGCTGCTCGCGGAGCTCGGCCGGCTGGGCTCGGACCAGCAGGTGATGCTGAAGCTCACCATCCCGGACAAGGACGCCTTCTACACCGACCTGGTCGAGCACCCGCGCGTGCTTCGCGTGGTGGCCCTCTCAGGCGGTTACACGCGTGAGGAGGCCAACGAGCGCCTCGCCCGCAACCCCCGGGTCGTCGCGAGCTTCTCCCGCGCCCTCACCGAGGGCCTGACCGCGCAGCAGAGCGAGGCCGAGTTCGACGCCGCCCTCGACGCCTCCATCCAGAGCATCTACGACGCCTCGATCACCTGACCGCCCGCTACTTCAGCGACACGTCGTGCCGAGGTGGTGCACCGCTGGCGGTCGACCTCGACGGTGACTCGACCGAGCGGTAGTAGTCGCGCCAGATGAGCCGGTGGACGCCGAGGTGGCGGGGGAGCGACCGCAGCCCTGGGATGAACGGGATGCAGATGAAGCCGACGGTCAGCACCATCATCAGCCCCCACACGAGGGCGTCGGCGTTGCCGGAGGTGGAGAACGGCTTCACCTGGTACCAGAAGGTGTAGAGCCACAGCCACGGCTGACCGGGGTAGCTGCCGGTCTCGTTCATCATCCCCCACTGGTCGCCGCCCAGGTGCTGGGCGCGCGCCAGGTCCTCGAGGTAGGCGCCGTCGGCGAGGAAGAGCAGCGGCCGGGTGTAGTCGGTCTCGTAGAACCGGCCCTGGGCCAGCAGCGCGCCGTCGAGGCCGCCGGAGCGAGCCAGGGTCTGCAGGCGGTCGAGCATCACCGGCACCGGCCCGTAGTCGCCGGTGGCGACCTTCGTCGGGTCGTTGTCGGGTGCCTTCTGCAGTGCGTCGTCGTACGCCGACGCCCAGGTCTGCCGCTGGTCGGCACTCGCCGCGTCCCAGGTGGCCAGCGCGGCGGTGAGGGTGGCGTCGCTGCCGACGGCCCGAAGCGGGCGCACCACGAAGTCCTTGGCGGTGTCGACGGGGGTGGTGACACCCGCGATGTGCTGCAGGCTGATCGGCCCGATCTTCTGGGCGGCGTCGGGGGTCTTGTTGTACGGCGCCCCGTAGGTCGCCGTACCGCTGGTCCCGTCGAGCTCGGTCGCCGCCGTGGCGACGAAGTCGCTGGACGCCGCGGTCGCCCAGCGCTGGATGGTGACCTGCTTCTCGTCGGGCGAGGAGAAGACGGCCGCCAGGACGACGGTGAGCAGGCTGACGACGACGAGCGCGACGACGAACTCCTTCACCAGGTCGTAGGGGCGGTAGGCGCCGGACCAGGGCTGGGCGGCAGGGTCGGACGCGTGCCGTGCGCTGCTCATGACGCGCCCCCCTTCTGCGCCGGCTGCTTCGGCGGGAACGGCGGCACGACCCCGCGGCGGCGGACCAGCAGGACGTGCCAGAGCACCAGCACCCCGATCGCCAGAGGCAGGAGCACGATGTGCCACATCAGCATCTGCCCGAAGTCGAGGACGTTGAAGTAGGCGCCGATGCCGACCGAGTTCAGCCCGTCCTTGGCCTGCGTCGAGATCCACTGCGAGTCGAAGTTCTGCTGCACGAGGTAGCCGGTGAACGCGG
>JBAVRG010000443.1:0-3627 GCA_049694795.1 Mycobacteriales bacterium
GGACCAGCCGGCGCACCGGCGCCGGCCAGCCGACCGTGGCCGCCTCGACCGCCGCCGCCAGCCAGCGCGCGGCCTCGGCGTCGTCGTACTCCAGGAAGGGCGCGAACTCCCCCCATCCCGCCGGGCCCTGCAGCAGCACCGCCTCCCGGTGCAGCACCCCGCGGAAGGGCACCCGCATCGGGACGCTGACGACGTGCACCTGCGCCACACCCAGCACGTCGGGCTGCACGTCGGTCCTCCTAGGCTCGGTCGGGTGGACACCGTCTCAGAGCTCTTCGACCCCAGCCAGTGGAAGGCCGTCGAGGGCTTCGCGCTGACCGACATCACGTACCACCGGCACGTCGAGCACGGGATCGTGCGGGTGGCGTTCGACCGGCCGGAGGTGCGCAACGCGTTCCGCCCGGGGACCGTCGACGAGCTCTACCGGGTCCTGGACCACGCCCGGATGTCGTCCGACGTCGGGTGCGTGCTGCTCACCGGCAACGGGCCGTCCCCCCGGGACGGCGGCTGGGCCTTCTGCTCCGGCGGCGACCAGCGGATCCGCGGCCGCGACGGCTACCGCTACGCCGAGGGCGAGACCAGCGACACGATCGACCCGGCGCGCGCCGGGCGGTTGCACATCCTCGAGGTGCAGCGGCTCATCCGGATGATGCCCAAGGTCGTCATCTGCGTGGTGCCCGGCTGGGCGGCCGGCGGCGGCCACAGCCTGCACGTGGTCTGCGACCTGACGATCGCGAGCGCCGAGCACGCCCGCTTCAAGCAGACCGACGCCGACGTCGGCAGCTTCGACGGCGGCTACGGCTCGGCGTACCTCGCCCGGCAGGTCGGGCAGAAGTTCGCCAGGCAGGTCTTCTTCCTCGGCCAGGAGCACACGGCCGAGGCGGCGCAGCGGATGGGCATGGTCAACGAGGTCGTGCCGCACGCCGAACTCGAGCGCACCGCCATCGAGTGGGGCCGGATCATCTGCGGCAAGAGCCCCACGGCGCAGCGGATGCTGAAGTACGCCTTCAACGCCGTGGACGACGGGATGGTCGGCCAGCAGGTCTTCGCCGGCGAGGCGACCCGACTGGCCTACATGACCGACGAGGCCGTAGAGGGCCGGGACGCCTTCCTCGAGAAGCGCCAGCCCGACTGGTCGCCGTTCCCGTACTACTTCTGACCGGTGCGCCCCCTCGTCCCGGTCCCGGCCGTCCCCGGCCCGTCGCTGTCCGAGGCGCTCCTGAGGGCCCTCGACGGCACCGGACCGGCCGTGCTGCCGGTGCCGGCAGACCGGGCGGAGGCGGCTCGGGTCCTGGCGGCGCTGCGCCCCGAGGAGCCGCTCGAGGACGACGAGGTCTGCCTGGTCGTGCCGACGTCGGGCTCGACGGGTGAGCCGAAGGGCGTGCTGCTCACGGCCGCCTGCCTGCAGGCCTCGGCCGCGGCGACGACCGAGCGGCTCGGCGGTCCGGGCAGGTGGTTGCTCGCCCTCCCCGTGACGCACATCGCCGGCCTGCAGGTGCTGCTGCGATCGCTCGCCGACGGCGAGGAACCGGTCACCGGCGACCTCGCCACCGCCGACCTGGGGAGCGGACGGCGCTACTGCTCGCTGGTCCCGACCCAGCTGCGGCGGCTGCTCGGGTCGGCGCCCGACGCGCTCGCGGCCTTCGACGCCGTCCTGGTCGGTGGCGCGGCGACACCTCCGGCACTGCTCGACGAGGCGCGCAACGCGGGCGTGCGCGTCGTGACGACGTACGGGATGTCCGAGACCAGCGGCGGGTGCGTGTACGACGGGCAGCCGCTGGCGGGGGTCACCGTCTCGGTCACGGACCGGATCGTGCTGTCTGGTCCGGTGGTCGCGCGCGGCTACCGGCTCCGGCCCGACCTCACGGCCGAGGCGTTCGACGGGGAGAGCTTCCGGACGTCCGACATCGGCGTGCTGGGCCCGGAGGGCCTGGTGGTGCTGGGCCGGGCCGACGACCTGGTCGTCACCGGCGGCGAGAAGGTCGCCCCGGCTGCGGTCGAGGCCGCGCTGTCCGAGCACGCGTCCGTCGCGGACGTCGCGGTGTTCGGCGTGCCCGACCCCGAGTGGGGCGCGCGGGTGGTCGCCGCGGTGGTGCTGCGGCCGGGCACCTCCTTGACCTTGGAGCAGGCGCGGGAGCACGTGGCACAGCGCGTCTCACGCGTGGCCGCCCCGCGCGAGCTGCGGGTGCTCGACGCGCTGCCGCTGCTCGCGGGCGGCAAGGTGGACCGGGCGCGCCTACGATCCTCAGTCGACCAGCACAGGGACGGGGGCCCATGACGACCGCGGCGCAGTGGATCGAAGGGGCCCGGCCCCGCACCTTGCCGGCGGCGCTGTCACCGGTGCTCGTCGGCACCGGCGCCGCCGCCGCGGTCGACGGCTTGCGCCCGGTCCGCGCGCTGCTCGCCCTCGTGGTCGCCCTGGCGCTGCAGGTCGGCGTCAACTACGCCAACGACTACAGCGACGGCATCCGCGGCACCGACGCCGTGCGCGTCGGGCCGCTGCGGCTCGTGGGCTCGGGGGTGGCCGCGCCGTCGCGGGTGCTCGCCGCGGCCCTGATGTCGTTCGGCGTCGCAGCCCTCGCGGGCCTGGTCCTCGCGCTGCTCACGACACCGCTGCTGCTGCTCGTCGGTGCGCTCGCCATCGCCGCTGCCTGGGGCTACACGGGCGGCAAGAACCCCTACGGGTACAGGGGTCTCGGTGAGATCTCGGTGTTCGTCTTCTTCGGTCTGGTGGCGGTCGTCGGCACGACCTACGTGCAGGTCGAGCGCCTCACGCTGCTCGCCGTCGCCGGCGGCATCGCCAGCGGTGCGCTCGCGTGCGCGATCCTCGTCACCAACAACCTGCGCGACATCCCGACCGACAAAACGACGGGCAAGCGCACCCTCGCCGTCCGCCTGGGCGACACCCGCAGCCGGCTGCTGTACCAGGGGCTCGTCGTCGCGCCCTTCCTCGTCGCGCTGGCGGTGGCGCCGTTCCACCCTGCAGCGCTGCTGGCGCTGCTCGCCGTGCCGCTGGCGGTCGGACCGCTGCGGCTGGTGCGGTCCGGCGCCGTGGGACGCGACCTGGTCGCGGTGCTGCAGGCGACCGGCAAGCTCCAGCTCGGGTACGGCGTCCTGCTCGCCGCCGGCCTCGCCCTGTCCTGAGGAGCCTCCCGCCCGGGCGTTCCGGCGCCCCGGCGCGCTCCCGGCGCGTGCAGGACGTCGTACGAGCCGGCGGCGGTGAGCGTCCCTCGTGGGGAGGCCTGCACGACCCGCGAGGCTCGCAAGCACCTCGGCACGGAGCGGCTCCCCCTGGAGCCCACAGGCCCGCCCCGGCCACGATCAGCTCCCTGACCGCCGGCGCCGCCACCCACGGCTCCAGGTCGGCAGGGCTGTCAGGAAGCAGGGGCGCGCCGAACGCGCGCAGGTGCGGCGGGCTTCTCCGCAGGTGCGGCGACCGCACCGCGCACGGCCTGTGCGAGGTTCGTCGCCGCCGAGGTGAGGTCCGTGGGGACGAACCAGACCTTGTTGGCCTCACCCGAGGCGATGTCCGGCAACCGCTCGAGGTACTTGTAGGCCAGCAGCTTGTCGTCGAGCCGGGCCTCGTGCAGGGCCTTGTAGACCGTCGTGATCGCCGCTGCCTCACCC
>JBAVRG010000444.1:0-18922 GCA_049694795.1 Mycobacteriales bacterium
CCCCCTGCCGGCGGCAGGTCGTCGCGGACCGGTCGCGGCGCACGGGCCGGCACCACCGGGATGTCCTCGTCCGCCGCGGGCGCGGTGGAGCGGTGGACGAGCGCGACGGCTGCCAGCGCCACCTGCAGCGGGTCGTGCGCCTCGGTCAGCCTCTCGACGATCTCGCGGATCTCGCGGACCTCGCGCACGTCGTCGACGGCGCCGTCGGCGAGCACCTCGAGCAGAGCCTGGCGGGTCTCCTCCAGGCGCTTGCTGCGCAGGTCCGCGGCGGTCGGCACCGGCGCCATCGGGACCTTGCTGCCGGTCAGCCGCTCGATGGCCTCCAGCATCCGGCGCTCGCGCGGCTCCGCGAGGGTGATGGCGACGCCTTCCCGGCCGGCACGTCCCACCCGCCCGATCCGGTGGACGTAGGACTCCGGGGCCGACGGCACGTCGTAGTTCACGACGTGCGTGAGGTGGTCGACGTCGAGGCCGCGGGCGGCGACGTCGGTGGCCACGAGCAGGTCGGCGGTGCCGGCGCGCAACCGGTTCATCACGCGGTCGCGCTCGGCCTGGCTCATGCCGCCGTGCAGGGGCTCGGCCCGCAGCCCCCGTCCCTTCAAGGCCTCGGTGAGCTGGTCGACCTCGTCGCGGGTGCGGCAGAACACGATCGCGGCCGCCGGCGTCTGCATGTCGAGCACGCGGGCGAGAGCGGCGGGCTTGTCGGCGCGCATCACCAGGTGCGCGGTCTGGGTGACGCGCGGCGCCTCGCCCGCGGGCACGACCTCGCGCTCGATCTGGATGCGCACCGGGTCCTTCTGGTGCCTGCGGGCCATGCGGGCGATCTTGGGCGGCATGGTCGCCGAGAACAGCACGGTCTGGCGCTCCGCGGGGACGGCCGACAGGATCGCCTCGAGCTCCTCGGCGAAGCCCATGTCGAACATCTCGTCGGCCTCGTCGAGGACGACGGTCCGCAGCTGGTCGAGCCGCAGCGAGCCGCGCTTGAGGTGGTCCAGCACCCGGCCAGGGGTGCCGACCACCACGTCGACGCCCTTCTGCAGGGCCTTCAGCTGCGGGGTGATCGGCTGGCCGCCGTACACGGCGAGCACCCGGGCACCGAGACCGGCGCCGTACCGGGTGACGGCCTCGGCGACCTGCACGGCCAGCTCGCGGGTGGGTGCCAGTACCAGTGCGGACGGCTGCCGACCGCGGTCGCCGTCGGGCAGGCGGTGCAGCAGTGGCAGGGCGAAGGCGGCCGTCTTGCCGGTGCCCGTCGCGGCCTGGCCCACCAGGTCGCGGCCCTCGACGAGCGGCGGGATGGCCTCGCGCTGGATCGGGGTGGGCTCCTCGTAGCCCAGCGAGGTGAGGACCTCAACCAGCTCGGGACGGAGCGGGAGGTCGGAGAAGGCGCCGGCGCGCTCCGAGTCGGGATCAGCGTCGGGCATGCCTCCAGTCTCGCAGAGCGCTCGCGCGGCGCCGGCGCTACGCCCGGGAGTAGGTGAGCGCCACGAACCCGCTGGGCCACGTCCGGACGTCGTCGAGCCTGAGCTCGGTCCGGCGTCCGGTGGCGTGGAACAGCGGCCTGCCCTCGCCGAGCAGGACCGGCACCCGGGTCAGGACCAGGTCGTCGACCAGGCCTTCGGCGAGGAAGCTGCTGATGAGCTGCCCCCCGTCGACGTAGACGCGCGCGAAACCGCTGTCCGTCCAGTGCCGCAGCGCCTCGTGAGGTGACGGCTGCCAGAAGGTCACCCCGGCGCGGGGCTCCGGCGGGTGGTGGGTGAAGACGAACACCGGTCGGCCGTCGAAGGGCAGCGGGTCCAGGTGGGCGATGTGGTCGTAGGTGCCTCGTCCCATGGCCAGGGCGTCGACGCTCATGAGGAAGGCGTCGTAGCCGTAGTCCTCCTCAGCTCGTGCAGCGGACTCGAGCCACGCCAGGCTGCCGTCGGTCGTCGCGATGTAGCCGTCGGCGCTCGACGCGATGAACACGGACAGCCGCGTCACGTCCCACCACCCTTCTGCCAGGGCAGTGTCGCGCAGCTCAGCTGTCCATCCGGAGCGCGTTGCCGCCTGCGCGCTTGGCGGCGTACGCGGCCTTGTCCGCCGCCTGCATCAGCGCGTCAGGGGTGTGGTGCGGCGGTGACGTCGAGACACCGATGCTCACGGTCGGGACGATGACCGACAGCCCGATGCTCAGCGGTGTCGAGATCGCGGCCCGCACCCGCTCCGCGCACCGGACCGCCTCTACGGTCCCGTGCAGGTCCTCCGCGATGATGACGAACTCGTCCCCGCCGTACCTCGCGAGCGTGTCCTGCGGCCGCAGGGCCGTCGCAGCGCGGCGCGCGACCTGGCGGAGCAGCTCGTCGCCCGCCGAGTGGCCGTGCGCGTCGTTGACGGGCTTGAGCCCGTCGACGTCGATGAACAGGGCTGCCGTGACGCCGGCGGCGCGCCGGCTGAGCGCGTGCTCGAGCCGGTCGGTCAGCTGCACGCGGTTCGCGACGCCGGTCAGCGCGTCGGTCAGCGCCGCGGTCTCGAGCCGGCTCTCCGCAGCCTTGTGCTCGGTGATGTCGGTCAGGACGAGGACCGCGCCGCGTGCCGTGCCGTCCGGTGCCTGCATCGGGCTCGCGGACGCGAGCAACCAGATGGTCGTCCCCTCTGCGTTGCGCAAGCGGATCTCCTGCCGCCCGACCTGCGTCGGCTCTCTCAGGCACCGTCCCACGACGGCTGCGACGTCGAGGAGGTCGGCGATGTGGTTCCCAGCCGTCAGCGGAGCGACGAACAGGTTCGCGGCGGCGGCGTTCGACCAGGTGATCCGCAGGTCGGCGTCGAGGACGACGATCGCCTCGTCCACCGCCTCGAGGACGGCGCGCAGGTCCGCCTCGCCCCGCGACCGCGCCTGCTCGGCGAGCACCTGAGCCGTGATGTCGGTGTACACCCCGGCCACCCCGATGATCGCGTCCCCCTGGTGGAGCGGGCGGTACCGGACCTGCCAGAAGCGGTCACCCCACTCGCCGACGAAACTGACGCTCTCGCCGGCGAGGGCGGACTGCAGCCGGGGCATCTCCGCGGGCGAGGCCCCCAGGTCGGCGAGGCGCCGGCCGACGAGCTGGTCGGGCGGGATCTCCAGCGCAGCGCCCGCTGCGAACTGCACCCGGCCTGACGTGTCCAGGGTCAGCAGCGCCACCGGAGCGCTCGCCACGACCTCGCGCAGCAGCAGCTCGGACCCGAAGGGCAGGTCCGGGGCCCCATGGGTCACGTTCTCAGCCTCCAGGACGAGCGCCCCCACCTCGGGGTCGTCCAGCTCGTTGTCGGTCCGCAGCGCGAGGGTGAGCCAGCCGCCGTCCGCGTGCCGCACCCGGACGCGCACCGCCTCCCGCCACCCCTCGGGGGACGATCGCGCCTCCTGCACGGCGCCCACGAGCACCGCGGTGTCCTCCGGGTGCACCAGCGTCAGGAGGTCCGGCGGTGGCGTCGCCGGCCGGCCGAGCCACGGCCCGATCACGCCGTTGTCCTCGACGACCGCGAGACCGGCGTCGAGCAGGATCACCGCCACCGGCAGATGGGAGTAGGCGGCCGTCAGCCGCGAGGCGTGCGCGTCGCTGCTGCCGTCCAACAGTGACCCTGTCTCCCTGGGTGTCTCTCTGGCCGCGTCCTGTCCCTTGCTCAACAGGAGAGGCCCGGCGCCATGCTTGATGCACGGGCGCGGCCGCGCGCGACCACCACAGCCTGCTGGCCGCAGGTGCACAATCGCGGCATGCCGACGCTGCACCTGTCCCAGGACCCCGACGCCGACGCGCTGCTGTCGAAGGACCCGCTCGCGCTCCTTCTCGGGATGCTCCTGGACCAGCAGATCCCGATGGAGAAGGCGTTCCGCGGGCCCTTCGACCTGCGCGAGCGCCTCGGGCACGACCTCGACGCCACCGAGATCGCCGAGCGCCCCGACCTCGCGCAGCTGTTCGCCGTACCGCCTGCGATCCACCGCTTCCCTGGCTCGATGGCAGGCCGGGTGCAGGAGCTCTGCCGCCACCTCGTGGCCCACCACGACGGCAGGGCGGAGAACGTCTGGGAGGGCGTCGCGAGCGGCCAGGAGCTGCTGACGCGGCTCAAGGCGCTGCCCGGGTTCGGCGAGCAGAAGGCCAGGATCTTCCTGGCGCTGCTGGGCAAGCAGCTGGGCGTGCAGCCCCCCGGCTGGCGCGAGGCCGCCGGCCAGTACGGCGAGCAGGGATCCCTCCGCAGCGTGGCTGACGTCACCAGCAAGGAGACCCTGCTGCAGGTCCGGGCGTACAAGCAGCAGATGAAGGCCGCCGCCAAGGCCGCCAAGGCTTGATGCGCAGGAGCAGGCGCACGGGTGCGGGTCAGACCTCCAGCAGGAGGGTCACGGGGCCGTCGTTCACCAGCGCCACCGACATGTCGGCGCCGAACGCCCCGGTCGCCACCGTCGCCCCGCGAGCCCGCAGCGCGTCGACCACGGCGTCGACCAGCGGCTCGGCCACCGGTCCAGGAGCGGCTGCCGACCAGGACGGCCGGCGTCCCTTGCGGGTGTCGCCGTACAGGGTGAACTGGGAGACCACGAGCAGGCCGGCGCCGCTGCCGGCGCAGGAGCGCTCGTCACGGAGGACGCGGAGCTCGTGCAGCTTGCGGGCCATCGTCTCGACCTGCGCCGGCCCGTCGTCGTGGGTCACCCCGAGCAGCACCAGCAGTCCCTCGCCGATCTCGCCGGCCACGCTGACGCGCGCGGAGCTGACGCGCTGGACGACCGCCCTCACTCGGCGTCGATGGTGCGCCCGGGCTCGAGCGCGATCCGCAGCGGCTCGTCCTCGTGGGGCACGACGGCAGTCGGGCCCTTGGCGCGCTGCACGGTGGGACCGCCGTTGGCGGCCACCACGCCCATCCACGGCAGCGTGAAGGCCCCGACGATGAGGACGAGCTTGGCCCACAGCGCGACCGGCAGGAACACCGCGAGCACGAAGCAGGAGAGGCGGATCGCCTGGGTCACCAGGTAGCGGCGCCGGCGGAGCCTGCGGTCGTCGCTGCCGGACAACCCGGCGGTGGTGACGACGACGGTCTCGCGCTCGGCCATGCGCCCAGTGTGCGGCCTGTCACCGGCATCCGCCTCCCGGCGTACCGTGGTGCGACCACGATCACCCGAGGAGACACCCGTGACGCTCGCCGCCGAACGCCAGGCGCAGACCTTCGACTCGCTGGAGCCGGCCACCGGCAAGGTCTATGCCAGCTTCCCGGTCCAGGGCGAGGACGAGGTCAGGGCCGCGGTCGCCCGCGCCCGCGCGGCGACGGGCTGGTGGCAGGACCTCGGGTTCGCGGGCCGCAAGGAGCGCCTCGACGCCTGGAAGGCGCTGATCGCCAAGCGCGTGCCTGAGCTGGCCGAGGTGATGCACCGCGAGAACGGCAAGCCGGTCGGCGATGCCCAGCTCGAGGCCGTCCTCGCGGTCGACCACATCGCCTGGGCCGCCAAGAACGCCCGTCGGGTGCTCGGCCCGCGGCGGGTGCCGAGCGGCCTGCTGATGGCCAACCAGGCCGCCTCGCTGGAGTACCAGCCGCTCGGCGTCGTGGGTGTCATCGGGCCGTGGAACTACCCGGTCTTCACGCCGATGGGCTCGATCGCCTACGCCCTCGCGGCCGGCAACACGGTCGTCTTCAAGCCGTCGGAGTACACCCCGGCCGTGGGGACGTGGTTCGTCCAGGCCTTCGCCGAGATCGTGCCCGACCGCGACGTCCTGCAGATCGTCACCGGGCTCGGTGAGACCGGGGCCGCCCTGTGCCGCGCCGGCGTCGACAAGATCGCCTTCACGGGTTCGGCCCGCACCGGCAAGAAGGTCATGGCCGCGTGCGCCGAGAACCTCGTCCCGGTGCTCATGGAGTGCGGCGGCAAGGACGCGATGATCGTCGACGACGACGCCGACCTCGAGGCCGCCGCCGACGCCGCGCTCTGGGGCGGCATGTCCAACGCCGGCCAGACCTGCATCGGCATCGAGCGGGTCTACGCCACCGAGAAGGCCTACGACGGCTTCCTGGCCAAGCTCACCGACAAGGCCAAGAAGGTCGAGCCGGGCGTGTCCTACGGCCCCATCACGATGCCGTCGCAGGTCGAGATCATCCGCACCCACATCGCGGACGCGCTCGAGCAG
Organism: Mycobacteriales bacterium; assembly: GCA_049694795.1. GTDB lineage: Bacteria > Actinomycetota > Actinomycetes > Mycobacteriales > SCTD01 > RYN-111. The sequence goes on from JBAVRG010000444.1 coordinate 6,123, forward strand.
GGCGGCACCGTGGTCACCGGTGGCGAGATCGACGGCACCCTCGTGCAGCCGACCATCCTCACCGGCGTCCCCGAGCACTCCGTCGCGGTGACCGAGGAGACGTTCGGCCCGACGATCACGGTCACCAAGGTCAAGGACGTCGAGGAGGCCGTGACCCTCAGCAACGCCACCACCTACGGGCTGGCGGGCGCGGTCTTCTCGAAGCGGCGTGGCCTCGAGATCGCCCGTCAGCTGCGCTCGGGGATGACCTCGGTCAACAGCGTGCTGGCCTTCGCGGGCGTGCCGGGGCTGCCGTTCGGCGGCTCGGGCGACTCAGGCTTCGGTCGCATCCACGGCGACGACGGGCTGCGCGAGTTCACCCGTGCCAAGGCGATCACCCGTCAGCGCTTCGCGCTGCCGCTGCCGCTGATGAGCTTCGACCGCACCGCGAGGACCGACAACCTGCTGGTGAAGACGATCCGGCTGCTGCACGGTCGGGGCTGAGCCGCCGAGGGGAACCGGCGACGACTGCTAGGGGTTCCAGAGCGTGGCATGCACCTCGCCGCCGGCCGTGGTCGACCATCCCGCGACCTGGCCGCGGTCGTTGAGGGCCCTGGCGTCGGACCAGTCGCCGCCGAGCGTCCCGAGCGCTCGCATACCGCCTGACCGCGTCCAGCGGACGGCCGTGATGCGCCGTGGGCCGGCGTGGTTGTACGTGGTCCCGGAGACATCGCCACGCGCGTTGACCCTCCAGTCCCCGTGCTCGTGCCAGTCGTCGCTGACCACGCCGAGGTCCTGCAGGCCGCGCTGCGGCGACCAGCGGAAGGCGTGGATGCCGTTGGTCCGCTCGAAGACGCCCGCGATCATCCCCGCGTCGTTGATGGACTGCGCCTGGCCGTGGTGGTTGCCCGGCAGGGCCGCGATGAGCGTGAACCCGCGTTGGCGCGTCCAGCGGAAGGCCCCGTAGGCGTCGGTGGCGTTCGAGTACGTGCCGGCGACCTGCCCGCTCTCGTTGACCACCCCGCTGATGCTGAAGGTGCTGTCCACGACCGGCACGTTCGGCTTGCCGAGGTCGCGCAGCCCGGTCGCGCGGCTCCAGAGGAACAGGTGGGCCACCGACGGGAACCCGGACTGGGCCAGCAACGCCCCGACCACCTGGCCGTGGTCGTTGATGTCTTTGGCCTGGGCGGTGCCGGCCCCGAGGTCCCGCATCCCGCGGGACGGCGTCCAGACGAAGGCGTGCTGCTCGCCCGTCGCGACCGTGGCCGAGCCGACCACGTCGCCACGGTTGTTCATCGCGCTGGCGAAGCTGTCGGGGCCGCCGAGCGTCCCGAGGTCCCGCATCCCGCCTGATGGCGTCCAGCGGAACGCGTGCGCCGTGCCACCTGCGGTCGCCGCCCAGCCGGCGACCTGGCCCTGCTCGTTGAGGGCGCTGACCTGCACGTAGCCGCCACCCAGGCCCCCGAGGTCGCGCCGCCCGCGGCCAGAGGCCCACAGGAAGGCGTGCCCACGACCGCTGCGGTCGGTGAAGTGACCGGCGACCTGACCGCGGTCGTTGATGACGTCAGCGATGCCCCTGCCGAGATCGGTGACCCGGGCCGCTCGCACCGACCCGGCCTGCGCCGGCCCGGCCGGCAGCGCCACCGCGAGCACGGCGGCAGCCAGCGAGGGCAGCACGGCAAGGCGCGCGACGGGTTTCCCGGACAGCTGATCGTGTCGCCTCGTCATCGCGAGCACCTCTCTGCGTCCGCTACGTCGGGGACGCGGACGTCCCTTGTCAGGGCAGAGCGAGGTCCCACACCGCTGATGCGCTTGATGCGGTCGGCTGCCGGTCAGCTCTCGGTGACCCGACCGACCCGCAGCTGACTACAGCCCGGTCGGCTCCGGCAGCAGGTCCGGGTAGACCGGCGCGCGTCCCTCGGCCTTGGCCGTGAAGGACTCGACCATGTCGTGCGGCTGGAACATGCCGGACTGCCAGGTGGCGATCTGGTCCAGCGACTGGTCGACGCCGTGGTCGCGCGCGTGGTTCATGGCCACCTTCGTGCCCCAGATCGCCAACGGCGACTTCGAGGCGATCTCCTTGGCGGTGGCCAGCACGCCGGCGACCAGGGTGGCGTGGTCGGGGTAGACCTGCTGGACCAGGCCGACCTCGTAGGCGCGCTGAGCCGACATCCGCCGTCCGGTGTAGGCAAGCTCGCGGGCGATCCCCTCGGGCACGCACGAGCCCAGCCGCTGCAGCGTGCCGATGTCGGCGGTCATGCCGATGTTGATCTCCTGCACCACGAAGAAGGCCTCCGCGCTGGCGTACCGCAGGTCGGCGGCCGTGGCGAGGTCGAGGGCACCGCCGATGCAGCCGCCCTGCACCGCGACGAGCACCGGGACCCGGGCCTTCTCCAACGCCGTCGCGGTCCACTGCAGGGTCTTGACCGTGCTGCGCATCCGCGCCTGGCGGCGGCCGAGCTCGGCGTCGGCGTCCTGCTGACCGCCGGCGAACACCGACAGGTCCATGCCCGCGCAGAAGTGCTTGCCGGTGCTCGAGATGACGATGGCGCGGGCCGACGCCTGCTCGCTGATGGCGGTGACGATCTGCGGCAGCTCGGACCAGAACTCGGGGATCATGGTGTTGAGCTCGTCCCCGCGGGACAGCCGGATGTGGGCGACCTTGTCGGCGATCTCGACGTCGAAGCAGCGCCAGCTCTGGGAAGTGGGGTCCATCCCACGATCCTCCCGCATGCCTCTGTACGGTCGAGCAGGTGACCGTCCTGTCCCTGTCCGGCGTGACCGTGGTCCGCGAGGGCGCCACCCTGCTGGCCGACGTCGACTGGACCGTCCGTGAGGGCGAGCGGTGGGTGGTTCTCGGTCCCAACGGGGCCGGCAAGACCACCCTGCTGTCGATCGCGGCGGCCGCGCTGTTCCCGTCGAAGGGCGCCGTCGAGCTGCTCGGTGAGCGCTTCGGCGAGGCCGACCTGGGGGAGCTGCGCACCAGGGTCGGGCTCTCGTCCTCGGCGCTGAACGACCGGGTGCCCCCGCACGAGCGGGCGGTGGACGTGGTCGTCACCGCGGCGCACGGCGTGATCGGCAGGTGGAAGGAGGGCTACGACACCGCCGACGTCTCCCGGGCGGCCGACCTGTTGGCCCGGGTCGGGTTGCGGGCCTTCGCCGACCGCCGCTTCGGGTCGCTGTCGGAGGGGGAGCGCAAGCGGGTCCTGCTGGCACGGGCGCTCATGACCGATCCGGAGCTGCTGCTGCTCGACGAGCCGGCAGCCGGCCTGGACCTGGGTGCGCGCGAGGCGCTGCTGCGGCTGCTCACGCGCCTGTGGGCGTCGCCCGGGGCACCACCGTCGGTTCTCGTCACCCACCACGTCGAGGAGATCCCGGTCGGGACCACCCATGCGCTGCTGCTCGGCCGCGGGCGGGTGGTGGCGTCCGGCCCCATCGGGGACGTGCTGAACGGCGGGAACCTCTCGCGGGCCTACGGCATCCCGCTGCAGGTCCACCCGGACGGCGGCCGCTGGACCGCGCGGGCGGCCTCCCCCTGACACAACGACAGCGGCCGCCCGTCCCGAAGGACGAGCGGCCGTGGACGTTGTTCGGCGAGAGTGGCCTGAGAGTGGCTAGGACGGGATGTCGGCGCTGTCGACCAGGTGGCGCTCGTCGACCCACTGGAGCGCGGTGTCGCGCAGCGAGGGCTCGTAGGCCTTCGCGTGGTGGGCGCAGAACAGCAGGTCGCCGGAGGACAGCACGACCCGCACGCGGGCTTGCGCACCGCAGCGGTCGCAGCGGTCCGCGTTGGTCAGCGCGGGAGCGGTTGGGGTCACGGTTCCGTTCACAGACACCACAACACCACACTCCTCCGCCTCGTTCCCACTCGGGGGAGGATGGGCGGCGTGTCGAAACACCGATTTCAGGGCCCACTGGCCGATCTGCTGGTCGTCGACTTCTCCCGCGTTCTCGCCGGGCCGTTCGCGACGATGATGCTCGCCGACCTCGGGGCCCGCGTGGTCAAGGTCGAGAAACCGGGCACAGGGGACGACTCGCGCGCCTACGGCCCGTTCGTCGGTGACCGGTCGCTGTACTTCGCGCGCGTCAACCGGGGCAAGGAGTCGATCGCGCTCGACCTGCGCGACCCGGCCGACCTGGCGGTGGTCCGGCGGCTGGTCGGCCGCGCCGACGTGCTGGTGGAGAACTTCCGCCCGGGCGTCATGGCGCGCCTCGGGCTGTCGGTGGACGACTGCCTGGCCCTGAACCCGCGGCTCGTGTACTGCTCGATCAGTGGTTTCGGTCACACCGGCCCGTGGTCCGGACGCCCCGCCTACGACGCCGTCGTGCAGGGGATGAGCGGGATCATGGCCATCACCGGCACGTCGGACGGGCCGCCGGTGAAGCCGGGCTCGCCGGTGGCCGACCTCTCGGCGGGCCTCTACGCCTTCGGCGGGATCTGCGCGGCGTTGCGCGGCGGGGGCGGCACGCACCTCGACGTCGCGATGTACGACGCCACCGTCTCGCTGCTCGAGGGTGCCGCGCTGTCCTGGCTGGCCACCGGCCTCGAGCCCGGGCGGATCGGCAACGCGCACTTCGCGATCGCGCCCTTCGACACCTTCAGCTGCGCCGACCGCGACATCACCATCTGCGCGGCCAACGACCTGCTGTTCGGCGCGCTGTGCTCCGCCCTCGGGCTGCCGGCCCTGCTGACCGACTCGCGCTTCGCCACCAACGCGCTGCGGCACGAGTCGAGGGAGGCCCTCAAGAAGGAGATGGAGAACGTCCTGCGCACCGAGCCGGCCGCCCACTGGCTCGGGGTGCTCGAGCGGGCCGGTGTGCCGTGCGGGCCCATCGCCGAGATCTCCGAGGCGGTCGGCTCCGAGCAGTCGGCCGCCCGGCAGATGGTGGTCGACGCCGGTGGCCTGCCGGTGCCGGGTCAGCCGGTCAAGCTCTCGGCCTGGCCGGACCCCGGGGTGCGCCCGTCGGCGCCGGCGCTCGACGAGCACGGCCCCGCCCTGCGCGCGGAGTTCGCCGACTAGCCTCCGACGGCCGCGACGAGCCACCGGACCCGGCGCCGCCGGAGCTGGTGCGCCATCGTCGTCCGCCCGCTCACCAGGTCGACGAACAGCGGCCACATCCCGGGCAGCCCGCGCATCACCGCGTGCACGACGCCGGGGTGCCGGCTGAAGGCAGCCAGCGCCCGTCGACCGGCGGCCACCTCCGCACCCAGCTCCTGCGCCACCGCCTCCTCGTACGACGGGAGGCGGCCCGCGGCGCACAGCCCGGCGAGCCGTCCGGACCGCAGGGCGAACGAGATGCCCTCGCGGGTCCAGGGCTCGAGCAGGCCGGCCGCGTCGCCGGCGACGAGCACCGCACCGCGGCGGAGCGGCGAGCCGTCCCGGCGTACCCGGGTCTGGTGGCCACCGTCGTGCACGGCCGCGCTCCGGTCGAGGCCCAGGCGGCCCAGGAAGTCCTCGTAGTAGGCACGCACCTGCTCGCCGGCGGCACGTGCGCCGATGACGCCGACCGTGAGGCTCGCGCCCTTGGGGAAGACCCAGCCGTAGGAGCCGGGCACCGGGCCCCAGTCGAGCAGGACGTGCCCGTCCCAGTCCGAGCCGGGCGGCGTGGGCAGCTCGGCCTCCAGCCCGATGTCGACCAGGTCGCAGTCGACGCCGACGTAGGACGCGGCGCGTGAGGCCGAGCCGTCGCAGGCCACCACCGCCCGCGCCCACACCGGGCCCTCGGAGGTGCCGAGGGTGACCACGCCTGCGTCCTCGCTGTACGCACCGACGGTGACGCCGGTGCGCAGCGTGGCGCCGGCCGCCACGGCGGCCCGGACCAGCGCGGCGTCGAGCTCCGAGCGCAGCACCATCGGCAGGAAGGGCTCGGCGGAGCGCGTGAACGCGCGCCGGCCGCGGGAGGTGAAGGTCACCCGCCCGACGTGGTCGCGCGCGAGCGCTGCGACGTCCAGGCCGGCGTCGGCGAGCGCCTGCTGCGAGGGACCGATCAGGCCGCCGCCGCACCGCTTGTAGCGGGGGAGCGCAGCCTTCTCCAGCAGCAGCGTCCGGGCGCCGGAGCCGGCAGCGGCACGGGCAGCCGCCGCGCCGGCGGGGCCGGCGCCCACGACGACGACGTCCCAGACGTCTCTCACGGCAGCAGCGTGACCGGGACGTCCACGAGCCGCGACCGCAGGTACTCCCCGAGGCCCTTGGCCTGCGGGTCGAAGCGGGTGGAGGACGCGACGCCCTCGCCGAGCAGGCCGTGCACGACGACGTTGACGGCCCGCAGGTTGGGCAGCGGGTGAACCGTGACCGCCAACCCGTCGGCCTCGGGCAGCAGCGCCCGGAACGCCTTCTCGTCCAGCCAGCCCAGCAGCCACCGGGCGGCCTCGTCGGTGCGGGCCCAGAACCCGACGTTGGCGTTGCCGCCCTTGTCACCCGAGCGCGCGCCGACGACGGAGCCGAGCGGCACCCGCTGCGTCCGCTCCGCTGCTCCCGGCGCCGCGGCCGCTTCGCCGGCCGCCACGAGGGGGTCGCCGGGCGGGGTGTGCGGGACGACCTCGCGACGGCCGTCGTGGTGCACGACGACGTGCTCGACCTCGCCCGCGTCCACCAGCGCGGGCCAGTACACGCCGTACGGCGTCGCGGCGCCCGGCTGCGAGGTGAGCGTGAAGCCCGGATAGGACGCGAGCGCGAGCTCCACGGCGGCGTTCGAGAAGGCGCGGCCCACGACCGCCGGGTCGGGGTCCTTGACGGTCACCCGCAGCAGCGCGGCGGCCTGCTCGTTGGTCGGCGCGTCCGGCTGGTCGAGCCGCACGAGCCGGGACTTGAGCACCGCGGGGCGCACCGGCAGCGCGTCCTGCAGGCCGGCGAGGGCCAGCTCGGCCTTGTCCTCGACGTCGAGCCCGGTGAGGACGAACTCCATCTTGTTCCGGTGGCCGCCCACCATGTTGAGAGCGACCTTCAGCCGCCCCGACGGCGGACCGCCGCGCGCGCCGCTGACGCGTACCCGGTCCGGACCCTGCTGCTCCAGCGACAGGGTCGAGAAGTCCGTCACCACGTCGGGACCGGCGTACAGGGGACCGGCGATCTCGTAGAGCAGCTGGGCGGTGACCGTGCCGACGGTGACCGCCCCGCCGGTGCCGGCGTGCTTGGTGATGACCGAGGAGCCGTCCGCCAGCACCTCCGCGACCGGGAAGCCCATCCGCAGCGGCTGCGTCACCTCGTCCTTCCAGAAGGCGTAGTTGCCGCCGGTCGCCTGCGTGCCGCACTCGATGACGTGCCCGGCGACGACGGCGCCGGCGAGGGCGTCCCAGTCGTCGCGGGCCCAGCCGTAGTGGGCGGCGGCGGGGCCCACCACCAGCGACGCGTCGGTGACCCGCCCCGTCACGACGACCTGCGCCCCCTGCTGCAGGGCGGCGGCGATGCCCCAGGCGCCCAGGTACGCGTTCGCGGTGAGCGGCTGCCGGTCGCCGAGCGGCTCGCCGGTGTCGAGGTGCGGCAGGTCCAGCTCGGGCACCCGGGGGAGCAGGTCGTCGCCCTCGACGTGCGCGACCGGCACCGTCACACCGAGGCGGTCGCACAGGGCGCGGACCGCGTCCGCGCACGCGGCAGGGGCGAGGCCGCCGGCGTTCACGACGACCGTGGTCCCGCGGTCGGCGACAGTGCCGAGCACCCCCTCCAGCTGGGTCAGGAAGGTGGACGCAAACCCCTTCGCGGGATCTTTCAGCCGGGACCGGAACAAGATGAGCATCGTGAGCTCGGCGAGGTAGTCACCCGTCACGACGTCCACCGGTCCGTCGTTGAGCACCTCGGACAGAGCCGAGAGCCGGTCGCCGTAGAAGCCGGAGCAGTTCGCGATGCGCAGCACAGCGCATGCGTACCAGAGCGAGGGAAGGGGTAGTGCAGCGCGGTGAGCCGCAACCCAGTCGCGCAGCCCGCCGTGGTGCTGGTTGCCGCGCTGCTCGTGCTCGCCGGCGGCGTGGCCGCCGCCGTCGTCGGCAGGCCCTCGCTCCCGGCGACCACCCGTCCGGTCGCCGTGGCCCCCGTCGCCGTGCCGGTCCTGGAGCACGCCGACCGGTCCCGCGTCGTCCCCGTCGTGGCGCCGCTCCGCAAGCTCCTCACCCCCGACCTGCTGGTCACCAGCAGCCGACCGCTGTCCGCTGCCCAGATCGCGGCGCTGCGCCGCATCCGGGGGCTCATTGCCGGCACGATGCTGCTCCGCGGCACCACCCACGTCTCCGGTACGGCGTTCCGCACCGTCGCGGTGGACCCCTCCGCCTTCCGTGGCTTCACCCCGCGCGAGACCGCTCGCTCGGATGCCCTGTGGGCGGCCGTGGCCCGTGGGGAGCTGGCCCCGTCGTTCGCGTCCCGGCTTCCCCTCGGCGCGACGGTTCTGGTCACCGGCCGGATCCGGACGACAGCCCGGATCGGTGCGATGGCCGCCTACGGCATCCCCGGCGCCGACGTCGTGGTGGGCACCGACCTCGGCCGCCAGCTCGGCCTGCAGCCCACGTCCTTCCTGCTCGCCGCACCCGAGCGGGGGGTGCACGGCCTCACCCGTGACGTCCGCCGGGTGCTGGGCGACGGCGCCCGCGTCGACGTGCTCCGGCCGGCGGCGATCGTGCACCGCCGCCCCCGGACCTACCGCGAGCTGTACCAGTACTCGGCCCGCTACTGCCCCGGGCTGTCCTGGACCGTGCTCGCCGCCATCGGGCAGATCGAGAGCGGCCACGGTCGCAACGTCGGCCCGTCCAGCGCCGGTGCGCTCGGCCCGATGCAGTTCCTGCCGAGCACCTGGGCCTTCGCCGGGGTCGACGGTGACGGCGACGGCAAGGCCGACATCATGAACCCGTTCGACGCGGTGCCGGCTGCGGCGCTCTACCTGTGCCGTGACGGGGCCGGCCGCGGCGGCCAGGACCTCTACAACGCGATCTTCAGCTACAACCACGCCGACTGGTACGTCCGCGAGGTGCTCGACCTCGCTGCCCGTTACCGCTGAGCGAGCAGCGTCGCCAGGCTCGGCTGCGCCTCGAGGCGGGTCCGCACCGACGCCGCCACGGTCTGCACCACCTCGTCGATCCGTGCCCCGTGCATCGGGTTGAGGCCCATCACCTCGAGGTCGGCGCGAGTCGGCTGCAGCACCACGACCTGCGAACCCGCGCGCCGCAGCCGGCGCACCTCCTGCCCGAGGAACCGGCGCAGTGCGAGCCGCACGCCGAGATCCGGCCGCACCGTGACCTGGGGGCCGACCGACATCGGGGACAGGACCACCACCAGGTCGGGGGAGTCGCGCAGCACCACGTCCGCGTTGGTCGGCGAGTGCACGCCGCCGTCGACGTAGGGCTGGCCGTCCACCGTCACGGGCTGGAAGTACGCCGGGATCGCGCAGCTGGCCGCGACGGCGGTGCCGACGTCGGTCTGGGGGGCTCTCGCCGTACCGAAGACGACGCGGCGGGCGTCGCGGGCGCGCACTGCGCAGATCCTCAGGTCGCGGTCGGGCCAGGCGTCGCCGTGCAGGTGGCGCACGCTCCTGGAGATCGGCTCGGTCTCGTGCCGGCCGCGGGGGAGCAGGCTGGACACGACGGCGACGGGACGTGTCCGGAGGGGGCGGCGCGCGGCGTTGAGGAGCACGAGGGGGTCGAGCGGCCGCAGCCCGAGCTCCGGGAGCGCCGCGACGGTCTGCACGCCGCCCAGCTGGGCGCGGGCAGCCGTGCGGATGGCCTGTCCCTGTTCGCTCAGCGGCTCGCCGAGCAGCTCGGCGGCGAGGTCGGCCGCGGACAGGCCGCCGGCCAGACCGGCGGCCACGAGGGACCCCGCGGAGGTGCCGACGAGGGTGTCGACCTGCCGGGCGTCGAAGCCCGTCAGCTCGTGCAGGGCGCTCAGGGCGCCCAGGTGGAAGGCCTGACCGGTGAAGCCACCGGCCCCGAGGACGACTGCGGTGCGCACCGGCCGATCATGCCCCGCGCGATCCTGTGCCCAAACTCCGGGGGCTGGGTGGGCCGGCAGGTCGCGTGCCGGTTTCGACGTGCCTGCGGGGTGTTCCCGCCGCGGCTAGGGTCGCGCCATGTCCTACGCCGGTTTCCAGAACGACGTCTACCTCAAGGGCCTGTTCGGCGAGCAGCCGACGCAGCCCTTCGACTGGCGCGCCGTGCAGGCCGCGGCGGAGCAGGTCATGACCCCAGGTGCGGTGGGCTACGTGAGCGGCGGCGCGGGCGCCGAGGACACGATGCGCGCCAACCGGGAGGCCTTCGACCGCTGGCGGATCGTGCCGCGGATGCTGCGCGGCGTCCCGGCCGAGCGCGACCTGTCCCTCACCCTGCTGGGCACGGCGCTGCCCGCACCGGTGCTGCTCGGCCCGGTGGGGGTGCTGTCGATCGTGCACCCGGACGCGGAGCGGGCGGTGGCGCGCGCCGCCGCCGCGCTGCGGCTGCCGATGGTGCTGTCGACGGCGGCCTCGACGGCGATGGAGGACGTGCAGGCCGAGCTGGGCGGCTCGCCCGGCTGGTACCAGCTGTACTGGCCCAAGGACACCGACGTCGCCGCCTCACTGGTGGCCCGGGCGGAGGCGGCCGGCTACCAGGCGCTGGTCGTCACGGTCGACACCTGGCAGCTCGGCTGGCGCCCGCGCGACCTCGACACGGCGTACCTGCCGTTCCTGCAGGGCGAGGGCATCGCCAACTACACCAGTGACCCGGCGTTCCGGGCGGGCCTGGCGACGTCCCCCGAGGAGGACCCGAACGCCGCGGTCCTGCACTTCCTCGGCATGTTCAACAACCCGACCCTCACCTGGAGCGACCTGGCGTGGCTGCGCGGCCAGACCTCGTTGCCGATCGTCCTGAAGGGCGTCCAGCACCCGGACGACGTGCGGCGTGCCGCCGACGCCGGGGTGCAGGGCGTCGTGTGCAGCAACCACGGCGGGCGGCAGGTGGACGGGGCGGTGGGCTCGCTCGACGCGCTGCCGGCTGTCGTCGCGGCCGCCGGTGACCTGCCGGTGCTGTTCGACTCGGGGGTCCGGACCGGCGCGGACGCCGTCAAGGCGCTCGCGCTCGGCGCCGCCGCCGTGCTGCTGGCGCGGCCCTGGGTCTACGGTCTCGGGCTCGCCGGCCAGGAAGGCGTCGAGCACGTGCTGCGCAGCTTCCTGGCCGACCTGGACCTGCAGCTGGGGCTGTCCGGCCACGCCTCGGTCGCCGAGCTCAGCCCGTCGTCGTTGACGAGGTCCTGAGCCCGGGCGGGCGCCCGCTCACAGCCGGGGGACCCCGGTGGGGTCGAGGGGAGCGGCCGGCTCGCCGCTGTCGGCCAGCGGTCCCGGGAGCCCGCGGAACCGGTAGGGCATCACCTCGCGCCCGGCCTGCAGCAGCCAGGCCTGACCCGTCTCGGTCGAGTCGAAGACCTGCAGCACCGCGGCACCTGCCTTCTCGACCGGGATGATCGGCACCCCGCTGCCCTGCAGGTGGTCGCGGATGTCGGTGATGATCTTCGTCTCGGCGAAGCCGGGGCAGAACGCGTTGACGGTGATGCCCTGCGGTGCGAGAGCGGGCCCGAGGGCTCGTACGAGACCCACGACGGCGTGCTTGTTGGCGCCGTAGACGGGGTCGAAGGGCGTGCCCGTCAGGCCCGCCATGGACGCCGTCGCGACGATCGCCCCGCCGCCTCGGCGCGCGAGCACCGGGAGGGCGGCCTGGACGCCGTACACGACGCCGTCGAGGTTGATGCCCATGGCGCGCCGGTACTTGGCGACGTCGAAGTCGGGGCCGAACGTGAAGCCCGACGACACGCCGGCGTTGAGGAAGAACAGGTCGATGCCGCCGTGCACCTGCTCGGCCTGGGCGGTGGTCGCCAGGACCTGCTCGTAGTCCGACACGTCGCAGCGCAGGAAGTGGCCGCCGAGCTCGTCGGCGACCACCTTCCCGCCTGCCTCGTTGACGTCCAGCAGCACGACCCGGTCGCCTCGCCGTACCAGCTGGCGGGCGACCTCGGCACCGAAGCCGGACGCCCCGCCGGTGATGAGCGCGACCTTGCTCACCGGGTGGCTCACGAGGCGTCGAGGACGAGCTTCGCGATCCGCTCCCGGTGCTGGGAGGCGTCACCGAACTGGTACTCCAGGCGCTTGGCGCGCTTGAGATAGAAGTGGCTGTCGTGCTCCCAGGTGTAGCCGATGCCGCCGTGGTACTGGATCATCGCGCCGGTCGAGCGGCTCGCGGCGTCGCCGGTCTTGGCCTTGGCGATGGAGGCCGCGACCTGCTTGTCCGGGGCGTCGACGTCGAAGGCGTAGGCGGCGTAGGTCGCTGCGTGCTCGGCCATGGTGACGGCGAGGTGGATGTCGGCCAGGTCGTGCTTGATTGCCTGGAACGACCCGACCGGCTTGCCGAACTGCACGCGGGTCTTGTCGTACTCCACGGTGTCGCTCAGGGCCTTGCGGGCGATGCCCGCGAGATCGTTGGCGGCCAGCACCGCAGCTCGGTCGATGAGCTCCTGGACGAGCTCCGGCGAGCTGTTCTCGAGCCGCTCGCCGGGGGTGTCGTCGAGGACGACCGTCGCCAGCCGGGTGGTGCGGTCGAGGGCCTCGTGCCGGGTGACCGTCGCGGCTGAGGGGTCGACGAGGTAGAGGCCGTCCTGCGCCGCGACGACCAGCGTGTCGGCGACGCCGGCGTAGTCGACGAGCTCGAGCCGGCCGCTGAGGGTCCCGTTGGCCGCGGTCGCCGGGGCGCCGGCGGGCGTCGGGCTGGCACCGGGCTTCAGCAGGGCGACGGCGCCCTTGACCTCGACGGCGGCGAGGCGGGGCAGCAGGGCCTTGCGCTGGGCCTCGGAACCGGCCAGCCGGACCGCCTCGCCGACCAG
>JBAVRG010000445.1:0-8324 GCA_049694795.1 Mycobacteriales bacterium
GCGGTCTCTTCGACCAGGTGGTGGAGCACCCAGCGGAGTGTGCGCGGAACGGCAGCGCCTGAGTCGTCAAGGGCATGGATCGCGACGACGGAATCGCATCGGACGCTCTCGGCGACGTACGCCGCGACCATCTCATGAAGTGGGGACTCATTCGGCTCGGCCAGCCCTCCCACGTAGCCCGGGGTCACCCCCAGGTACGGCAATCCGGCCTCACCCCCGAACCACCGGCGGACCCAGGACCGCTCGACGTCCATGAGGTGACGGACTAGGCCATGGATGGTCAGACCTGTCGGACTGGAAACACCGCGGGCGTCAACCTCCGACATGCCCGAGACCTTCCAAACCACAAGGTCGCGCTGGCGTTGCAGATAGCCGAGCAGCATCCCTCGCTCGTCCTCTACGTAGGGAGTCAGCACATTCGACCGTAGCGTCCCTGCGCGCCACCCGACGCGGCGACACGAGGCGCTGGAACGCACTCATCTGCCGCTGACTGCGTCTTTGCCGTTGACTGACGTTGGAGAACAGGCGCTCTTCGCGGTTCACGGGCTGCAGGACCTTTCCGCTGCAGCCAGTCAACTGGCTACGGAGCAGCAGTCTGTGGGCCACGCAGAACAATCACGGTGAGGCCGGCGGGCACCAGCACGACGCGTGTGCAGCGCGCGGAGGGGTCGAGGGCGGCGGGCAGCTTGGCGTCCTTGAGGTTGACGCCTGCGTGACCGAGCGCCTGGCGTACCGCGTGCTGGGCATCTTCGAGGCTCAGGCATCGCTGGCTGATCTGTGTCCGCAGTTCGGCGATCAGGTGCGCCAGGTCCGGGGTGCCCGGTGTGGCCTGGCCCTTCTCGTACTGGTGCGCACCGATCAGGACCGTGTTGCTGCCGTTGTCGTCGACCAGGGCGTACGCGCACGAAGTGCTTCCGTCGGCGTCTGAGGTCGGGAGGCGCTTGGTGGCCCAGCCAGTGAGGCCGAGCTCACTCTCGTAGCTGATGATCCGTTCCTCGGCGGTGTCGTGGGACATGCACGTTGACGGGGGGCCGGCCACGAGGTCGTCGAGTCGCTGGGCGAGCTCGAGTCGTTTCGCGTCGACGCGGAACGTGGTCGGTAGCGGGCGCCAGTCGCTGGGTGCGGTCCACGTTGACGGGATGACGAAGATGCTGCTGGTCCCGCTGGAGTAGCCGAGCAGCGAGGGCGCCCTTCCGTTCAAGCGGGCGTACTCGGCGGCGCAGTCGGCTACGGGGTCGCCGGTGATGTTCGTCATCGACGCGCTGAGCTCGTGGTAGCGGTCGAACTCGGACTGGGTCGTGGTGACCGCGCACTGGATGCCAAGCGCGGTCTGTTCGGGCTGGCCGGACAGCACTGCGTACGCGATGCTGCCGCCCGCGGCGGTGGCGACGAAGCCTCCGGTGAGGACCGCTACCAGTCGTTTCCGCCCCCGACGCGGCGGCGTGTCTGTAGTCGAGAGGGCAGCGAGCAGTTCGGTCCTACCGCCCTGGGGAACCGGACCGGCGGCGGGGTCCAGCCGGCGGAGGTGGTCGAGGTCGTTCATGAGGTCTCCTGAGCAGGGTGCCGGGCATCCCGGATGACGGGGGTGTAGGTGGTGTGGAAGCCGACGCTGTCCAGCGCGGCACGGAATCGGCGGCGGGCGCGATGGATACGTACGCGGGCGGTGCCGGGTGAGCAGCCCAAGACCTTCGCCACGTCCTCCGGTTGCAGTCCGTCCCAAGCGAGCATGACGAGCAGGTCCCTGTCCGCCCGACTGAGCACTGCCAGGGCCTGCTCGACGTGGGGGCTGTGCTCGACCGGGAGCTGGGCTCGGGTGGCGAGCTCCTCCCGAAGCCGGTCCGCGAGCAGCGATCGTCGGAGCCGACCCCGGGCCTGGTTGGCCAGTACGCGGCGGGCGACCCCAAACAGCCAGAGTCGGCGTTCGTCGCCCGAGGGCATGCTGTCCCTGCGGCGCCACGCCACGGCCCATGTCTCGGCAACGACGTCTGCGGCGTCGGCAGGCTCCCGGACGCGGCGTAGGGCAAACCGGAGGAGGTCGTCGTAGTGGGCTTCGAAGAGGTCCTCGAAGTCGCTGTTCGCTGTCACACCCACCACATGTCCGGTTCAGCGTCGGACGTTACAACTGTCGCCTTTGAAATCGCATGAGCGCAACGTCGCTCGCCCCTGCTGAAGCGGTAGTGGGCTAGCGAGCCCGGCCACCGCCAAGCCAGAACCACAGGGCAACTCGTGGCGAGCCTGGCGGATCAGGACGGCTCGCCATCGCGGAGGATGACACAAGGTGAGCGAGGTGCGTCACTACTCATCTCTCACCTGATCACGAAGTGCCGCTGCGTGCGCAGCGAGCAGGCGTTCTACGCGGTCCATGAGGTGCGAGGAGCTGTCGTCAGTGACCGGCGGGGCGGCTGGCTGATTCGTGCGCTTGTGCGGTGGCCGGTTGGGAAGTGGGGCCTCGGAAATGAGTGCCCGCGGAAGCTATCAACCCAACGGTGCCGCAGCCGAGCAGCGTCAGTCTTGGCCCGAGCAAGGGTCCGAGCAGTCCGCCCAGCGCGAGCGCGAGAAGGGTTGCCGTACGGGTGAGAGCGGTGATGGAGGCGATGGCTTCGCCGCGGCCGAGTTCATGGGTGCGCGTCAAGACAAGGGTCGACACGCTGGTGTTGAGGGTGCCGTTAGCTGTGCCCAGGACGAACCAGCAGCCCGCGAGAGTTCCTAGTGAAGGCGCAAGACCGCCCAGGCAGAGTGCGGCTGCCTGCGTGGCGCTGCTGATGGTGACGGCTCTCATCCGATGGTGTTCAGGTACACGACCCGCAGCCAACGACCCGATCACGATGCCGGTCAGCACGGTTGCGCCGAGTAGCCCGTAGCTGAGGGCGCTGCCTTGCAGTACGTCGCGCACGAGGAACACATCGACAACGTTCACGGCCTCCAGGGCCACAACGAACAGCAGTAGGGCGTTGACGGTCGAGCGCAGGATCGGATCTTGGCGCCAGGACGTGCTTGGTGCCGTGTGACTGGCCGGACGTTTCGACGAACCGGGACGCAGTGCGATCCCAGCCCAGGGGATGGCAAGGAAGGTGCACGCATTGGTGAGCAGCGCCAGCCGAGGACCTCCGATACCCGTGAGCAGACCCCCGAGCACGGGACCGAGGATCGTGGCGACGGTGATCACCGTCTGCTGCGCAGCGACCGCCCTCGGAAGCTCGCGAGGTGACACCAGGCTTGGCAGCATGACGTTCCACACGGGGGTCACGACGATCTGACCCACTTGCAGGAGGGCGACCAGCACCAGTACCTGCCACAAGACCTGTGACCAAGCGAGCAAGGCGCAAATCGCTGCCTGCCCAAGCCCGGCCGCCAGCAGCAGTGGTCGGGCGCGATGACGATCGGCAAGTCGCCCACCCTGCCTCGCGAGCAGCACGGTAGTCACGGCACTGACCCCAAGAAGCGACATGACCCCCGTGGGGCCAGCGCCGCTGTCGTGCAGGCGCAGCGTGAGCGCCGTCAGGGAGATCTCGTCGCCCAACACGCTGATGGCGCGAACGCCCATCACGATGCGGAGATCGCGGTGCCTGAGCACGCCAGATTTCTGCAACACTTGCTTCATGCTTTGTGAAGTTACCTCTTCACATTTCGTTGTCCAGCCCTATGCTTTCGGGCATGCCCCGACTGCCTCGCGAGCTAGTGCTCGACGACCCGCGGGCGTTGCGCGCTCTGGCACACCCCGCCCGCGCAGCAGTGATCGATGAGCTGTACCAAGGCCACGAACGCACCGCCAGCGAGCTAGCGGCCCTGACGGGCCTGACCGCTAGCGCCATGAGCTACCACCTGCGCGCTCTGCAGCGGTGGGGCATCGTGCGGCCCGGCACGACACGACAGGACTCCCGCGAACGCCCGTGGGCCCGCGCCGCGCAGCGGCTGTCGTTCACGAGTGACTCCACGTCACGCACCACCGACCGTGCGCTCACTGAGCAGTACGTCAGCCGGCTTCGACACGACCTCGCGGCCTTCGTCGAAGGGGCGCCGGAGCCGGCTTGGGCCGACGCAGCCGCGTTGTCCCGCGGCTTCGCGTGGCTCACGCCCAACGAGCTGCAGGCACTCAACAACGCCGTCGCCGCCACCGTGCGAAGCATCGCCGGTGACCGCACAGCCGATCAGCACCCAGTTGAAGCCAGACGCATCACGCACTTCTGGGCCACGATCCCCACGCCGCGTGACACAACTCCCGAACGCATGGGCGCATCCTGAACTCGGCCAGCGAGCGAGCAGCGTTGTCGTTAGCCGCCCCGTCCAGCCTGGATCGGGGAGCCGTTCTTCGATGCCTTGCAGGCTTCCTCAAGAAGACGGCTAGCGACACTCCTCATCTCCGCGCTGGCGCCCGTCGGACGCCTAAGTGAGCGGACCAGCCGCAACGTTCCCAGCCAGCGCGACCCGCGTTCCAGGGCCGGTCCGGGCACGTCCCAGACTGAGCTGCATCGACTCAGCCGGCTCCACTCGTTGCAGCAGGTCAGGGTAGTTGTTCCCATACGCCAGCGGCCCGGGGGTTCCACGCTCTCGTCCGCCCAACCCTCCACGGAACCCTCCACCGAAGTATGTCCTACTTCGGGGCAAGCGCGGTCGGGAGGCGAGGGTCACACCCCCTCCTGAGCCGCGGCTGCAGGACTGCCCGCTAGGTAGGGGGCTCGGCGATCACGCTCCCGTCCCGCAGCACCAGGACGTGCCTCTCCTGACCCCACGGCCAGGCGACGAGCGTGAGGACGGCTGACACGACGCCGACCACCAGACAGACCTTGGGGCCCAGCCCGACCGAGAGATCGCCAACCGTCTTCCCAGTGGCAGTGCCTGACTCGCGCAGGATTCCCTGCTGGGCGACGACGGCGTAGCCCGAGACACCCACGACGGTCAGAGCGGCGAGCTCGGACAGGACCACGAGGAGATGGCCGCCCCGCCCGCGCAGGAGTGTTCGCCCGTAGCCCAGCGTGCGCAGCCCGTCGGTGAGCCGCTGGCGCTCCGCGGGCGCGTCCCACCTCCACCTCGCGTGGCATCCGGCCTTCTTCAGGGTCTGGAGCGGCGGCAGGAGCAGGGCGCTCGTGAGGGCCGCGGTGAGGATGAGGCCGATCCAGAGGCCGAGCGGCGGGTAGCCGTAGCGCAGGATGCCCGGGGCCTCGCGGTAGAGCCAGGCCCACCGGCTCGCGTCGGAGGGCCGGGCGCGCAGGCTCGCCGACGAGATCATCTCGAAGGCAAACGCCCCCAGAGCCGACGCCGTGACCGCGTACAGCGCGGCGACCCGCCAGGTCGGGACGGCCACGCCCCGGTAGCCGTGCGCTGGGGCTCCTTGCGGGGCCGGCGTCCCGGGCTCGTCAGTCGTGGTGACACCTGCGTCGGAGACGGTGGCGGTCCATACGGCGCCGTCCCAGTAGCGGTGCTCGTGCTTGCCGGTGGGGTCGACGTACCAGCCGGATGGTGTTGGTGTCGTGGTCGCCATGACGGCTCTCCCCCCACTGCTGACGTCAGCGGTTCTGGGCCTGCGCGAAAGCGGACTGGAAGTCCTTCACCTGGTTGTGCAGGGCCTGCTGCTGCGCGGTCCGGCTGTTGGCCGAGTCCGCCAGGGAGTTGAACGACGAGACGTTGTTCGCGTCCAGGGCTGCTCGCTGGGCCCTCATCAAGGTCACGTCCTCCTCGTCCAGCGCCTGGAGCCGCTTCATGGAGGCACTGATGGTGTCCCCGTTCTTCGTGAAGTACACAGCGGCCGTGCGGGCGTGGGCGTAGTCGCGGATCGCCTGGTCCCGCTGGTACGACATGACGGCGGCCCGCACCCCCAGCACGGCGACGACTGCCCCAACGAGCAGGGCGGCGAGGGCGATCCAGAGCCCGGTCCGCGTCCGGTCAGGCTGGGCGGCAGGTGCTGCGGGCCCGGTCGTGGTCATCGTGCCCCCAGGGCCTTGAGCAGTGCGAGCTGGCGGTAATAGGCCTGTGCCGTGGTGCGTTGCTGCGTGAGGGACGCCTCGTAGGCCGCGATGACGCCTGGCAACGCCTTCTGCGCTCGGGCCACGCCCACCAGCGGGATGGCGGGGGCCACCACGTCGTTGAAGGTGTCGGTGACGGCCTCGTGCCGGGTGCGCACCGTCGCGACGGCTGCGACGTAGGCGTCGTAAGCGGTCTTCACCTTTGTCACCTGGGCGTCGAGCGCGTCTGCCGCCGTTCTGGCATCCCGCCCGGCGAGCGCCTTGTAGTCGGTGGCGAAGGTCTTCTTGTTGCTGCTGTCGGAGGCGTTCGCGGCGACGAACCCGACGACCCCCACGAGGACCAGCACGACCGCGGCAACCCAGGCCACGATGCGGCCACCTCGCCGCCGGCGGGTAGCAGGCCGAGGAGGCGGTGGGGGTGGGAGCGGGGGTGGCGGAGCCTGTGCTGCGTGTGTCGGCGGAGGTCCGGCCGCCTGTCCTTCCTGCGCCGGGGGCATGGCGCCGTCGGGAAGCACGATGACGTGCTCCGGTACGGCGGGAGGACCGACCGCTGCCCCCTCCGTCGGCGGAGGGGCAGGTGCCTCGAGAGCGTCGGTCGACGTCACTCCGGCGTCGGACACCATGGGGGTCCAGTCCCGGCCATCCCAGTAGCGGTACTCGTGGCGTCGGCTCGGGTCCGTGTACCACCCGCGTGGGCTCATGGTGCGAGTCGGCATGGCGCACCTTCTGTGCAAGGAGTCGGAGGCGTCGTACGCCCGAAGTGCTGCTCCCAGCACACGACCTGGAGGGACAGCCGTCCAGGGTCCAAGGTCACGGCTGCCGTGCCAGGTATGCCCACGTCAGGGACGGCCCGGGGTGTCAGGGCTTCGCCCGGGAGGCCACGCCCCAACAGCCGACCCGCGGCAGTCCGCGTTCGCTACGGCAGCGTCGTGCCTGCGCGGTAGGCGATCACCGAGCCGCCGGCCTCGACGAAGACCGTGTGGTAGGCGATCGCGACGCCTGCGCTGGTGATGCCGACGATGGGCTGGCCGGAGTCCGCGGTCATCGGGCGGCGCAGCAGCGGCACGCCGGTCGCCGCGTCGAAGGCGTCGAGGCAGCCGGTGGTGTCGACGGTGTAGGCCACGCCGTCGGCCTCGGAGACCGACCCGTAGTGCACGCCGTCCGCCACCGGGGACACCCAGCCGAGGACGCCGGTGCCCTGGCCGAGCGAGGCCAGGACCCCACCGGGCGTGCCCACGGCGAGGATCGAACCGCCCGCGACTGCGGGCGAGTCGGCGTTGCAGACGGCGCACGGCGCCCCGATCGGCGTCGACCAGGCACGCTCCATCGTGTCGGCGAAGGCGGCGTGGAAGTAGCCGGACTTCTGCAGGTCGCCGACCAGCTCGTTGCCGAACGCGTCGCGGAACAGGCTCGGGCTCGCGCCGAAGTCCAGGTCGAGCTGTCCGCACGCCGGGTCGTCCAGCGGGAAGGTGTCGAGCGGCGTCCCCTCGCTCGCCGCGCACACCGGCGTGTGCGTCAGCTGCGACAGCTCGTACTGGTCGACGTTGCCCTTGTACGCCGCCACGATCGCGCCGAACCCCGGCCCGCGATGCAGGTCGAGCTTGAGGATCGCGTTGGTGTTGCGGTGCTCCATCTGCTTGGAGGAGGGGTTGCCCGTGGCGACGTAGGCGAAGCCGGTGGCGGCGTCGACCGCGGGGGCCGACCAGATCCCGCCGCCGGCGAAGCCCTTCGCCAGGTCGGCGGCGGGCACGGTGTCGGTGACCTTCAGGACGCGCCCGTCGTCCTCGGCGAGCAGCGCGATGCCGCCCGTCCCCTTCGGGTCGCCCTCGGGCGCCGAGAAGCCGACCAGCAGCATGCCGTCGTACAGGACGGGGCTGGCGTTCGTGTAGGAGCCGGGGTAGGTCGAGACCGGCGGGCTCTGCCACAGCCGCGTGCCGGTGTGCTCGTCGAGGGCGACGGCGAAGGGCTTGTCGGACTGGTTGACCAGGACGATGACACGGCCGCCGTCGACGACGACGGAGCCGACGACCAGGCCACCGAGACCGGCCGTGGCGGGGTCGCCGAGCTGCGCGCTGCGCCACACGACCGCGCCGGTGCCGGCGTCGAGTGCGACGACATGGCCGTCGGCTCCGCCGACGAAGACGCAGCCGTCGGCGACGACGGGGGTGCTGTTCAGGCTGGTCGCAGGCACCTGACCGGACGGGCCGGCCGGGGCCACGTCCGCCGACCAGACCGGTGCGAGGCCGGCCGCTGCCGTCGTACCGAGGGCAGTCTCGGCCGGCTGGGTGCGGCTGTTGCTGAGGTCGTGGCCGTAGCTGCGCCACTCGCCACCCGCCGTCGACGAGGCTGCGCAGGGGGCAGCGG
>JBAVRG010000446.1:0-7357 GCA_049694795.1 Mycobacteriales bacterium
GGGCAGCTTCCTGCTGCGCACCGGCGTCGAGGGCCGGGCGGCGCGCCTCGGGCACGACCTGACGATCGCCCTCACGTCCTGGGAGTGCCGGGCCTCCCTCAACGGGGACGGGCCGGTCACGGTGGAGCTGCGGGCCGACCTGCCCAGCCTGGACGTCGTACGCGGTGACGGCGGCCTGAAACCGCTGTCGGACAAGGACAAGCGCACCATCCGGGACAACGCCCTCAGAACGCTGCACACCGTGCCGTACCCGCAGGTGGTCTTCACGAGCACCTCGGTGGAGCCGACCCGATCCGGGTGGCGCGTGATCGGTGACCTGACCTTGCACGGCGTCACTCGGCAGGTCGCGGTAGACGTCGCGGTCGACGACACGGGTGAGGGCCAGCAGCGCCTCACCGCGACGGCCGCGGTCATGCAGAGCCAGCACGGGATCAGGCCGTACTCGGCGATGCTCGGTGGGCTGCAGGTCAAGGACAAGGTCGAGGTCCGGGTCGAGGCCGTCGTCCCCCGCCTCTGACGCTGCTGGCCAGCCGGTGACAGCGCCTGCTCGCAGCCGGACTCGTCGGCCACATCGGCGACGGCTGGACTACTCGAGGCGGCTGGCAGTTCCTCCGAAGACGCCAGGGCTACTGACAGCTCAGCAGACCGCCGTACCGCCTGAGGAACCCGAACCCACCCGGGAGCCGGGACTCAGGCCATGCCGCTCGCGGCCCGTGCTCGGCGCGCGCGACGAAACCGTGGGCGACCGACAACGGCTCTCAGTAAGGGCTGGCGTTCCCGACCCGGATGCTCGAGACGCAGACCTTGGCTCCGCTGCTCACGCCGGACACCGCAACCCGGTCCAGGCCGGCCGTCACGGGGAAGTACAGCTCGTGCAGCCCGCGGTGGAAGTCCACGTGGACCCGCTGGTCCCCCAGCTCGAAGTCAGCTGAAGTGGCGGTCGAGGTGTAGTAGAGGACCCGCACCAGCCAGTGCCACTTGAACACGCGTTGCTCGAGCGAGATGGTGGCTCCGCGCACCCCAACGGGGTACCCGCAGCCCTTGACGGGGCCAGGCCTCGAGGCAGTGCCGCCTCGTACCTGGAGGCGCTGCAGGTGCCCCGTGTCGTCGAAGGTGTAGAGGCGCTCAGCTGGGACGTCGAAGGCCGGCCGTTCCGGCGCCCCGGCGAGCAGCCTCGAGTACTTGTCCTGCGAGAACATCATCGGGGAGAGCACGTCCCGGGGCGGCGAGCTGTCGTGCAGGTCCACCTGCCCGCCGGCCGCACGCATGGCAGCCCGAGCTGTCGCCACGAACGCACGCGTCCTCGAGGCCTCTGCCCCATGGACCAGGCTGGCAGTCGTGACCCAGCAGCTGCCGACGTAGAGCACCAGCACCAGTCCGACGATCGAAGGACGCGCCAGCTCGGCAGCGACGCCTGGCCGCTTGGTCCGGCGAGCGGTCCATCCCGCAGTGGCAGGAGGGCCAGTCCGACGGCGAGAGCGGCCACGGGGACGGCGTCGGCGATGTACCGGGTGTCCCGACCGATGATCGGGCCGATCATGTGCAGCCGGCCCCCGGCCAGAAGCAGCGCGTCGAGCGCCAGGTAGCCCAGTAGGAGCAGCCAGGCCCGAGCGGCACCCTTGCGCAGCAACAGGCTCAGCCCGACGAGAAGCGCGGCGAAAGCGGTCAGCACCTGCGCCACGGCCGCCGGTGGGGCGGCCACCAGGCCGCCCACGGCCCTTCCCGCCCAAGGGCCGCCGAACAGACCCGGGAGGAACGCCGAGAAGAGCATCTCCCGGACCAGGCGTCCGCTTGCGCCCGTCGTGGTCTGCCCGGCTAACGGCCATCCCACCGTGCCCAGGTAGAGCGCGACGTAGGCAGCCGTCACAAGCAGGTAGGACAGCCAGAGCCGCCACCGGTCCAGAAACACGGTCCGCAGGACCGGACCCGTCCGGCCGGTGGCCGGGAACAGCACGCTGACGCTGACGACGAGCGGCAGAATCAGGAGGGCCTTCTCCCAGAACAACAGCCCAACGCCGTACGCGAGCAAGGCAGCCGCCGCGTCCCGGCCGCTCCCGGAACGCAGGTGGGCCAGGTGCCGTCGCAACGTCACCGTCATGGCCAGCAGGAGGGGGAGCATCTCGAGTGCTGCCGCCCACCACAGGTAGGACGCCAAGGTCAGCGGGGAGAAAAGGAATACGACGTAGGGGATGAGGACGCCGGGCGGCGTCCCGAAGAGGTCGCTCAGTAGGCGCCACATGGCGAGGTTGACCGCCACTTGCAGGACCAGTACGAGCGTGGTGGCCGCTGCCCAGCTGGAGGGCGCAAGGTGCTGCATGAGCCACACCAGCAGGAACTGCCCAGGCATGAGATGACCGTTGTAGGGCTGCGTCAGGTAGTGCCATCCGAGGTGACTGTGCTCGGCGTTGAACAGGTAGATGAAGTCGTCGGCCCGGAAGAAGTCGCCGATGGAAGCCCAGAGCCGCCACAGGAGCTGAACGGCGACGAGGGCGAGGGCAGCCTGTTGCACCCCGTTGAGACGGCCCAGCCAACGCGGCGCGATGTCACGCCTGGTCTCTGTCATGCTCTCCGTCATACGTGGGGGATCGGCCCCGTCAGAGCCACGCTCACGAGGAGACTCCTTACCTCAGCGCTCCCCCCAGCAGGACGCTACTCCCCGTCCGCTGAGCGCGGCAACGTGAGTGCCGGACGCACAGAAGGGCGACAACACAGAGATCTGGATGCGGCTCGGACGCGGATTCGACTTGCCCACGATGCACCGGGTGCAGCGGTCCCAGAACGCAACGCTCTTCGACGTTCAGCGCCGCCTGACCTCCGGTCGCCCGGCCAGCTCGGCCCACAGATGGGCAGCGGCCTCGGCGCCCTTGGCGAGCTGGCTGAGCACGACGCGCTCGTTGGGCGCGTGGATGCGGTCGTCGGGCAGCCCGACGCCGACGAACAGCACCGGCGCTGCGAGCACGTCCGCGAGGTCCGCCTCCGGGCCGCTGCCGCCCTCCCGCGTGTACAGGACCTCGGTGCCGAACGCCGCCTCCATCGCGGCGGTCGCGGCCTGCAGGGCAGGTGCGTCCAGCGGCGTCAGGCAGGGCCGGACACCAGGTCCGCTGAAGGTCACCGAGGCCGTGATGCCGTCACCGTCGTAGCCGGCGACGTATTCGCGCATCGCCTGCTGCACCTCGAGGGGGTCCTGGTCGGCGACGAGCCGGAAGCTCACCTTGGCGTGCGCGTCGGTCGGCACGATCGTCTTGTGCCCGGGGCCGGTGTAGCCGCCCCACATGCCGTTGACCTCAGCCGTCGGCCGGGCCCAGATCCGTTCCAGCGTCGAGTAGCCCGCCTCGCCCCTGGTGCCTCGGGACAGCGCGGTCTCGCGGACCCATCGGTCCTCGTCGAAGGGGAGTTTGGCGAACAGCTCGCGCTCGCGGTCGGACAGGGTGACGACGCGGTCGTAGAAGCCGTCGAGCGTCACACGTCCCTCGGGGTCGTGCAGCCCGGCGAGCAGGTCCGCCATGACGGCGAGCGGGTTGGGCACCGCACCGCCGAAGGACCCGCTGTGCAGGTCGACGTCAGGGCCGTGCACGTCCACCTGGCAGTCGGTCAGACCGCGCATGCCCGTGCAGATCGAGGGGGTGTCACGGTCGAAGACGCTCGTGTCGCTCACCACCACCACGTCGCACGCCAGGCGCTCGCGATGCTCCTCGAGCAGGCGGCGGAAGTGGACCGAGCCGGACTCCTCCTCGCCCTCCACGACGACCTTCAGCGTCACGGCCGGGCTGGTGCGACCGGTGACGGCCAGGTGCGTCTGCAACCCGAGCAGGTGGAACAGCACCTGCCCCTTGTCGTCGATGGCGCCGCGTGCGAAGAGCTCGTCGCCAACGACGGTGGGCTCGAAGGGCGGCGTCTTCCAGAGCTCCAGCGGGTCGACGGGCTGCACGTCGTGGTGGCCGTAGAGCGTGACCACCGGGGCGTCGGCGTCGTCGCTGGGCCACTCGGCGAAGACCGCGGGGTGGCCTGCGGTCTCCCAGATCTCCACCGTGGGGAAGCCGACCGCGCGCAGCCGGTCCGCGAGCCACTGCGCACTGCGGCGGACCTCGCCGGTGTGCTCCGGGCTCGCGCTGATCGACGGGATCCGCAGCCAGGCGTCGAGGTCGCCGAGCAGCTCGCCGAAGTGGTCGTGGACGTAGGTGCAGATGTCGCTCACGCGCTTGGACTCTAGGGTCTGGGACATGCGCGTGACGGTGGGACAGCTGACCTTCGACGTCGACGTCGAGGGGCCGGAGGACGCACCTGTCGTCCTGCTGCTGCACGGCTTCCCGCAGAGCCGCCACTCGTGGCGCCTGGTGCGGCCACACCTGGCAGGCTTCCGCGTCGTCGTCCCCGACCAGCGCGGCTACTCCCCGGGCGCCCGCCCGACGGCCGTCGACGACTACCGCATGCCGGCCCTCGTCGCCGACGCCCTCGGACTGCTCGACGCGCTCGGCGTGGGACAGGCGCACGTCGTCGGGCACGACTGGGGCGCCGCCGTCGCCTGGCAGCTCGGCGCCCGTCACCCGTCCCGGGTGCGCACCCTCACCACCCTGTCCGTCCCCCATCCGCGCGCCTTCGTCGAGGCGCTGCGCAGCGACGAGGACCAGCGGCAGCGCTCCCTCTACATGCGCGACTTCGCCGCTCCGGGGTACGCCGACCTGCTGCTCGCCGACGACGCCGCCCGGCTGCGCAGCCTGTTCGGAGGGGGAGGCTCTGCCGTCGACGTCGACCACATGGTCGCCATGGCCCGCGAACCCGGGGCCCTCGAGGCCTGGCTGCACTGGTACGGCGCCCAGCGGCTCGAGGACATCGCCGACACCCCGGCGGTCGCCGTACCGACGTTGCACGTGTGGTCGGACGGGGACGTGGCGCTGGGTCGAGCGGCGGCGCTCGGCACGTCCAGGTGGGTGACGGGGCCGTACCGGTTCGAGGCGCTCGAGGGGGTCTCGCACTGGATCCCGGAGCAGGCCGCCGAGACGGTCGGGCGGCTCCTCGTGGAGCACTGTGCATGAGCCCGCGATCGCCCGGGAAGGTGCAGCTGGCCGACCCGACGCGCGGGGTCCTCACGGGCCTGGTGGAGTGGCGGTGGCGAGCGCCGCGCCGCTGTAGCGCGGGTCATCGGTCACCTCGTGCAGGTAGGGGAACCATGGCGTGAGGTCCAGCTCCGTCTCGGCGAGGAGCAGCCCGTCGGGGAAGACGTCGAAGGCCCACCCGTCCCGCAGGTGCCTGGTCTTGGTGAGCAGACGTGCCGGCAGGGTGCAGAGCAGGGCGTGCTCGCGCTCGTCCAGGTAGAGCGTCGTGTGGGCGTTCACCGACGGAAGCTCCGCGTCGGGCCGGATCTTGTGTCCGAGCTTGCGCACCGGGTCCTGGCCGTCCTCCTCGACGAGCCGCACCCGCAGCCGGGTGCCCTCGACGTACCTGTCGGTGATGCGCAGCACCCGGGCGCCCGCGAGCTCCGGCAGCTCGCCCAGCAGGAAGCGCCGCTCGCTCTCCAGGTGGGCGTACTTCAAGGACGGCACACCGGCACCGTACGGTCGTCGGCGTGCCCGAGCTGCGAACCGCCCTGCCCTCCGACCGTGCCGGTGCCGTGGAGGTGTGGCGCGCCGCGCAGGCCGCACGCGGGCTCCGGCCGCCCGCGGCGCGCGTCGCGCGGGTCGAGGAGAAGGTCGCCGAGGGCCTGCTGGTCGTCGCCGCCGAGGGCGACGAGGTGGTGGGCATGGCACTGGGCGAGCCGGGCCGTTCTGCCGACGGCGCAGGCGACATCGAGCCGGGGCTGCTGCACCTGTCGATGGTCTTCGTCGCCCCGACGCGGCAGCGGCAGGGCCTCGGCGCGGCGCTCGTGGAGGGGCTCGCCGACGCCGCGTGGGCCCAGGGCTACCGCTCGGTGTCGGTGTGGAGCCGGACCCCCGAGTTCTACGAGGCCTGCGGGCTCGAGCCGACGGGTCGCTCCCAGGTCCTCCCGGACGGGTCGGACGCCGTACAGCTGGTGGCTGAGCTCGAGGCACCGGTGCGCGAGGTGCTCGTGCGCTCCGACGGGATCCGGCTCGGGCAGCTGCTCAAGCTGGCCGAGCTCGTGGAGACCGGGTCGGAGGGCAAGGAGCTGCTGGCGGCCGGAGGTGTCGAGGTGAACGGCGAGGTCGAGCTGCGGCGCGGCCGGCAGATGCACGACGGCGACGAGGTGCGGGCCCGCGACCAGGCGATCCGCGTGGTCCTGCTGCCGGACTGACAGTCGCGCCCTCCGCGCGGGCCGGGTGACCTTCGGCCCTGGGAACCTCGAGCACGCCGCCGCAGGCTGGGTCCGAGGTCGGGAGGCTGCCATGTCTGCCACTGCCGCCGCGGCACCGGCAGTGGCGCGCGACGAAGGTCGGGAGCTGCGCAACCTCGTCGCGTTCTTCGCGCTCGCGTACGCACTGAGCTGGTCGTGGGCGGTGCCCATGGCCGTGACCGGGCAGGTCGTCCGCCGTGGTGACGGTTGGCCGACGCACTACCCGTCCCTCATCGGCCCCGCTGTCGCGGCGCTCGTCGTCACCGCCTGGACGACGGGGCGGCCGGGGCTGCGCGACCTGCTGGCTCGCGCGGTGCGGTGGCGGGTCCCAGTCCTCTGGTGGCTGGTGGCGGTCAGCCCTCTCCTGCTGCTCGCACTGGGCCTGCTGCTCATGTCGGCGACTGGCCAGGACCTGCCCGCGGCGGGGGGCTTCGCTCGCTTCAGCGGGACGCCGGCGATCGGCCTCGTCGGGGTGGCCCTGATGGTGACGTTCATCGGTGGTCTCGGTGAGGAGCTGGGCTGGCGCGGCTACGCGTTGCCGCAGCTGCAGCACCGGTTCAACCCGCTGGTCGCGACGCTCGTCCTGGCCCCGCTGTGGTTCGCGTGGCACCTGCCGCAGTTCTTCGCGGTCGGTACCTACCGGGACTTCGCTCCCCCGGAGTACGTCGGGATGCTCCTCGGGCTGTCGTGCGGCGCCATCGTGCTGACCTGGCTCTACAACCGCTCGGGGGGCAGTGTCCTGCTCGTCACGGTCTGGCACGGGCTCTACAACGTCGCCGGCGGCAGTCAGGCGGCGAGCGGGACCCTCGCGGCCGTCATCAGCACGTTGATCATGGTCCAGGGCGGGGTCCTGGTCGTCCTCGAGGTCCACGCCCTCCGGCACGGCAGGCCGTCGGTCCTGGGCCCCCGCACCGCTCCACCGCAGCCGTGAGTGCCCCGCTCACAGCAGGGTGAGCGGCTCCGCCTCGACCGTGCCCGTGAGCAGAGCGGCCAGCTCCGACTCCCCGGGCAGGTCGTCGTGCACGACCTCACGGCCGGTCCGGACGTACAGGAACGCCGCCGACACGGCCG
>JBAVRG010000447.1:0-7449 GCA_049694795.1 Mycobacteriales bacterium
GGCGGCGCTGGGCCGACCCGGCGTGGTGGTGGAGCGGCGCGCGCTGTGGCCGACCGGGCTCGCCGAGCTGGGCGTCTCCGGTCGCATCCCGGCGGCCGAGCGGGCCGAGCCGGGCCGGGCTCTCGGGCGGCTGTCCGACATCGGCTGGGGCACCCGGCTGCGCGAGCTGCTGCGAGAGCCCGACCAGCAGGTCCCGGACGACGTGCTGCGCGCGGTCGTGCAGGTGCTGGCGACCTGGGGCTGGGAGCAGCGCCCGAGCGCGGTCGTGGCGGTGCCGTCGACGTCCCGCCCGCAGCTG
Organism: Mycobacteriales bacterium; assembly: GCA_049694795.1. Lineage (GTDB taxonomy): Bacteria > Actinomycetota > Actinomycetes > Mycobacteriales > SCTD01 > RYN-111. The sequence goes on from JBAVRG010000447.1 coordinate 299, forward strand.
GTGGGCTCCCTCGCGTCCCGGCTCGCCGAGGTCGGCAGGCTGCAGCTCCTGGGCAGCCTCGAGCCGGTGCGACCCACGAGCGGCCCGCGGTCCAACAGCGCGCAGCGGCTGCGGCAGGTGAGCGGTGCGTTCGCCGTACCGGAGAGCTGGTCGCTCGCGGGTGCGCCGGTGCTGCTCGTCGACGACCGCACCGACAGCGGGTGGACCCTCACGGAGGCGGCCCGGGTGCTGCGACGCGCCGGAGCCGGCGCGGTGCTGCCCCTCGTCCTCGCGGTCGACGGCTAGCCCGATACGCTGGGGGTCATGGAGAGCAGGGGCAACACCGTGACGATCCTCATCGGCTTCGTGGCGACGCTGGCGTTCGGCGCGATGACGTACTTCACGGTGGACCAGGCCGGCGGCACCAAGATGTCCCCGGACTACAGCAACACGCCGAACGCCACCGTCCCCGGTCCGCCCGGCGTCAAGTGACCCTCGCCGCCTGGCGCGACCGCACGGTCGTCATCACCGGCGGCAACAGCGGCATCGGCCTGGAGGCCGCCCGCGCACTGCAGGCGGCCGGAGCCGATGTCGTGCTGGCGTGTCGCGACCTCGCGCGCGCCCGCGCCGCCGCCCCGGGCCTCGCGGTGCGCGAGCTCGACCTCGCCGACCTCGACAGCGTCACGGCGTTCGCCGAGGGCACCACGCACGTCGACGCGCTCGTCAGCAACGCCGGCGTCATGGGAGGCCCCTTCCTCGCCACCGCGCAGGGCTACGAGCGCCAGATGGGCACCAACCACCTGGGCCACGCCGCCCTCGTGGCACGGCTGTTCCCGCTGCTGGAGAAGTCGTCCGGCCGGGTCGTGACGATCAGCAGCATCGCCGCCCGGGGCGGCGCGCTGAGCCCGGCGACGACGGCCGAGGACCTGGTGAGCCCGTCGGCGTACGACCCGCAGCGGGTCTACTCCAACACCAAGCAGGCCAACCTGCTGTGGGCCCAGGAGCTGCACCGCCGCGTCGGCGACCGGGTGGCCAGTGTCGCAGCCCATCCCGGCGTGAGCTGGACCAACCTGTTCCCGCGGCAGCTGAAGGACGAGGGCCGGGGCTGGCTGGTGCCGCCGATGCGGGTGCTCGGCCCGGCCCTCCTGCAGTCGGCGAAGGCCGGCGCGGCGCCGACGCTGCGTGCGCTCGCGGCGCCGAGCGGCTCCTTCGTGGGACCCAAGCGCCTCAACCAGTGGCGCGGGCCGGCCGAGCTCCTCGACGTCTACCGCACGGGCTCGGACCCGGCGACGGCGGCGCGCCTGTGGGAGCTCACCGAGCAGCTGCTCGGGATCGCGCTGCCCAGCTGATCGGCTCAGGTCTGCTGCGGTGCCGGTCGATGCCCTGAGAGTGGCAGCCGCACGCGCCCCCCGCAGGCTGCTCAGGACCCTCCCGTGGCTGCTCGTCGCGCTCGGGCTCGCCGTCGGCGTGGGCGGCGCCGTCACCGCGCAGTCGACCCACCCCGACACGCACCGCGACGGTCGTCCCGCAGCCGTCCCGGGCGTCGCCCCCGTCGTGCAGGTCGCCCCGCTTCGGGCCCGGGTCCCGGCCCACCTGCTGGTCACCAGCAGCACCCCGATCTCCGCGGCCCAGGAGCGCGCCCTGGTCCGGGCCACCGGGGCACGCGCCGCGCTCGCGGTCCGTGCCGCGAGCGTCTTCGTCGAGAAGGGCCGCACCACCGCGCTGGGCGTGGACCCAGGGACCTTTCGCGCCTGGACCCCGCCCGGTACGGCGGAGAGCGACCCGGTCTGGCGGTCGGTCGCGGCCGGCGACGGCGCGGTGGCGCACGTCATGGGACGGGCCTTCGAGCTGCCCCTGGGCGGTGAGGTCCTGGCCCAGGCCGTGTTCCCGGTCCGGCTGCGGGTCGGGTCGTTCGCGACCACCGCACTGCCCGGCATCGGCCTGGTCGTGAACGAGCAGCGCGCCGACGAGCTGGGCATGGTGGCGCGCACCGGCTTGCTGCTCTCCGTCCCCCAGCGCGACCCCGAGGCGAGCGCGACGCTGGCTCGCAGGGCGGTGCCGGGGCTGACGGTGAGCGCGGTGCAGTACGAGCGCCGGCCGGTCGCGGGCACGGGCTGGGTGGTGCCGGTCGTGGGCCGCATCAGCTCGGGCTTCGGGCTGCGGATGCACCCCATCAAGCACGTGGTGCTCTTCCACGACGGCATCGACATCGCCGCGCCCTATGGCGCCCCCGTCCACGCCATGGCCGACGGCGTGGTGCTGTACGCCGGACCGGCGCGCGGCTTCGGGCAGGAGGTGGTGCTCAGCCACCCGGGCGGTGTCGTCACCGTCTACGGGCACGTCAGCGCGATCCTGGTCGCGAGCGGCCCGGTGCGAGCCGGTCAGGTCATCGCTCGCGTGGGTAACGAGGGCGAGTCGACCGGGCCGCACCTGCACGCCGAGGTGCGGGTGAACGACCAGCCGGTCGACCCGGTCCTGTGGCTGCGGGCCCACGGCGTGCGCCTCTGACCGGCCCGGTGACGCGGCCTGACGGAAGGCGTACCGTCGCTCGCGGGGGGGGTGGAGCCCGTGCACGAGGTCGTGAGCCGCTTCCAGGCAGCCCTGAACGCCTTCGACGCGCCGCTGCACGTGATGAGCGGCTCCGAGTGGACCGCTCCGACGCCGTGCAGCGCGTGGGACGTGCGGGCGCTCGTCAACCACGTGGTCGGCGAGATGTGCTGGGTGCCCCCGCTCGTGGAGGGCAAGACGATCGCGGACGTGGGGACCTCGCTCGACGGTGACCTGCTCGGGGACGACCCGCTCGCGGCCTGGCACCACGCCTCGAACCTCGCGCACGAGGCCCTCGACGCCCCGGGCGCGATCGACGGGACCGTGCACCTGTCCTACGGCGACGAGTCGGTGCGCGGCTACTGCGAGCAGCTGACAGCCGACGCGCTCGTCCACGGCTGGGACCTGGCGCGCGCCGTCGGGGCGGACGACACGCTGCCGCCCGAGCTGGTCGCCTGGGCGAGCGGGTGGGTGGCGCAGGTGGCGCCCCTGCTCGAGGGCTCCGGCATGTTCGCGGCCCCGGTCCCGGTGACTGACGACGCGGATCCGCAGACCGCGCTGCTCGCCGCGCTCGGACGGGCCCGCTAGCGTTCAGGTTGCTGTGTGAGGGAACCCTCACTCGCTGAGGCGGCGCGTTGTCCCTGCGTTGCGCGATGATTTGCCAGAATGCTGCGACGCGGTCAACGGGACCGTGCGAACGGGGAGGTACGCGGTGCCGCGCTCGCGCGCATCGAGGGCGTCCGAGCGTGGGGCCGACGAGCCCGCTGTCCTCATCATCTCCGCGGCCATGGGCGCAGGGCACGACGGCGTGGCGTTCGAGCTCGAGCGCCGCCTGCACGCCCGCGGCGCGCAGGCCAAGGTCTACGACTACCTCGAGCTGCTGCCGGGCCGCATGGGCCCGTTCTACCGCTCCTTCTACCAGGGACAGCTCAAGTACGCGCCCGGGTCCTACGAGTGGCTCTACGGCAAGATCGACCGGGGCCTGCTGGCCCCCGTCGCGCAGTGGCTGGGGCAGATGGGCCGGCGCCGGGTCCGGCGGATCGCCCGCGACTACGACGTGGTGATCTCGACGTACCCGCTGGGCTGCCAGGCGACCGGAGCGCTCCGGCAGAAGGGCAAGCTCGCCATCCCCGCCGTCGGCTTCCTCACCGACGTCGACGTGCACGGGCTCTGGCTGCACCCGGGCGTCGACAAGAACCTCACGGTCTGGCACGGCAGCGCGGTCGAGGCCATCAACCGCGTCGGGGTCCCGTCGCAGGCCGTCGGACCGGTGCTGCCCGACACCTTCCTCGAGCCGGCCACCGACGTGGAGCGCAAGGAGGGCCGCGAGCTGCTGGGCCTGCGTGAGGACGACACGGTCGTGCTCGTCGTCGCCGGCTCGTGGGGCGTGGGCGACATCGGCAGCACCGCCCGGGCCATCCGGGACGCGGGGGTCGGCACCCCGGTCGTGCTGTGCGGGCGCAACGACGAGCTCGTCAAGGAGCTCGACCGCGAGGAGGGCATCATCGCCCTCGGCTGGACCAAGGAGGTACGGCGGCTGCTGGCCGCCTCGGACGTCCTGGTGCACAACGCAGGCGGGCTGTCGTGCCTCGAGGGCTTCGCCGTGGGTGTCCCGGTCATCGGGCATGCCTGCCTGCCAGGGCACGGCCACCGCAACTCACTCGCCATGAAGCAGGCCGGCGTGGCCGCCGACGCGACCAGCACCGAGGAGCTGATCAGCGAGATCCGCCGCCTCGCCCGCACCGAGGAGGGCGCGGCGATGGCCCAGCGGGCACGCGACCTGTTCCTCGCCGACCCCACCGACGAGCTGCTCGAGCTCGCCCGGGCCCCGCGCACGGTGCCGGCGCACAGCGGCAGCCGCACCTGGGCAGCCCGCGCCGGGGCCGTGGGCGTCGCCGTCCCGGTGACGATGGGCGCGCTGTCGTTCGGCGTCGCGCACGCCGGCGGCATCGGCACCGCCGAGGGCAAGGACGCCGTCTACGTCGCCGCCGTCGTCGACCACCAGCAGCTCGCCGACCCGGCCGTCGTGGCGGCGCTGCGCCGGCACCAGGTGTCGGCCGGTGTGGGCACCGGCGAGGGCGCGCCGACGCCCACCGACGTGCGTGCCCTCGTGAGCCGGGGCGTGACCGTCGTGGGCACCGACACGGGCGTGCGCAGCCGCAACCCGCGCCGGCTCAAGGCCTCCATCGACGCCGCCGCTGCGGCGGTGTCCGTCATGGACGACCCGCAGCCGAAGGTCGTGTGCCTGCGCGCGCCCGGCATGGTCGAGCGGGTCGTGGCCTGGGACCACGACGTGCAGCTCGCCCTGCCGAAGGTCGTGGTGACGGGCGGCCAGCTGCCCGCCCACCTCGTGGCGGGCGAGCAGGTCGTGCTCGACGAGCGCGGCCGGACCGCAGCGCAGCTGGAGAGCGACCTGGACGCCCTGGCCCAGCTCGTCACCGACACGCACCTGCCGCAGCAGCCGATGCGGGCGCTCTGGCGCAAGGCTTGATCGGCAAGCTGCTCCTGGTCGGCGGCGCTGCCGCCGCGGCCGCGCAGGCCGCGCCGCTGACGACGTTCGTCCCCGCGACCAAGCGCCTACTGCCGACCCTCAACGGGATCGGCGCGCCCGGTCACGTCGCGCTCACCTTCGACGACGGTCCCGACGGGCAGAGCACCCCGCGCTTCCTCGACCTGCTGGCCGACCTCGACGTGCGTGCGACCTTCTTCCTGCTGGGCGAGATGTGCGAGCGCTACCCGTCGTTGTCGCGGCGCATCGTCGACGAGGGGCACGAGGTCGCGGTGCACTCCTTCGACCACCGCAACCACCTGCGGCACCTGCCCGGTCGACGCACCTACGACCAGCTGGCCCGGACCGCCGACCTGATCGAGGCCCAGTGCCAGGTGCGGCCGCGCTGGTTCCGGCCCCCGTACGGCGCCCTCACCACCGCCGGGCTGCTGGCTGCACGCGAGCTCGGTCTGCAGACCGTGCTCTGGAGCGCCTGGGGCCAGGACTGGCAGCGCACCTGCACCCCGCAGTCGGTCCTCGACGAGGTGACCTCCGGGATCGTCGACGGCGGCACGGTCCTGCTGCACGACTCGGACTGCACCAGCGAGCCGGGCTCCTGGCACGCCACCCTCGGCGCGTTGCCGGGGCTGGTCGCGTGGTGCCGGGCGCGGGGCCTCGAGGTGGGCACGGTCGGGGCGCACCAGCGGTGAGCTCGACCGCAGGGGCGGTCGCCGCGGCGCTGGGAGCGGCCGCGCTGTTCGGCCTGGCCTCCGCGGTGCAGCACCACGAGGCGCGCGCGGTCGAGAGCACCGTCAGCCCGGGTCTGCTCGTGACCCTTGCCCGCCGACCGCTCTGGGTGCTCGGCATGGCCGCCGACCTCGGTGCCGTCGGGTTGCAGGCGGTCGCGCTGGGCCTGGGGTCCGTGGCCCTGGTGCAGACCCTGCTCGTCGCGGGCCTGCCCCTGGCCGCGCTGCTGTCGGCGCTGCTGGCGAGCCGCTGGCTGTACCGGCACGAGGTCGTCGGCCTGGCCCTCTGCTCGGCAGGCCTGGCCCTGCTGGCGCCGGTGCTCGCCGGGACGCCGCTCGGGGAGGCTCCGTCACGGCGCGACGCGGTCGTGGCCGGCATCGTGGTCGCCGCCGTGGTGCTGCCGCTGCTCGCGCTGCGCTCGCGACCCCGGTACGGCGGGATCTTCGCCGGTGCGGCGGCGGGCGCCGTGATCGGCTCCGGGTCGGTGCTGCTCGCCGTGGTCGCGAGCCGCTTCGGCGACTGGTCGGCGCTGTTCGGCTCGTGGGCGCTGTACGCCGCGATCGTCGTGGGCGTGCTCGGCCTGCTGCTGGCGCAGGTGGCCTTCCAGACCGGCGAGCTCGGGGCCCCCCTGGCGGCGCTGTCGCTGGTCGAGCCCGTGGTGGCGGTGGCGCTCGCTGCGGCGGTCCTGCACGAGCGGCTCCCGACGTCCGCCGTCGACCGGGTCGCCGCCTGCGCCGGAGCGGCGCTGGCCGTCGCCGGTGTGCTGACGCTCTGCCGCGAGGACGAGGGCTAGGGCGCGGTCCGCCAGTTCGTCGCGATCGCCCGCTGCGCGGCGCGCAGGCTGATGCGGCCGCGGCACACCTCGTCCTGCAGGCGCTGCTCGACCACGTCCTTGTCGGCGGCGTCGGCGCCGCCGGTCCGCAGCTCGGGCCACAGGTTCGTCACCGTGCTGGCCCCACCCAGGGACAGCGGCACCAGGTGGTCGAGCTCGATCTGCGAGAAGGGCACGTCACCGATGCCGTAGGCGCGGGTCACCTCGACCTTGATGCGATGGGTGACCTCCTTCGGAGGGCGCACGGACGCCGTCCAGCCGCGCCGGCAGACCGTGGCCCGCAGGTCCTTCTGCGTGACCCGCGGGTCGGTCTCCCCGGGGGTGCACACGGGGTCGGGCAGGCCGTCGTGGGAGCTGCAGCGGCCGCCGTAGGAGGTGGGGGGCGGCGCGGGGCTGCCGGCGGAGCACGCGGCGAGCAGCAGCCCGCACACCAGCAGCCGCGTCATGCCAACGGGATCCCGTGCGGGTCGAGGTCGGCGAGGGCGGCGCGCAGCAGCTGCAGGCCGCCACGGGTGAGCGCGTCGGCGTCGGCGACCTGCAGCCCCAGCTCCATGGCGG
>JBAVRG010000448.1:0-3646 GCA_049694795.1 Mycobacteriales bacterium
CCGGTCGCGATCGGCATCGCGCTCTACATCAGCGACTACGCCCCGCGCCGGCTCGCCGCCCCGATCGGCTACCTGGTCGACCTGCTCGCCGCCGTGCCGAGCGTCGTCTTCGGCCTGTGGGGGTTGCTCTTCCTCGTCCCGCATTCCGAGAAGTTCCAGCTCTTCCTCGCCGACCACCTCGGCTTCATCCCGCTGTTCGACCTGGGCAAGAACGGCGTCGTCGGCCGCAGCGTGCTCATCGCCTCGCTGGTGCTCGCCATCATGATCCTGCCCATCGTCGCGGCGATCAGCCGCGAGATCTTCCTGCAGGTGCCGTCGGCGAACCGCGAGGCGGCGCTGGCGCTCGGCGCGACGAAGCTCGAGATGATCCGGCTCGCGGTCCTGCCCTACAGCAGGTCCGGCGTCACGGGTGCCCTCATGCTCGGGCTGGGCCGTGCGCTGGGCGAGACGATCGCCGTGGCCCTGGTGCTCTCGCTCGCCCCCACGACCAGCTTCCACATCATCGACGCGAACATCGGGGGCAACACCATCGCCGCCAACATCGCCTCGCAGTACCAGGCCGCCGAGCCGATCGGGCAGCAGGCGCTGATCGCGTCGGGCCTTGTCCTGTTCGTCATCACCTTCGTCGTGAACGCCGTCGCCCGGTACGTCGTCGGCCGGGGCGGCCGGCGCGTGGAGGCGGCGTGACCACCACGGTGGGGAGCCCTCCGGTCAGCGGGTCGTCCCTGCTCGCCGACAGCAGCCAGCGCCTCACCCGTCCGCTGCGGCTCGCTCTGCTCGTCGCCACCGCCGGCCTGAGCCTGCTGCTCTTCGCGGTGACCCCGCTGCAAGGACGCGTCGACTACCTCGTCTTCGTGGTGCTCGGCTACGCGGTGGTGCAGACCACGGTGTCGTTCCTCGTGGAGGGGCGCCGGCACGCGGTCGACCGGCTGCTCGCGCTGGGCGTGCGGCTGTCGGTCTGGGTCGCGCTCATCCCCCTGGTGGCGGTGCTCGGCTACACGCTCGTGAAGGGCCTCAAGCGGCTCAGCGTCGAGTTCCTCACCCACAACATGACGGGCATCGGCCCGCTCGACGTCAACGGCGGTGAGTACCACGCCATCATCGGCACCCTCGAGCAGGTCCTCATGGCCATCGTCATGGCGGTGCCGCTCGGGCTGCTGGTGGCGATCTACCTGACCGAGTACGGCCGTGGCCGGCTCGCCACAGCGGTCCGGTTCGTCATCGACGTGATGACCGGCATCCCGTCCATCGTGGCAGGGCTGTTCGTGTTCGCCTTCCTCGTCATCGGTCTGCAGCAGGGCTACTCCGGCTTCGCGGGCGCCCTCTCGCTGTCGATCCTCATGCTGCCTGTCGTGGTCCGCTCGTCGGAGGAGATGATCAAGCTCGTCTCCGCCGACCTGCGGGAGGCCTCCTACGCCCTCGGCATCCCGAAGTGGAAGACGATCCTCAAGGTCGTGCTCCCCACCGCGTCCGCAGGCATCACCACGGGCGTCATGCTGGCCATCGCCCGGGTGACGGGCGAGACGGCGCCGCTGCTGCTGACGTCCTTCGTGACGCCGGCGACCAACCAGAGCCCGTTCGAGGGCAAGCAGACGGCGATCCCGACCTTCATCTTCGACCAGGCCGGCCAGGGTCAGGCCATCACGTACGACCGTGCCTGGGCGGCAGCGCTCACCCTCATCGTCATCGTCCTGGTGCTGTACGTCGGCGCCCGCCTTCTGACCCGCCGCAACACCCTGAGCCGGAGGTAGTCCATGGCCAAGCGAATCGTCGCCAAGGACGTCTCGGCGTACTACGGCAGCACCCGAGCGATCGAGGGCGTCTCCCTCACGATCGAGCCGAAGAGCATCACCGCGCTGATCGGCCCGTCCGGCTGCGGCAAGTCCACCTTCCTGCGGACCCTCAACCGGATGCACGAGGTGATCCCGGGCGCCCGCGTCGAGGGCTCGGTGCTGCTGGACGACGAGGACCTCTACGCACCCGGGGTGGACGCCGTCGCCGTACGGCGGACGGTGGGCATGGTCTTCCAGCGCCCCAACCCGTTCCCCACGATGAGCATCTACGACAACGTCGCGGCCGGGCTCCGGCTCAACGGCATCAAGGGCAAGCAGCGCCTCGACGAGGCGGTCGAGCGGTCGCTGCGCGGCGCCAACCTCTGGAACGAGGTCAAGGACCGGCTGGCCAAGCCGGGGGCGGGCCTGTCGGGTGGCCAGCAGCAGCGGCTGTGCATCGCCCGCGCCATCGCCGTCGAGCCCGCCGTGCTGCTCATGGACGAGCCCTGCTCGGCGCTCGACCCGATCTCCACGCTCGCTATCGAGGACCTCATGACCGAGCTGAAGGACCGCTACACGATCGTCATCGTCACGCACAACATGCAGCAGGCGGCGCGCGTCAGCGACTCCACCGGCTTCTTCACCATCGACGGTCACGGCCAGCCCGGACGACTCGTCGAGATCGACAGCACCGAGAAGATCTTCAGCAACCCCTCCGAGAAGCGCACGGAGGACTACATCACCGGGCGCTTCGGCTAACCCTCGGCCTTCAAGGAGATCACGTGCGCGACACCTACCACGAGCAGCTCGCCGAGGTCGGCGACGGCCTCATCGAGATGAGCCGCCTCGTCGGGTCCGCGGTCAGCAAGGCCACCACCGCACTGCTGGACGCGGACCTGTCCGCAGCCGACTCCGTCATCGCGGGTGACGAGGCGGTCAACGCCCTCTACCGGCAGCTCGACGACGTGGCGGTCCAGCTGCTGGCCCGTCAGCAGCCGGTCGCCACCGACCTGCGCGCGATCGTCACCGGGCTGCGGATGTCCTCCGACCTCGAGCGGGTCGGCGACTACGCCGTGCACATCGCCAAGGTGGCCAAGCGCCGGCACCCTGCCTCGGTCGTCCCGGTCGAGCTGCGCGCGATCATCCTCGAGATGGGCCAGGCCGCGACCCGGATCGCCGTCAAGGCCGGCACCGTGATCGCGACCCGCGACCTCACCCTGGCCGCGCAGCTGCTGGCCGACGACGACACGATCGACGAGCTGCACAAGCAGCTGTTCGAGGCGCTGCTGGGCGACTTCCAGCACGGGGTCGAAGCGGCGATCGACCTGGCGCTGGTCGGGCGCTACTACGAGCGGCTGGCCGACCACGCCGTGTCGGTGAGCCATGCCGTCACCTACCTGGTGACCGGCGAGCACACCGCCCCGGAGTCCTACGCCGCCGAGTGAGCCTGGCCGGCGCGAGCACCCGATGGTGCAGCCGGCCCGAGGCTTTCACGATCGCCCCGGCAGGCGCACACTCGAAAGGTGCAGGACGACCGGGGAGGTGCGTGATGCCCAGGCACTGCCCGCTGTGCGGGCTGTTCTTCCGGGGCGCCAGCGAGCTCGACTGGCACGCCCGGGACGATCACCAGCCGGTGCGCGTCGAGGAGCGCGAGGAGCACATCGCGCGCTTCTTCCAGCAGTCCGGGCGGCCCCGGCTGGGGATGGTCTACGTCCCGCTGTAGGACCTCAGAGCAGCGCCAGCCCGAACCCGGCGGCGGCCGCGAGCAGCCCGGCGGTGAAGCTCGCGCCGACGTTCCACAGAGCGACCGGGAGGTTGCCCTCCTCGACGAGCGAGAGCGTCTCCCAGGCCCAGGTCGACAGGGTCGTGAAGCC
>JBAVRG010000449.1:0-2559 GCA_049694795.1 Mycobacteriales bacterium
CCCGTCGTGGCGGGCCGAGGCACGACCTCGACCGCGTCGACGGCCGAGCACCAGCGGCAGGTCACGTGCTCGACGAGGTCCTGCTCGACGACCCGCTCCTCGACCGCCTGCTCCCCTGCCAGGTCGACGTGGACGTACTCGCGCGACCGGGTCGTGCGCGTCACGTCGAAGCGCGTGAGGTTGCCGCACTGGCGGCAGCGCCAGCGGGTCTCGGGTCCGGGCAGCGGGACGGGCACGGGACGACCCTATTAGGAGAGGACGTCCTTGCGGCTGAAGCCGCGGAACGCCAGCGCGAGCGGCACCACCACCCACGGCACCATCTGCAGCAGCCCGGTGGTCATCTGCCCGGCGTCGACCGGGTCGACGAGCAGGTCGAGCCAGGCCAGCCAGTAGTGCGTGGGCAGCACGTTGCGCAGCATCTTGAGGGCTGAGACCTGGTCCAGGATCTCGCTCACGACCACCAGCACCACCGCCCCGCCGACCGCGCTGAGCGGCGCATCGGTCCGCGTGGAGAACCAGAACGAGAGCGCGACGACGACGGCCATCGTCACCATGACGTAACCGGTCGCGAGCGCGAGCCGCGACAGGCCGGTGTTGACGCCGATCGCGCCTGCCAGCGGTGTCTGGACCGACTTCCAGCCGAACGCCACCGTGCCCATGGCCAGGGACGCGAGCGGCACGAGCAGCACGGCCGCGGCGGCGTAGGCCCCGGCGACGACCAGCTTGGTGCGCAGCAGCCGCGCCCGCGCGATGGGCCGGGTCAGCAGGTAGCGCAGCGACCCCCACTGCGCCTCGCTCGCGACGGCGTCGCCGGCGAACAGGGACACCACCACGACGAGCAGGAACTGCGAGGTCGCGACCAGCATGAACAGCGCGAAGTTCAGGCCGCTGTCGGAGGCCACGTCGACCAGCTCCGGCTGCCGGCCGGTGGTGTCGGGGCCGCCGTTCACCAGCAGCGCCACCAGGACGATGGTGGGGATCGCGAGCAGCGCGAGGAACGAGTACAGCGTGCGCCGCCGCTTGGCCTGCCGGCGCACCTCGACGCCGATCACCGCGCGCTCCCGGTCAGCTCCAGGAACACGTCCTCGAGCCGGCGTCGGCTCGCGACGCCGAGGACCTCCACGTCGGCGCGCACCAGGGCCGCCACCACGTCGGAGCGGGTGGCGCCGTCCAGCTCGGCCACGATCGCGCCGCCCTCCTGCGCGACCGTGATCACCCCCGGCAGGCCCCGGATCAGCTCGGTGGCGCGGTCGTGGTCGTCGCCGGGCACCTCGACGTGCACCGTGCCGCTGTCCGCGAGCAGCTCCTCGACCGGGCCGCGCGCCACCATGCGACCTCGGCTCATCACCGCCACGTGCGAGCAGGTCTGCTCGACCTCGGCGAGCAGGTGACTGCTCACCAGGATGGTCCGCCCGGTCGCCGCGATCTGCTTGAGCACCTCGCGGACCTCCTTGATCTGGGGCGGGTCAAGCCCGTTGGTGGGCTCGTCGAGCACCAGCAGGTCGGGTCGGCCGAGCATCGCCTGTGCGATCGCGAGCCGCTGCCGCATGCCGTGGCTGTAGGCGCGCACCGGCCGGTGCACCGCGTCACCGAGCCCGGAGATCTCGAGCGCCTCCTCGACGTAGGAGCCCTCCATCGACGGCGCCGTCGAGGTCCAGTACAGCTCCAGGTTCTCCATCCCGGTCAGGTGCGGCAGCAGGCCCGGCCCCTCGATGAACAACCCGACGCGGCTGAGCACCGGTGCCCCGCTCGTGACCTTGCGGCCGAACAGCCGCACCTCCCCCTCGCTCGGGGAGATGAGGCCGGCGAGCATCCGCAGCGTGGTGGTCTTGCCCGCGCCGTTCGGCCCGAGCAGGCCCAGGACCTGCCCGCGCTCCACGACCAGGTCGACGCCGTCGACCGCCCGGAAGCCGTCGGCGTAGCTCTTGGACAGCCCGGTGATCACGACCGGCGGTACGTCGTCGTCGCCCAGGTCCGGAGGGTGCCGCCTCCGTCGCAGCACGATGAAGGCGGCGATCGCCAGCAGCACCAGGGCGATCAGCCCGCAGGCGAGGAGCAGACCGCCGTAGCCGCGCGCTCCCGACAGCCGATGCAGGGGAAGGGTCAGCGCGGTCCGCGGATCGAGCGAGAGCTGGTAGGTCGCGGGCGTGAGCGGCCCGGCGTAGGCCAGGTCGGTCGTGGACAGCACCACCCGGACGCGGTTGCCCGCCGGGACCACGTGCGCCAGCGTCGGCAGCGCGACCGTGACGTCGCGGCCGGCGCCGCCGACCCCGCTGAGGCGGACCGGCTCGACCTGGCCGTTCGGGATCTTGGCGTTGCCGTTCGGAGCGACGTCGAAGACCTTGACGAACAGCACCGCCTCGTCGGTGCTGGAGCGCACGTGCACCTTCAGCGAGCCGCCGCCGAGCAGCTCCTGGGTACGGCCCAGCGGCGCCGTCTCCCACACGGCGCTCTGCCCGGGCACGTCGAAGCCGAGCCCGGACGCCAGCCCGGCGAGCGCACCGCCACCGGGCACGCTGCTGATCGCCGCCGGCCGGCCGCCGGGCGGGTTGCTCACCG
>JBAVRG010000450.1:0-6169 GCA_049694795.1 Mycobacteriales bacterium
AACCCCGAGCGCATCTCGATGCCCGACATCGACCTCGACTTCGACGAGCGCCGGCGCGGCGACATGATCCGCTACGCCACCGAGAAGTACGGCGAGGAGCGGGTCTCGCAGATCATCACCTACGGCACCATCAAGGCCAAGGCCGCGGTCAAGGACGCCGCCCGGGTGCTCGGCTACCCGTTCGCCGTCGGCGACAAGATCACCAAGGCGATGCCGCCCGCCGTGATGGGCAAGGACATCCCGCTCTCGGGCATCTTCGACCCCAGCCACAAGCGGTACGGCGAAGCGGGCGAGTTCCGGGCGCTGTACGAGTCCGACCCCGACGCCAAGGCGGTCGTCGACACCGCCCTGGGCCTGGAGGGCCTCAAGCGGCAGTGGGGCGTGCACGCGGCCGGCGTGATCCTGTGCCGCGAGCCGTTGCTCGACGTGATCCCGATCCAGCGCCGCGAGGCCGACGGCGCGATCATCACGCAGTTCGACATGGGCGCCTGCGAGACGCTCGGGCTGTTGAAGATGGACTTCCTCGGCCTGCGCAACCTCACCGTCCTCGACGACTGCCTCATGCACATCAAGGACAACCGCGGCGAGACCGTCGTCCTCGAGGAGCTGCCGCTGACCGACGGGCCCACCTTCGAGCTGCTGGCCCGCGGCGACACGCTCGGGGTCTTCCAGCTCGACGGCGGACCGATGCGCGCGCTGCTGCGCTCGATGGTGCCGACCTCGTTCGAGGACATCTCCGCCGTGCTCGCGCTCTACCGGCCGGGCCCGATGGGCGCCAACGCGCACAACGACTACGCCGACCGCAAGAACGGCCGCAAGCCGATCGTGCCGATCCACCCCGAGCTCGAGGAGCCGCTCGCCGAGATCCTGGGAGAGACGTTCGGCCTGATCGTCTACCAGGAGCAGGTCATGGCGATCGCGCAGAAGCTGGCCGGCTACTCCCTCGGTGCCGCAGACCTGCTGCGCCGGGCGATGGGCAAGAAGAAGAAGGAGATCCTCGACAAGGAGTACGTCCCGTTCCGGGACGGCATGAAGGCGAACGGGTACTCCGAGGGCGCCATCAAGACCCTCTGGGACATCCTGGTCCCGTTCTCCGACTACGCCTTCAACCGCGCGCACACCGCCGGGTACGGCCTGGTCAGCTACTGGACGGCCTACCTGAAGGCCAACTACCCCGCCGAGTACATGGCGGGCCTGCTCACCTCGGTCAAGGACGACAAGGACAAGAGCGCGCTGTACCTCGCGGAGTGCCGCCGGATGGGCATCAAGGTGCTGCCTCCCGACGTCAACGACTCCGACTCCGACTTCACCCCGCGCGGCACCGACATCCGGTTCGGCCTGTCGGCCATCCGCAACGTCGGCACCAACGTGGTGGCCTCCATCGTCGCGACCCGCACGGGCAAGGGGCGCTTCGTCGACTTCCCCGACTACCTGAAGAAGGTCGAGGCGGTCGCTGTCAACAAGAAGACCGTCGAGTCGCTCGTCAAGGCGGGGGCGTTCGACTCCCTGGGGCACACCCGCAAGGGGCTGCACCAGGTGCACGTGGAGGCGATCGAGGCCTGCCTGGAGACCAAGAAGGCCGAGGCCATCGGCCAGTACGACCTGTTCGGCGACATGGGCGGCGGGGACGACGACGCGCCCGCGGACCTCGGGGGCGGGGTGTTCGACGTACGGATCCCGGTGGGGGAGTGGGAGAAGGCGGTCCTGCTCGCCTACGAGCGCGAGATGCTGGGGCTCTACGTCTCCGACCACCCGCTGTTCGGCGTCGAGCACGTCATCGCCGCGGCCGTCGACTGCCCGGTGTCGGCGCTGGCCGACAAGGACGACGGCGCCTCCGTGGTCGTCGGGGGGCTGCTGTCGTCGGTGACCCGGCGGGTGACCAAGCAGGGCAACGCCTGGGCTGCGGTGCAGCTCGAGGACCTCGAGGGCGCGGTCGAGGTGATGTTCTTCCCGGCGACCTACCAGATGGCGGCCGTGCACCTCGTCGAGGACGCGATCGTGCTCGTCCGGGGCCGGGTCGACAAGCGCGACGACACGCCCAAGCTGATCGCCAGCGACATCACCGTGCCGGACCTGTCCGTGGGTCCGCGCGGCCCGGTCGTCGTCTCGATGCCGACCCCCCGGTGCACGCCGCCGGTCGTGGAGCGCCTCAAGGAGGTGCTGGCGGCCCACCCCGGGACGACCGAGGTGCACCTGCAGCTGGTCAACGGCGCCAAGACGACCGTGGTCCGGCTCGACGACCGGCTGCGCGTGACCGCCACGGCGTCGCTGTTCGCCGACCTCAAGGCCCTGCTCGGCCCCAGCTGCCTGCCGCTCGGCGCCTGACACCGCGCGGGCCCCGCGGTGGCAGTGCTGCGAACGCCCCACCCGCGGTCCGGACGGCGCCTAGGCTCTCCGCCGTGGACCCGATCAAGCTCTGCGCCGGCACCCTCGAGGTGGAGCACCCGGACGAGGTGCTGCTCGACTACGTCGACATCCGCAACGGCTACGCGTACCCGGCGTACGACCGGCTGGTGACGAACGGCTCGCCGGCCCTCGTCGACGGCGACCTGCTGGCACCCGTGCTCATGGGAGTCGACATCGACGCCGGGCGCTTCAGCCTGCTGCGGGAGATGCTGCCCGCCCTCGAGACGGTCGCCGAGCTGCCGGAGGTGAGCCTCGAGGACGCCGACGACGACCACGTCATGTGCGTCGCCGGGCTCTTCGGGATCCTCGACGAGCCTCGGTACGCCGGCCGCGGCGTGCGCGGCACGATCGTGAGCAAGGTCCTGCACCGCAAGCGCCCCGACCTGGTCCCCATCTACGACAGCCGGATCTTCGAGGCCTACACGGCACCCGGCGTGCTGCCGCGCTCGCTGGACCGGTCCTGGCAGGAGTTCATGCGCCTGCTGTGCACGCAGATGCGGGACGACCTGCAGGCCGAGCGGGAGGCGTTCACCGCCCTGCAGCTCGCAGCGGAGGAGGCCGGCGCGCCGATCACCAAGCTCCGGATCCTCGACGTCCTGGTCTGGCGGGCCACCGACAGCTGGCAGTAGCAGGCAGGAATCCCGCCCGCGGCGTGGAACACCTCCGGGAAAGCCCCCCCGAGCCCCCGGAGCAACACTCATGACCCGTCGGTTCCTGCACCTCGCCGCCGTCTGCGCCCTGATCGCGGTCGTCCCGGTCAGCCAGTCCTCCCAGGCCGCCGGCATCAGCTCAGGACCGACCCCGCAGCTCGCCTGCGACAAGGGCTCGCTGCCGGAGACCGGTGCGCAGGGCCGGGTGCCCAAGAGCGAGGTCGACAGCGGCCGGGCCGCCCTCGGCTACCGCTGCAACACCGTCCAGGTCGCCCACGTCATCGCGACCGGTGGGTTCCAGGTCCACCGGTACGTCGACAAGGCCGGTCACGACTGCGCGATCTTCGACAGCACGCTGCTGTTCCCGCGCGACGTCGCGAACAACGCGACCGAGGGCCTCGGTGTCTTCATCATGGACATGAAGGACCCGGCCCACCCGGTGCACACCGCCACCCTCAGCACGCCGGCGATGCTGTCCCCGCACGAGTCGCTGCGGATCAACGCCAAGCGGGGTCTGATCGCCGCCGACATGGGCTACCCGAGCACCAACCCGGGCTTCGTGGACGTCTACGACATGTCCGCCGACTGCCGGCACCCCGTCCTCGACTCGAGCTCGCCGCTGGGTGTGCTCGGCCACGAGAGCGCGTTCTCCCCGGACGGCACGGTCTTCTACGTCAGCTCCACCTCCGGCCACACCATCACGGCGATCGACCTCACCGACCCCAAGCTGCCCCACATCCTGTGGTTCTCGGCCACCTACGCGGCGCACGGCATGAGCGTCAGCGACGACGGCAACCGGCTGTACGTCGCCGACATCGGCAACCCCGACACGCCCGGCCTGACGATCCTCGACGTGAGCGGCATCAACAAGCACGAGCTGAACCCCACGGTGCCCCTGGTCAGCCACCTGACCTGGCCCGAGGTCTCGATCCCCCAGAACGCCCTGCCGATCACCATCAAGGGCCACCCCTACCTCGTCGAGGTCGACGAGTACTCCAGCTCCACGACGTCGGTGACCCCCGACCGGCGCGGCATCTACGACGCCAGCGGCAAGGTCGGGGCGGCGCGCATCATCGACATCGCCGACGAGAAGCACCCGAAGGTCATCAGCAACATGCGGCTGGCGGTCAACCAGCCCGAGGCCCGCACCGGCGACCAGCAGAACGACCCGGGCGCGCAGAGCCCCGTGCAGGGCTACGCGGCCCACTACTGCGCCGTACCGCAGCGCACGGACCCCACGATCGTGGCGTGCAGCTTCATCGTCTCCGGGCTGCGGGTGTTCTCCATCAAGGACCCGGCGCACCCGGTGGAGATCGCCTACTTCAACGGCCCGGTGAAGCCCGGCGTGGACATCTACCACTCCGGTGCGTTCGCGATGAGCGCCCCGGCCTTCGTCCCCGCGCGCCACGAGATCTGGTACACCGACGGCAACAGCGGCTTCTACGTCGTCCGGCTCACCAAGTCCGCGTTCGCTGACGGTCCGGTGCGCGCCGCGCGGGTCAGGTAGCCGAGCGGGCCAGCAGCCGCTTGGCCAGGTCGACGGCGAGCGCCGGGTCCGCGGTCGGCGCCGCCTCGTAGGCCAGCGACCAGGTCGTCGTGCCGCGCCGGAAGCGCACGAGCACCAGCTCGCGGACGACCGAGCCGGGCACCTTCTGCAAGGTGACCGCCGACGCCTCGCCGAGGGTCGGCTCGGGCACGACCGTCCCCGAGCCGCCCTTGAGGTCGTCGCCGAAGTCGGCGGCCGCGCCCGCGGCGGTGCCGAACGTCGACGCCAGGACCGACAGGACCTGGCCGGTGCCGGGGTTGGCGTACTGCGCGACGTAGGCCCGCTGGAAGCCGTGCGCCCTCAGCTTCAGGGCCGCGGTCTGCGCCGCCGCGCCCGTGCCCGAGTACGACGCCACGACCTGCAGGCTGCGCGGCCCCGAGCCGGCCAGCACAGGGACCATCCCGGCGGGCACCTCGTCGGGGCGGGGGACCAGGTCGGTGAGCGCGTCCGGCGGCAGGGTGACGCCGGGCACCGGTGCCGAGGCCGCCACGTCCGGACCCGGGTGCGAGGAGCCGCCGGAGCAGCCGGCGGCCAGCGCCGGGAGCAGCACGAGGACGGCGAGCCTGCGAGTGATCACGCGCGCAGGGTAGTGGCGCGGCCCTCCCGGCGGCGGCGCCCACCGGCGCGTAGCGTGGTCGTCCGCTGCACCGATCCTGGGAGTCACCGCGTGAGCTCGCCGTACGACGTCTGGACCGCACCCGTGCTGCCGCGGCCCACCCCCGCACCCGGGCGCTGGAAGCAGGACGTGAAGGCGTTCGTCGGCATCGTCGTGGTCATGGTGCTGCTCGGCGCGCCGGCCGGGCTGCTGTGGTCGGCGGTCGCGCCGCGGCTCACCGTCACGGTGAAGGACAGCGGCATCGACCTGCCCAACGTGGAGAGCACCAAGGCGTTCGTCGGGGCGGACGGCAGCTACCTGGTCGTCATCGCCGTGATGGGCGTGCTCTGCGGCGCCCTCGCGTGGCGCTTCGCACGCCGCTCCGGGCCGTGGACGGTCGTCGCGCTCGCGGCCGGTGGCCTGCTCGCTGCCCTCATCGCGGCCCGGGTCGGCCTGCGGCCCGGCGCGCACCAGGCCTTCCAGGCGCTGGAGCCGGGCACCCACGTCCGGGGTCGGGTCGAGCTGTTCCTCGGCAAGCGGCACGGTGACGACCTGGGGCTGCGGGCCCCGTGGGCCGCGGTCGGCTGGCCGGTCGGCGCCCTGGTGGTGTTCCTGGTGATGGCGCTGCGCCGGCCGGAGGAGCTGGACTGACGCGGGCTCACCGGGCCGTCCGGCAGCTCGGGGCGCCCGGTTAGGCTCTCCTCACCCCCTGACGTGCGAGGAGCTCGACCGTGCTGACCCGCATCGACCTGCGCGGTCGCCGCGACACCGACCTGAACGCCGTGCTGCCGCGGGCCGAGCTGGACGTGGCGGCGGCGGTCGAGCAGGTCCGGCCGGTCGTGGCGGCGGTGCGCGACCGCGGCGCCGAGGCCGTTCGGGAGGCGACCGCGCGGTTCGACGGCGTGACGCTCACCGACCTGCGGGTGCCCGCCGCGGCGCTGCAGCAGGCGCTCGAGCAGCTCGACCCGACGG
>JBAVRG010000451.1:0-4680 GCA_049694795.1 Mycobacteriales bacterium
GGCTTCACGAACGTCAACAACGAGCCGCAGCGCATGAAGATCAACCAGTACGGCGTCGACAACAGCTACTACAACGGCGCCCAGAAGGACGACCTGCTGCGCTTCGGCAAGGGCGGTGTCGACGACGCCGAGGACGCGGAGGTCATCCTCCACGAGTACGGCCACGCCATCCAGGACAGCCAGGTGCCGGGCTTCGGCAGCACCGAGGAGGCCGGCTCCATCGGTGAGGGCTTCGGCGACTACTGGGCGCAGGCGGTCTCGAGCCGCTACGCCCCGACCCCGGACGAGCCGTGCATCGCCGACTGGGACTCGGTCTCCTACACCCGCGGGCCCGTGCACTGCCTGCGCCGCACCGACGGCACCAAGACCTACCCCGCCGACCTGGTCGGGGAGGTGCACGCCGACGGCGAGATCTGGAGCAGCGCGCTCAACGGGCTGAGGAACGCGCTCGGCGCGACGAAGGCCGACACGTCGATCATCAAGGCGCAGTTCTCCTTCGCCCCCGACACGACGATGCCTGCAGCCGCCACCACCACCATCGCGACGGTGCGCGCGCTGTACGGCAACGCGGCCGGCAACGCGGCGACGCAGGTCTTCCACGCCCGTGGCCTCGCCTGACGGTCCGCTCTTCTCCCCGAGCTCTGCTTCGGGCGCCGCGGGGCTGAGGATCAGGAGCCAGCGCCGGCCCTGAGCTGGTCCAGCAGCACGTCGCGGGCCTCGGCGAGGGACGGGCCGTACCACGTGAGGTGCCGGCCGCTCACGCACGCGGACGGCGCGTCGAAGGCCTCGGGTCCGTCCGTCTCGGAGAAGGCGTACGGCTCGTCGGGCAGGACCACCAGCTCGTGCGGCGGGAGGGCGGCGAGATCGACCTTGGGATAGCGCTCCGGGTGGTCGGCCAGCACGTTGTCGACGCCGAGCCGGGCCAGCACGTCCCCGGTGAAGGTCCCGGAGCCGACCGCCATCCAGGGCCGTCGCCAGATCGGGACCACGGCGCGGCGACGGGGACCGGTCCACGGCTCTGCCCAGGCCCGGTCGGCGGCGTCCAGCCAGGCCGGCCGGTCGAGGCGGCACGCCGTCAGCATCCGGTCGAGGCTGACCAGCGCCTCGGGAACGGTGCGCGGGAAGGTCACCCAGACCGCGAGCCCGGCCTCGCGCAGGGCCTGCAGGTCCTCCGGCCGGTTCTCCTCGGCGTTGCCGAGCACCAGGTCGGGCTGCAGGTCGACGACCCGGTCGAGCGCCGGGCTCTTGGTGCCCTTGACGCGGGTCACCTGCAGGTCGGCGGGGTGGCTGCACCAGTCGGTGGCGCCGACCAGCAGCCCGGGCGCGGTCACCGCGACCGACTCGGTCAGCGACGGCACGAGGGAGACGACGCGCGCGACGGTCGCCGGCACCGCGACCGCGGCGCCGGTGTCGTCGCGCAGCAGCTCAGACGTCGGTGACCCGCAGACCGGCGTGCGCCTTGTAGCGGCGGTTGATCGAGATCAGGTTGGCCGTCATCGCCTCGACCTGGTGGGCGTTGCGCAGCCGCCCGGCGTAGATGCCGCGCATACCGGGGATGCGGGCGACCAGCTCCTGGACCAGGTCGGTCGCCTCCCGGTCGTCGCCGAGCACGAGGATGTCGGTGTCGAGGCTGTCGACGGCCTCGTCCAGCAGTAGCACCGCGCTCACGTGGTGGAAGGCGCCGACCACCCGGCTCTCCGGGAGCACAGCTGCTGCCTGCTGAGCGGCGCTGCCCTCTTCCACCGGCAGCGCGAACGCACCCTGCTTGTCGAAGCCCAGCGGGTTGACGCAGTCGATGACGATCTTGCCTGCGAGCACCGGCGCCAGCTCGGTGAGGAGCTCCTTGTGGCCGTCCCACGGGACCGCCACGATGACCACGTCACCCTGAGCCGCCGCGTCGGCGTTGGCGGCGCCGGTGACCTCGCCCGGCAGGCCCGCCACGGCGGACTGGGCACGCTCTGCGGACCGAGAGCCGATCACCACGCGGTGCCCGGCGAGCGCGAACCGCCGGGCCAGGCCGCGGCCCTGATCCCCCGTACCGCCGAGCACGGAGATCACCAGCTGGTCGACGTCACTCATGAGCTCGAGTCTGGCAGCGGGCGGGCGCCTGCCGACAACCGGGTCCGACCGTCACGCGATCACGACCCGACCTGCCAGACTTCCCAGCAACTGCACAGGCAGGAGCAGCAGGAGATCACCTCCCAGCGGCGAAACAGTCGACACAGGCACCGCAGGCGGAGGGATGGCGATGAGCGAGCGGAAGGGCAGCCCGGTGCGCCGGCTGCGTGCCGCTCGTACCGCCCGCGCCGGCGAGACCGCGGCCTCCGTCCTGCCGGGCAGCCCCCGGGTGGAGGCCCTCGACGCGCTGCTGCGCGAGGTCGACAGCCTCCGGCTGAGCCTCGAGACCGACCTCACGCTCGCCGCGTCCGCAGTGGAGGCGGGCGCCGCCGACGTCGCAGTGGACATCCTCGACGGCGAGCGGGACGGGCTCCGGCTGTTCGAGCGCCGGGCGCTGGGCCACCTCGCGGACCTGGCCAGCCCCCCGTCCGCTCGGCGCTGGGCCCGGGTCTCGGCCGCCCCCTTCGTCGCCGCCGCCGCCATGGTCGTCGGCTTCCTCACCGGGGTCGTGCCGACCACCCTGAGCCACGGCCCCTCGCAGGTCTCCGCGACCAACGCCTCCGCCGACAGCAAGCTCGCCGAGCTCACCCAGCTCGCCGCGTCGGGACAGACCGCCGAGGTGCGCGACGCCGCGATCGCCCTGCACGACCAGATCGCGGCGCTCGTCGGCACCGCGCGCACCAACCCGGCCGCCGCGAAGCAGGCCCTGCTGCTGCTCAGCGCGGAGCGCGCCGTGATCCGCAGCAGCGGCGACAGCCAGGCGCTCGCCGACGTGCTCGCCCGCTCGACCCAGCTCAGCGCCCTGCTGCTGCGCGCACTTCCCCCGGCGGTCCGCAGCTCCGTCCCGCCGCCGCCGGCGATCCCGGCTGCGGTCGCCCCCACGCAGAGCGCGGCCCCCAAGGCGTCCTCGAAGCCGACCCCCTCCCCCGACGCCTCACCCAAGGCCGGCTCCAAGCCGAGCCCCTCGAGCAGCCCCACCGCCAGCAGCTCCCCCAGCTCCGGCCCGGGCCTGCCGACGAGCCCCGCGCTCAGCCCCTGACCCGCGGGACGCCGTACCGGGTCAGGCGAGGCGGAAGCGGACCGAGCGGGTCTGCGGGTCGGCCTGCTCCAGCACCACGCTGACGGTCGTCCCCAGCGGCAGGTCCCTGCCGTCGAGCTTCGCGCGCACGGCCGGGTCGGTCAGCTGAACGGTCCCGCCGTTGCCGTTGGCCTCCACCACCACGCCGCGGAAGGTCTCCCCGACCCGCTGCTGCAGCAGGCAGGCCTCGGCCAGGTCGACCACGGCCCGGTCCAGGGCGTGCGCCTTTCGGTCGGCCTCGGCCATCTCCTCCGGCAGCTCGGGCAGCCGGTCGAGCACCCACTGCGGCACCGCCTCACCCGCGCAGAGGGCGACGCAGACCTCCCCGACGTAGCGGTCGGCGAGCCGTCGCAGTGGGGCTGTGCAGTGCGCGTACGGCGCCGCCACCGCGCTGTGGACCGTGAGCTCGCCGGGGTCGTCGTCGATGACCGTGTACGCCGCTCCGCGCAGCAACCGCGTCGCGAGGGTGAGGAGGGCAGCCGCTGCCGGCTGCTGGGGGTCGAGTGCACTCAGCACCTCGCCGTACGGCGTCCCCTCCGGCCAGGCGATGCCGAGCGCGACGGCGCTGCGGCGCAGGCTGTCGACCGCCGCCTGCTCCGGAACGGGAAGGGTGCGCAGCAGGCCGACCCGGCCCTGCAGCATCAGCGCCGCGGCCGCCATGCCGGTGAGGAGGCTGATCTGGGCGTTCCACTGCTCGCAGGGCAGCTGCGCGCGGTAGGTGAGGCGTCCCTGCGCGTCGACCTCCTGCTCCGGGGTCTGCAGGTCGACCGCGCCGCGGCGCCGGGCGGCTTCGAGGCGCTTGAGCCCGATCTCCTTCAGCAGCATGAGGTCCGCAGCCGCGGTGCCGTTGTCGATCTGGTCCTGGACGGTGGGGTAGTCGAGCTTGCGGCGGCTGCGCACGACCGCGCGGCTGACGTGCGTACCGACCAGCTTGCCGTCGGCATCGAGGTCGAGCTGCCACACCAGCGCCGGCCGGGTCTGGTCCTGCAACAGGCTGGCCGCCCCCTCGCTGAGGACCGGCGGGTGCAGCGGGACGCGCTTGTCCGGGGCGTAGAAGGTCTCGCCCCGACGGTGCGCCTCCGCGTCCAGCCCGCCGCCCGGCGACACGAACGCCGCGACGTCGGCGATGGCGTAGAGCACCTGGTAGCCGTGCGCGACCTGGCGCAGCGCCATCGCCTGGTCGAGGTCGGTGCTGCCGGGAGGGTCGATCGTGAGGAACGGCACCTCGGTCAGGTCCGTGGGGGGCATCGCCGGACGGACCTGCTCGGCCTCAGCGAGCACCGCGGGCGGGAACGCCTCCGGGATCTGCAGCTCGTCGCGGAGCGCGTCCCACTGCAGGGTCCCGGGTGGCAGGTGGACGCGAGGACTGGGCACGTCCAGGACTGTAGGCCGCTGTGCCACGAGCCGGGGTGGGCGCGCGGAGCTGGAGGTGAGGGGCAGCCACGGTCTCGCGGAGCACGCCCACCCGGAGCTGCACGGCACTG
>JBAVRG010000452.1:0-46535 GCA_049694795.1 Mycobacteriales bacterium
GGCCGAGCCGGCCGTGCAGGCGCTGGAGCGCCGACTCGCGGCGTCGCCGTTCGCCGCTCCCGAGACGCCAGAGCTGCAGGAGCTCGGGCTCGGGCCGCGCCAGGTCGCTGCGGCCGAGACCGCCGGCCGCCTGTTGCGGGTGGGTCCCGACGTGGTGCTGCTGCCGTCCGCACCGGCCCTCGCGATGCGGCTGCTGGTGGGGCTGCCGCAGCCCTTCACGCTGTCCGCGGCACGGCAGGCCCTCGGCACGACGCGGCGGGTCGCCGTACCGCTGCTGGAGCTGCTGGACCGGCGGGGGTGGACCAGGAGGGTGGACGGGACGTTGCGCCAGGTGACGCGCTGAGGTGCACCGGGGATAGGTTCGGGGCACCCGCAGCCCCCTCACCCCTTGATCAACGGAATCAGAAGGGGTGTCTTGGGTGCCCCGCACGCCCCTTCCGGTTCCGTTGATCACTGGTGGGGGGCGCCGTCAGCAGATGCGGGGCAGCGGATCGCCCACCAGCATGTCGATCATCCGGTGGCCGCCGAACCCGGTCCGCCCCAGGACCCGGCCGGGCGGCTCGTCGCGCACCTCGCCGATGACCGCGGCCTCCGCCCCCGCAGGGACCGAGCGCATCGCCTCGAGCGCAGCGTCCGCCTGCTCTGCGGCGACGAAGGCCACCAGCTTGCCCTCGTTGGCCATGTAGAGCGGGTCGATCCCGAGGATCTCACCGGCTCCCATGACCTCCGGCCGCATCGGCACCCGGTCCTCCGCGATGACGACCCCGACCTCGGCGGCCAGCGCGATCTCGTTCAGCACGGTCGCGACGCCGCCGCGGGTCGCGTCGCGCATGCAGTGCAGCCCCTCGCCGCAGGCGCTCATCAGCGCCGCCGCCAGGTCCCACAGCGGCCGGGTGTCGCTGCGCACGTCGGCCTCCAGGTCGAGCTGCCCACGGGCCAGCAGGATCGCGACGCCGTGGTCGCCGATGGTGCCCGAGACGAGCACCTTGTCGCCGGGACGAACGAGCGCCGGAGCGAGCACCGCCGTGTCGAGCACCTGCCCGATTCCGGTCGTGACGACGTACATCTGGTCGCACTTGCCGCGCTCGACGACCTTGGTGTCCCCGGTGACGACGCTGACGCCGGCCGCGGTCGCGGCGGAGGCCATCGCGGCCACCTCGCGCTCGAGCACGTCGGCGGCCAGCCCCTCCTCGAGCACCAGGGCGCACGACAGCGCCAGCGGCCGGGCACCGGACACCGCGAGGTCGTTCACGGTGCCGTTGACGGCAAGCTCACCGATCGAGCCGCCGGGGAACGCCAGCGGTCGGACCACGAACGCGTCGGTCGTCATCGCCAGCCGCACCCCGGCGGCGGTGAGCAGCGCCGCGTCGGACAGCTGCGACAGCGCCGGGTTGTCCAGCAGCGGTACGACGAGACCCTCGACGAGGGCACGCGAGGCCTTCCCGCCGGCTCCGTGGGCCAGGGTGATGCGCTCGTCCTTGAAGCGCGGGCGCCGCCTGCGCATCGCCTCGATGCGCTCGCCGACCTCGTCCTCGGTGAACTGCCGGGGCACCTCACACCTCCAGGTGGAGACGCTGCTTCGCGTACTGCCCGTAGTTGTAGTAGGCCGCGCACGCGCCCTCGGACGACACCATGCACGTCCCGATGGGGGTCTCCGGCGTGCAGGCGGTGCCGAACACCTTGCACTCCCAGGGCTTGAGCACGCCCTTGAGGACCTCGCCGCACTGGCAGGACTTGGGGTCGGCGACCCGCACGTTCGGCAGCGCCCAGCGCTTCTCGGCGTCGAAGTCGGCGTAGGCCGGTGACAGCTGCAGCGCGGAGTGCGAGATGCTGCCGAGGCCTCGCCACTCGAAGAACGGGCGCAGTGCGAACACCTCCGCGAGCACCTTCAGCGCCACCGGGTTGCCGTCCCACGGGACGACGCGGGCGTACTGGTTCTCGACCTCCGAGCGGCCCTCCGCCAGCTGCTTCATGATCATGTAGACGGCCTGCAGCAGGTCGAGCGGCTCGAAGCCGCCGCACACCAGCGGCTTGCCGTGCGACCGGGCGATGAAGTCGTACGGCTTGCACCCGATGACCGTCGAGACGTGGCCGGGACCGATGAAGGCGTCCAGGCGCAGGTCGGGGGAGTCGAGGATCGCCTTGATCGCCGGGATGATCGTGACGTGGTTGCAGAACACCGAGAAGTTCGTGATGCCGTCGGCCTTCGCGCGCTTGAGCGTGAGGGCCGTCGACGGCGCGGTCGTCTCGAAGCCGATGGCGTAGAAGACGACCTGGCGCTCGGGGTTCTCCTTGGCGATCCGGAGCGCGTCGAGGGGTGAGTAGACCATCCGGATGTCCGTGCCCCGGGCGTTCGCCTCGAGGAACGACCCGCGACCGCCCGGCACCCGCATCATGTCGCCGAAGCAGGTGAGGATCACGTCGTCCTGCTCAGCGAGGGCGATGCCGTCGTCCACCCGCCCCATCGGGATGACGCACACCGGGCACCCGGGGCCGTGCACCAGCTCCACGGTGTCCGGCAGGTGGTCCTGGACGCCGTACCGGTAGATGGTGTGCGTGTGGCCGCCGCACACCTCCATGATCTTGTAGTGCCGGCCGGGCTCGCACAGCAGCGCGATCTCGCGGCCGAGCGCCTGCGCCAGCTCCGGGTCGCGGAACTCGTCGACGAACCTCATGACAGCCTCTCCAGTGCGACTCCGGCGTGGACGAGGAGCACCTCACCAGGCCGGGAGCCCCCCACGAGCTCGAGCGCGACGAGCTCCTCCCGACCCGATGGGTCCTGACAGCGGGCGTCGGTCCCGAGGACCTCCACGACCGTCAGGGCGAGCGCGACGTCGCCGCAGGTGATGCAGCTCCCGGAGGCGTCGCAGCTGCTGCTCACTCGATGCTCGACTCTGCGACGGCAGCCAGCTCGTCGGTGAAGCTCTGGCCCATCATCTCCAGCATCGACAGGGCTTCTGCGGCCTCCTTCTCGTCGATCCTCGACATCGCGAAGCCGACGTGGATGAGGACCCAGTCGCCCACCTCGAGCGTCGTGTCCTCCAGCAGCCCGACGTTGATCTTGCGCTTGACGCCGACGACGTCGACGAGCGCGAGCTGGTCGAACGTGCCCTCGACGAAGGACACCACCTCACCGGGGATCGCGAGGCACATGTCAGCTCCCTCCATGGGTGTGCGCGGCCACCGGCTCGCCGGCGCCCTCGCGGCCGTCGACGTACTCGAGCCACTCGAGCACCACCTCGTCGCCGCCGGTCACGACGACCTCGAGCGAGCCGCAGCGGGGGCAGGCCGAGCCAGGGTCGGACGTCGTGAAGTCCTCGCTGCAGTCCCAGCAGTGCCCCTGCGCCGGGACGACGGTCAGCTCCGTCAGGGCCTGCTCGGCGACCCCGCCCACAGCGGCGAGCGCGAAGGAGTGGGCGAACGCTGCCGCCACCACGCGGTGCACGCAGCCGATGCGGACCCCGACGCGTGCCACCCGACGGCCGTGGGCGCGGCGCTCCACCGCCTCGAGGGCGGCCTCGGCGTAGCTGAGCTCGTGCACTACATCGACCGGATCCGCAGGTAGCGCTTGATGTCGGGGATGGACCGGACACCGACGAGGGCGCCGATGCCGGCGGCGATGGCGGCGGCGGTGACGGTGATGATGCCGATGACTCTCATGGTCAGCCCTTCCTCACAGGGACACCCAGCTCGGAGGTGAGCAGGGCAAGGACGGCGTCGACGGCGCGCGGGACGGCGTCCGCGACGGGCTCCGACAGGCCGATGTGCTCCTCGAGGTTGCCGGGCTCGCAGCCGACGACGAAGGTGCGCGGCAGGTGGCCGCCGAGCTGCCCCAGGCCGGCGAGGACGTCGGTCGGCGTCATGCCGTGCGCGTCCAGCGCTGCCGTGCCGACGTCGTCCGGCCCGACCTCGAGCACGTGGATGTCACCGGGGCTCCCGTTGCGCGGGAGCGCGTCCACCAGCACGAGCCCGTCGTAGCCGGCCAGCAGGTCGTAGGCGAGGTGCATGCCGCGGATCCCGTAGTCGACGACCGTGACGTCGGGCGGGAGCATCACCTGCCCCAGCTCGCGGGCCACCTCCGAGCCGAAGCCGTCGTCCCCCAGGAAGACGTTGCCGATGCCGGCCACGAGGACGGTCATGGCAGCGGCTCGATCTCGTCGGGCCGGAAGTAGCTGAACCGGCCGTACCACTCGTGCAGGTCGCTCGCCGGGTCGTCGTCCACCGTGACGGCGACGTGGGTGCCCCCGTCGACGTCGCTCAGCACGCTCGTGACGGTGGCGGTCAGCCCGGTGAGGAACATGTCCTGGGCGTCACCGCCGGCCCGCGGCCGCAGCCGCACCCGCGAGCCCCTCGCCACCGGCACGCCGTCGACGAGGACGCTGTCGGTCTCGGGGGAGACCGACGCGTCCTGGCCCGGATCCCACCAGGGGACGTCCTGGGGCGCCCCGCCGGGCAGGTCGCGCAGGGCCCCGTGCAGCCGGGCCATGACCTCAGGCGGCAGGCCGTCGCAGCGGTCGATGATGGCGGCCGCGCGCGCGTCGGTGCCCCTGGCCGCGACCTTCTCCTCGTCGGTGAGGGTCATGACGCGCAGGGTGAGGATCTCGTCGATCTCGGTCGCGTCGAAGAGGTCACCGGCGCTCTCCGGGGCGATCGCCGGGTGGTCCGGCAGGATGATCGGCGAGACCAGTACGGCGTCCTGCCCGTCGTCGTCGGCGACGAGGACCGGCCAGCAGCGCTCGTTGACGCAGCCGTGGCCCGGGGTCTCCGTGAGGGACAGCGGCCGGCCGCCTCGCACGGTGAGCAGCAGGTGGGTGCCGACGAAGGACGCGCGCGCGGTGGTGTCCCGGCGGGCGGTGCCGTCCCAGGGCGTGAGGTTCTCGACCCGGACGTGCAGCACGGCCTGGCGGTCGGCCGCCGGCCGCGAGGAGAGGCTGAGCAGGCCGGAGAGGGGCTGACGGGTGCGGACGAGCCGACCGACGACGGTGCCGTCATGGTGCACCTGCTCGTGCTCCACGCCGCCGGGGACGTCGACCGGCACGGTCACGCCCTCGGCCAAGGCGCGCAGCGAGGTCCCGAGCACCTGCAGCTCCTGCTCCGTGGCCTCCTGCCAGGGGATCCAGCAGGTGTGCCCGACCCGCAGCTCCGGGACCGGCACGCCGTCGACCTCGACGGTGCGCTCCAGGACCTGCAGGAAGCGCAGGTGCACGTCGAGCTGCAGCTCCTGCGTCGCCGCGAGCTCCACGAGGCACTCGGCCTGCATCGCGGGTTGCTCGCCCGCACCACTGGCCTGCGCGCCGGGCGGCCCCAGGATGCCGAACTGCCAGCGGACCTGGTTCTTGGGCGAGCTGGCGCGGTAGGGGTAGAGCAGGTAGCCCTCGTAGAGCACGGCGTCGGCGACCGCCCGGGCGGCGGTGAGCGTCATGGGCTGGCCACCTCCTGCCCCTCGAGCAGCGCGGTGACGGTCTGCTCCCAGCTGGTGAGCCCACGCGCGGACCGGTAGCGCACCAGCGCGTCCAGGGCCTCGCGGTCCAGCCGGATCCAGCCGCTGCCCGGGAACCACTGGTCCATGAGCGCGCCCCACGTGGCCACGGGCATCCGGCAGGAGGCCTGCAGCGACCACGGCAGCTGCTCGACCGCGAAGCCGGTGCTGCCGCGCGTGAAGACGGTGCCGCCGAACAGCAGCTCCAGCGGGACCTCGCCCTCGCGCAGCGCCTGGAGGTACTTGGAGGCGGTGACCTCGAAGTCGTAGGTGCAGGCCACCGGCAGGTCCACCTCCTGGACGCCCTGGAAGCCCTGCACCAGCGTGGAGGCGTGCGCCCACAGGAACGGCTTGAGCGTCTGGAACCACCGCTCGGAGCCCCCGAACAGGTCCACCAGGCCGGCCCGCTCGTCGTCGCCGTACGGGCGTCGCTGGGGGTGCACCATGACCTGCGCGCGCAGCGCCAGGGCGTGCACGACGGCGCCGGAGGTCTCGCTGAGCCGGAGCCGGAACAGCAGGTGCGGCGCGACGGCGAAGGGCTCGGGCAGCACGTCCAGCACCTCGATCGACAGGTTCGTCATGGCGCCGGCCTCGCCCGTGCGCGGACGTCGGCGAAGAAGGCGTCGAGCCGGCGGTGCACGTCCTGGCCGCCGTCGAAGCCGCGCCAGAGCCGGCGCAGGTGCCCGACCAGCTCGTAGCAGGCGTCGATCGGCACGAGGAAGCACTCGGCGGAGCTGTCGGTCGCCCGCAGCAGGAGGGCCTCGACGTCCGGCCTCAAGGTGGCCAGTGCGGGGTGACGGGCGGCGACCCGGTCCCAGCTGTCGAGCGGCAGCTCCGACTCGGTGGCCCCTGCCGGGCTCGGGTAGAAGGCGACGACCCGTTCGAGGCCGGAGTGCGCGAACAGGAACACCGTCGACACCGGCACCTGCAGCTCGTCCCACTCCCCGGGAGCGAGCTCGACGTCCGGGAACGACAGGTAGCGGTCCGGAACGGCGCGGTAGGCGAGCGCCGCGTCGTCGTGCGTGAAGAGCAGGTAGCACGGGCGGCAGCTGCACAGCAGCGCCCGGCTGCCCACGTTGACGACGTGCTGGTGCTGCTCGGCGATCCGCTCACCGCACAGGTCGCAGCGCTCGCCGGGGTCAGCCTGCGGTCGCGCCGCCGCGAGGCGGGCCAGGACCGACAGGCCGGCGCTCATGCCAGCGCCGGGCTGGGCACAGCGACCTCGACCCGCCCGTCCCGCACGAGCAGGGGGAGCGGCTCAAGGTGCTCGCCGGGGTGGTCGGTGGAGGTCCCCGCCCGCCGCACGTCGTAGTGCGCGCGACAGGCCGGGCAGGTCAGCACCGGCTCGCGGCCGCCGACGGTGCGCTCGACCGCGGCCCCGTCCAAGGGGGCGGTGCAGTGCGGGCACTGCGGCCTGAAGGCGTAGAGGTCCGCGCCGATCCGGGTGGCGACCAGGGTGAGGTCACCGGCCTGCACCGCAGCGGCACGGCCCACCGGGACGTCCTCCGGGGCGCCGACGGGCTGCCAACGCGCCGGCAGGCGGGCGGTGAGCGCCGCGACGGGGATGACCGCGGGGCCGGCCGGCGCCTCCTCCAGCTCGATGGCCAGGACCTCCGGTGCGGCGTCGCGGATCGCGCTCTCGACAGCCAGGGTCAGGGTCACCGACGACGACGGGCAGCCGTCGCAGCTGCCCGTCATCCGCAGCAGGGCCACCCCCTCGTCGGTGACGCCCACGAGGTGCACGTCACCGCCGTGCGACCCGAGGTAGGGACGGACCGCGGCCAGCGCCCTCTCGACGCGCTCCTGGACCGACCACGGGTGCAGCCCGTGCACCAGCAGCAGGCTCGCCACCAGCTCGTCGCCGGCGAGGTCGTCCAGCAGCTGCTCGGTCAGGGCGCCGCGCTCGTAGGCGAGGTCGAGCATCCGCTCGAGCCCTGCGCCGTAGAGGTCGACGACGAGCCGGACCAGCTCCTCGGCCCGCTCCCGGGCCACCGGGCCGCCGGTGGCGCTGGCCTCCAGCAGCTGCTCGATGCGCTCGCCCGTCGCGCGCGGGTCGGCCGTCACACCGTGCTCATTCGGTGCCGGTCGACGCTGCCGTGGGGGTGTGCAGGCGCTCCAGCGTCTTGCCGCCCCCCAGGTACATGTGGACCCCGCACGGCAGGCACGGGTCGAAGCTGCGGACGGTCCGCATGATGTCGATGCCCTTGAACTTGTCGCGGGTGTTCTCCTCGAACAGCGGCTGCCCCTGTACGGCGTCCTCGTACGGACCGGGCGTGCCGTAGGCGTCCCGTGGGTTGGCGTTCCAGGGCGTCGGCGGGTACGGGTGGTAGTTCGCGATCTTGCCGTCCCTGATCACCATGTGGTGCGACAGCACGCCGCGCACCGCCTCGGTGAACCCGCACCCGATCGCCTCGTCGGGCACCTCGAACTTCTCCCAGGTCTTCGTGCGCCCCGCGCGGATCTCGGCCAAGGCCTTCTCCGCGAAGGTGAGGGCGCAGGCCGCCGCGTAGGCCTGGAAGTAGGTCCGGGCCCTGTTGCGCTCGAGGGTGTTGCTCCACTGCGGGATCTTCCACTCGAGGTCGACAGGGCCCTTGAGCGCGGTCTTGGGCAGGTGGATCTGCACGCTGTGCCCGGTGGCCTTGACGTAGTCGGTGCTGACCAGGCCGGCGAGCGCTGTCGACCACAGCCGGGCGAGCGGACCGCCCCCTGTGTCGAGGGCGAGGTGGTCGCTGCCGTCGAACCAGCGCGGCGACATGACCCAGCTGTACTTGTCGTCGAAGTCGCGCTTCTGCGGCTGGGGGTTGGTGTGCTGGTTCCAGGGGTGCCGGCGGTCGACCGGGTTGCCCAGCGGGTCCTGGGTCACGAACATCTCCTGGTCCGACCAGTCGTCGTAGAACGAGCTGCCGAGCAGGATCCGGATGCCCAGGTTGATGTCGACCAGGCTGGTCGTGACGAGGTTGCCGTCGACGACGACGCCGGGGGTCACGAACATCCGGCGGCCCCACTGCTCCATGTCCCTGTAGGAGAAGTTGCAGACCTCGGGGTCCTGGAACGATCCCCAGCAGCCGAGCAGGGTGCGACGCAGGCCGACCTGCTCGTAGCCGGGCAGCGCGTCGTAGAAGAAGTCGAACAGGTCGTCGTGCATCGGCACGACCTTCTTCATGAACTCCACGTAGCGCATCAACCGGGTGGTGTAGTCGGTCATCAGCTGGACGGTCGCGACCGTCCCCACGCCGCCGGGGTAGAGGGTCGACGGGTGGACGTGCCGGCCCTCCATGAGGCAGAACATCTCCCGGGTCCACCGGCTCACCTGCAGGGCTTCCCGGTAGAACTCGCCGGTGAACGGGTTGAGCGCCCGCATGATGTCGGCGATGGTCCGGTAGCCGTGCGTGTCCCGCCCCGCGGCCGGGGTGTTCTCCGCCTTGGCGAGCACCGACGGGTTGGTCTCGGCGACCATCCGCTCGCAGTAGTCCACCCCGACCAGGTTCTCCTGGAAGATGTTGTGGTCGAACATGTACTCCGCGGCCTCACCGAGGTTGACGATCCACTCGCCGAGGTGCGGCGGCTGGACGCCGTACGCCATGTTCTGGGCGTAGCAGGAGCAGGTGGCGTGGTTGTCGCCGCAGATGCCGCAGATGCGGCTGGTGATGAAGTGCGCGTCCCGCGGGTCCTTGCCCTTCATGAAGATGCTGTAGCCGCGGAAGATCGACGAGGTGCTGTGGCACTCGGCCACGGTGTTGTTCGCGAAGTCGATCTTCGTGTAGATGCCGAGGCTTCCCACGATGCGGGTGATCGGGTCCCACGCCATCTCGACGAGGCCCTTGTCGTCCTTGCTCGTCGTGCCGCGCTGCGGGAGTGTCGTCGTCATGAGGCTGCTTCCTCGAGGTGGGCCGCCCCGCAGGGCGGGAGACGTGGGGCACGCGGGGCGCGACCTACCAGGTGCGGGTGGCGCCTGAGGTGAGCTGGGTGCCGGGCTTGCGCCACTTGGGCTCGGCGTTCAGCGTCGCGATCGTGCGCGAGCGCAGCGCGCGGATCGTCTGGCCGTACAGGCCGATCGACGTCGTCGACAGCTTGCCGCCCGGGGGCTCGTCCATGAACGGCATGAACTTGTCCGGGAAGCCAGGCATGGTGCAGCCGATGCAGATGCCGCCGACGTTGGGGCAGCCTCCGACGCCGTTGACCCAGCCGCGCTTGGGCACGTTGCACTTCACGACCGGGCCCCAGCAGCCGAGCTTGACGATGCACTTCGGGGTGCCGTGCTCGGTGGCGAAGTCGCCCTGCTCGTAGTAGCCCGCGCGGTCGCACCCCTCGTGCACCGTGCTGCCGAACAGCCAGGTGGGCCGCAGCTGGTCGTCGAGCGGGATCATCGGGGCCTGGCCGGTGGCCTGGTAGAGCAGGTAGGTGATCGTCTCCGACAGGTTGTCCGGCTGGATCGGGCAACCCGGCACGCAGACGATCGGCAGACCGGCCTTGGACTTCCAGTCCCAGCCCAGGTAGTCGGGCACCCCCATCGCGCCGGTCGGGTTGCCTGCCATGG
The DNA here is from genome assembly GCA_049694795.1 of Mycobacteriales bacterium. Classification (GTDB taxonomy): domain Bacteria; phylum Actinomycetota; class Actinomycetes; order Mycobacteriales; family SCTD01; genus RYN-111. The sequence continues at coordinate 10,017 of JBAVRG010000452.1, forward strand.
CGTGGATGCCGCCGTACGTCGCGCAGGTGCCCACCGCGAGGACTGCGAGAGCCTTCGGGGCCAGGCGGTCCAGCCACTCGCTCGTCGTGACCGGCTGACCGGTCATCGGGTCGTTGCCGAAGCCGCACCAGTAGCCGTCGCCGTGCAGGGCTTCGTTGGGGATCGAGCCCTCCACCACCAGGACGAAGGGCTCGAGCTCTCCGCGGTCGGCCTTCCAGAACCACTCGAGGAAGTCGTCCGCGCCGCCGGTGGGGCCGCACTCGAAGTCGATGAGCGGCCAGTGGACCGCCACTTTCGGCAGCCCCGGCAGGGCCCCGAGGGCGATCTCCTCGATGCTGGGCTGGGTCGCGGCGGTGAGGGCGACGGAGTCGCCGTCACAGCTCAGGCCGGCGTTGATCCACAAGACGTGGATGAGGGTGTCTTCTGCGGTGATCGCCTCGGCAGTGGGCATGAGGCCCCCTCCTCGCGAGATCCCATGGACCTCGGTGCGACCCGAACCCGGCGTCGGCATTCGGGCTTGCGGGCCGCTGCCTTCGAGGGATATACCCGGTCACTCACGACTGTCAACGGCGGCGACATGACCCTTACCGGGACAGCACAGCGGATCCAGGTCCGGGTGTCGGGCGTCGTGCAGGGGGTCGGTTTCCGACCGTTCGTCTGGAAGGCCGCGACCGATCTCGGGCTCTCCGGATGGGTGCACAACGACGCTGAGGGGGTGCTGCTCGAGGTCGAGGGCCCGCCTTCCGGGCTCGACGACCTGGTGCGCGCGCTGGTCGAGCGGCCCCCTCCGCTGGCGCGCGTCGACAGCGTGCGCGCCCTGCCTGTCGCAACCACCGGGGAGCGCGGCTTCGCGGTCCGCGACAGCCACCTGGAAGGGCCGCGGGTGGCCCTGGTCGCTGCCGACGCCGCCACGTGTCCCGCCTGCCTCGGCGAGCTCGCCGACCCTGCCGACCGGCGCTACCGCTACCCGTTCGTGAACTGCACGCACTGCGGGCCGAGGTACACGATCGTCCGGTCCGTGCCGTACGACCGGGCCCGCACGACGATGGCGGGTTTCGCGCTGTGCCCGGACTGCCGTCGCGAGTACGACGACCCCGCCGACCGGCGCTTCCACGCCCAGCCCGTCTGCTGCCCGGCCTGCGGCCCGCAGCTGTCCATGCCGGTCACGGAGGCTGCGGACCGGCTGCACGCGGGGCAGGTGCTCGCGGTGAAGGGGCTCGGGGGCCTGCACCTCGCGGTGCTCGCGTCCGACGAGGACGCGGTCGCCCGGCTGCGGGCCCGCAAGCACCGGGAGGAGCGGCCCTTCGCCCTGATGGTGCGCGACCTCGCAGCCGCGCTGGCGCTCTGCGAGGTGGAGCCTGCGGAGGAGGCCCTGCTGACGAGCGCGGCGCGGCCCATCGTGCTGCTCCGCCGACGCGGCTCGGGGGTGGCACCGTCGGTCGCCCCGCACCAGCGGTTCCTCGGGATCATGCTGCCGTACACCCCGCTGCACCACCTGCTGCTGGAGGCCGTCGACGCCCCGCTCGTGATGACCAGCGGCAACCGGAGTGACGAGCCGATCGTCTTCCGGGACGAGGACGCACACGAGCGGCTGGACGGCATCGCCGATGCGTTCCTCACGCACGACCGCCCCATCGAGACGCGGGTCGACGACTCGGTGCTGCGCGTGGTGCGGGGGCGGCCGGTGCCGATCCGGCGCTCGAGGGGCTACGTGCCCGGCGCTGTCGCGCTGCCGTGGCGGCTGCGGCGCCACGTGCTGGCCTGCGGTGGCGAGCTCAAGAGCACCTTCGCCCTCGGCCGCGACGAGCACGCCTTCGTGTCGCACCACATCGGTGACCTCGACAGCTGGACGACCTTCCAGGCCTACCTGCACGGCATCACCCACCTGCAGCGGCTCCTGGACGTCCGTCCCGAGCTGGTCGCCCACGACCTGCACCCGGACTACGCGTCGTCCCGCTACGCGCAGGAGCTCGACGGGGTGGAGCTCGTCGGCGTGCAGCACCACCACGCGCACATCGCCTCCTGCCTCGTGGACAACGGCCGGGAGGGGCCGGTCATCGGGGTCGCCTTCGACGGCACCGGGCTGGGCGCCGACGGCACGGTGTGGGGTGGTGAGCTGCTCCTGGCCGACCTGCGGACCGCTGAGCGGGCGGGTCACCTGCGCCCGGTGCCGCTCCCCGGAGGCGACCGGGCCGTGCGCGAGCCGTGGCGGATGGCGGCCGCCTACCTGCAGGAGGCGTACGGCGAGACCCCGCCGGACCTGCCGCTCCGGCACCGGCACCCGAGGTGGCAGCACGTCCTCGCCGCGGCCGGCGCGGGGGTCAACGCCCCGCCCACCTCCAGCGCCGGCCGGCTGTTCGACGCGGTCGCCGCGGTGCTCGGGGTGCGCGACGTCGCGTCCTACGAGGGGCAGGCGGCCATCGAGCTCGAACAGCTCGCGGAGCCAGGTGCCGGGGCCTACCCGGTGGTGCTCGACGGCGCCGTGCTCGACGGCGTCGTGCTGTTCCGGCACTGCGTCGAGGACCTGCTCGCGGGCACGCCCGTCCCGGTGGTCTCTGCGCGCTTCCACGACACCCTCGCGGCCACGGTGGCGCATGCCTGCGAGCTGCTGAGGGAGCGGTCCGGCCTGGGCACCGTCGCCCTGTCCGGAGGTGTCTGGCAGAACGCGCTGCTGCTCTCGCGGGCTCTGGAGCTGTTGGAGGACAAGGGCTTCGAGGTCCTGACGCATCGCCAGGTGCCGTGCAACGACGGTGGGCTCAGCCTGGGCCAGCTCGCGGTCGCGGGGGCGCTGGACCGCGGGTCCGGATGACCCCCCAGAGCACCAGCAGGGCCGGCTACTGACCCGCAGCACCCTGGCTGAGGCGGTCCTGCACCGCTTCCCAGAGCACGTGGTAGAGCGTCGTCTGCACCTCCTGGATGCGGTGCACCGACGAGGACGGGACCACGAACAGGTGGTCGACCATGCCCTGGTCGCGCATCGCGCCGCCGTCGTAGCCGGCCAGGCCGACCGTGACGAGGCCGAGCTCGCGGGCAGTGCGCAGGCCGGCGAGGACGTTGCCCGAGCCGCCGCTGGTCGACACCGCGAAGGCGATGTCACCCGGGCGTGCGAGGGCCCGCAGCTGCCGGGCGAAGACCACGTCGAACCCGACGTCGTTGGCGAGTGCGGTCAGCACCGCCACGTCGTTGGTGAGGCACAGCGCCGGCAGCGCGCGCCCGCGGCTGGGGGCGAGGAACGTCTGGACGACGTCCTGGGTGTCGGTGCTGCTGCCGCCGTTGCCGAAGGCGATCAGGGTGGCCCCGGCGGCGAAGGCCTCCGCCAGCCGGTCCGCGCAGCGGTCGATCTCGGCACCGTCCAGTGCGGCGCGCAGCTGGGCGACGTCGGTGAGCTTGTCGCGGCTGGAGGTGGTCGCGCTCGTCTCCAGACCGGTGTGGCTGCTCCCGGACAGGAACGGGTAGAGCGCAAGCGCCGGGTCGTCGTCGACGACCGCGGCCGGAGGGTCGAGGAAGACGTGCACCAGCTCCCACAGCAGGTGGTAGGCCGAGACGTGTCCCTCCTTCACCACTCCCGGGTCGTCGCTCGGCACCACGACCACGTGGTCGGCCGCGACGGGCGCGGCGGCCAGGGCCACCGTCAGCAGGCCTCGCTCATGTGCCGCCTGCAGACCCTCCAGGAGGGCGCTGTCCGGCGTGCTGCGGGTGATGGCCAGCGCGATGTCCTGGGGACGGCTGAGGACCTCGAGCTGCGCGGCGAAGACGGCAGTCGGGTCCGTTCGTGCCAGCTCGGTGAGGGTGGCGACGTCGGCGACGAGGGACAGGGCAGGCAGGGCGCGCTTGCCCACGATCACCGGGTGCAGGAACTCCACGGCCACGTGCTGGGCGTCGGTGGCGGACCCGAGGACGAGCAGCCGGCCGCCGGCGGCGAACCGGTCGGCCATGTCGCGGGCGGCCGCGGTCAGCAGCTCGGCGTGCGCGCGCAGGTGGTCGACCGGGGCGACCCGGCGACCGAGGACCTCGCCTGAGTGCAGCGTCACCCTGCCGAGGTTACGCCCCGGCCAGGCGCCCGGAGGCGCCCCTGGGCCGGCGACGGCGGCAGCCCAGGGGCGAGCTCCTCAGACCCCCGCGAGCCGGTGCCTCGGCCGCAGGTAGACCGCCCACGTGACGACCACGCACACCAGGTAGAAGGCGATGAACGCGAGGTAGGCGCCGTCGGCCCTGCCGGTGTCGAGGAACGACTGGCGGAAGGCGACGTTGACCAGCACACCTCCGAAGGCCCCGACGGCCCCGGCGATCCCGATGAGGGCACCGGACATCCGACGTGCCTCCGCGTAGGTCGACCGGGTCGCCTTGAAGATGGCCGGGATCATCTTGTACGTCGACCCGTTGCCGACGCCGGACAGGGCGAACAGCGTCACGAAGCCGACGAGGTACAGGTCGAGCGAGTGCTGCTGCGACGCGGCCAGCACGACCGCCCCGGCACCGGCCATGGCGATGAAGTTGAGCGCGGTGACGCGGGCGCCGCCGAACCGGTCGGCGAGCAGGCCGCCGACCGGGCGGATCAGGGAGCCGATCAGCGGGCCGAGGAAGGTGAGGTAGGCGGCGTCCAGCGGCGTGGCGAACTCGGTCTTGAACTGCACGGTGAGGACCTGGCCGAAGGCGAAGCCGAAGCCGATGAACGACCCGAAGGTGCCGATGTAGAGCAGCGACATGACCCAGGTGTTCCTGTCCTTGCAGACGTCGCGCATCGCGCGCTTGTCGTTGCGCGCCCCGGCGAGGTTGTCCATGGCGAACCACGCGAGGCCGGCGGCGAGCACCACGAGCGGGACGTAGCTGCCGATGAGCAGCCGCGGGTGCGCCTTGCCTGCGGTGGCGAGGACGAGCAGGGCCACCAGCTGCACGGCGGCCACGCCGACGTTGCCGCCGCCCGCGTTCAGGCCGAGTGCCCGGCCCTTCAGCCGGTCCGGGTAGAACGCGTTGATGTTCGCCATGGACGAGGCGAAGTTGCCCCCGCCGACACCGGCCAGCCCGGCCACCAGGAGCAACGTGTCGAGGGACACGCCCGGCTTGAGCACCGCGAGCATCGCGACGAGGGGCAGCAGCAGGAGCAGGGCGCTGATCACCGTCCAGTTGCGCCCGCCCAGCTTGGCGACGGCGAACGTGTAGGGCAGGCGCAGCACCGAGCCGACCAGGGCAGGGACGCTGGTCAGCAGGAACTTGTCGGCGGGCGTGAAGCCGTACTTCGGGCCGAGGAACAGCACCAGCGACGACCACATCGTCCACACCGAGAAGCCGATGTGCTCCGAGAAGATGGAGAACACCAGGTTGCGGCGGGCGACCCGCTTCCCGGTCGCCTCCCAGAACGCCGGGTTCTCCGGCTCCCAGTCGTCGATCCACCTGCTGCGCGGCGCCTCTGGGGCGAGGCGGGTCTCCAGCGTTGCCGTCATCCGTTCCTCCTGTGCTCGGGAATGGCGGCGAACGCTAGGGACGGCGGAAGACGCCCAGGTGTCGGCCGACGACCGCCGCGGTCACATCTCCCGCACGCCGGGCGACAGGGGCTGTGAGGGCTCGGCCAGCCGGTAGCCGCGCTTGACCACCGTCTGCACGACCTTGCCCGCCGGGCCGAGAGCGGTGCGCAGCCGGGCGACCGTCATCTCGACGGCGTGCTCGTCGGCTGGTTCGTCACGCCAGGCCGTCCTGAGCAGCTCGGCCCGGGACAGCACCCGCCCCTTGCTCGACACCAGGGCGGACAGCACGCCGGACTGCCGGGCGGTGAGCTCCACGGGCCGGCCGTCCACCAGCACGCTGTGCCCCCGCAGCCGCAGCTCGTGCGGGCCTGCCTGCACCGCCCGGGTCCGCCGTACCGGCAGCTCCTCGACGACGGTGCGGACCAGCGCTCCCAGCCGGGCGCGCTCGGGCTGCACCGTCGGCACACCCAGCTGCTCGAGCGGTGCCGCGGTGACCGGACCGACGCACGCTGCCAGGACGTCGCCGCGAAGGGCAGCGAGGAGGGCGTCCCGGCGGCCGTCCTCGGCTGCCACGGACAGCATGCTGGCGACCGCCGGTGCGGAGGTGAACGTCACGCAGTCGACCTGGGTGGCCGCCACCTGCTCGACGAGGCGGCGCAGCGGACGGATGTCCTCGGCAGGCACCCACCGGTAGACCGGCACCTGCACGACGGTGGCACCCGCGCGCTCGAGCGCGGTGACGAAGCCCGGCAGCGGCTCGCCATGCAGCTGCACGGCCACCCGCCGGCCGACCACGCCCTCCGCGAGCAGCCGGGCGAGCACCTCCTCCGACGACTCCGAGTCCGGCGACCAGGCCTCGGCCAGCCCGGCGGCGCGCACTGCGCCCTTCGCCTTGGGGCCGCGCACGAGCAGCTCGGCCCTGGCGAACTGGGCCCGCAGCGGCTCGCCGAGTCCCCAGCCGTCGGCCGCCTCCATCCAGCCGCGGAAGCCGATGCCGGTGGTGGCGACGACGACGTCGGGTGGCTCCGTGATGCAGGTCTCGGTCGCCGCCCGGAGCAGGTCGTCGTCGCCGGTCGGGATGATCCGGATCGCCGGCGCCTCCGTGACGCGCGCACCGCGGCGTTGCAGGAGCGCGCTGAGCTCCTCACGACGGCGGGCGGCGGTCACCGCGACGGTGAACCCGGCCAGGGGCAGCTCTTCCACGCCTCCACCGTGCCTGCCGCTCGTTACCTGGCTGTTTCCGCCGGGTGTCGGCCAGCACCGCACACCGTGAGCCCTGCGGCTTGAGCACCTCGTCACCTGCCTGACACACACGGGACACGGCTCTGAGACACCGGCCGCCCACGGTGGTCCCCATGCCCGTCCCGACGCACTGCCCCTACTGCGCACTGCAGTGCGGCATGACCCTGAGCCCGACAGGTGAGGTCGGCGCCGGAGCCGGGGGGCTGTGCCGCAAGGGGTGGACGTCGGCCGACCTGCTCGCCAGTCCCCAGCGGCTGACCACGCCGCTGGTGCGCGATCGCAAGGGCGGACCGCTGCGGACCGCGACGTGGGACGAGGCCCTCGACCGCGTCGTCGCCGGCATCCGTACGGCGCAGCAGGCCGGTCCGGACGGCGTCGCGGTCTTCGGTGGTGGCGGACTGACCAACGAGAAGGCCTACCTGCTGGGGAAGTTCGCCCGGGTCGTGCTGCGCACGAGCCAGATCGACTACAACGGCCGCTTCTGCATGAGCTCGGCTGCCGCCGCTGCCAACCGCGCCTTCGGGCTGGACCGGGGGCTGCCGTTCCCGCTGGAGGACCTGGGGGAGGCCGGCTGCGTGCTGCTGGTCGGCAGCAACCCGGCGGAGACGATGCCGCCGTTCGTGCAGCACCTCCAGCGGATGCGGGCGGCAGGGGGCTCGCTGGTCGTGGTCGACCCGCGGCGCACCCCGACGGCGGAGACGGCCTCGCTGCACCTGGCCCCCCAGCCGGGCACCGACCTCGCGCTGGCCAACGGGTTGCTGTTCGTGGCGCTCGACGAGGGGCTTGTCGACGAGGGCTACGTCGCGGCCCGCACCTCCGGCTTCGACGCCGTCCTCGCGACGGTCGCGGCCTGGTGGCCGGCTCGGGTCGAGCGGGTCACGGGGGTCTCCGAGCCGGACCTGCGCCGCACGGTGCGGCTGCTCGCCGGCTCCCCGCGAGCGATGGTCCTCACGGCGCGCGGGGCCGAGCAGCACGCGCACGGCGTCGACACGGCGACGGCGTGGCTGAACCTCGCGCTGGCTCTGGGTCTGCCGGGCACGCCCGGCGCCGGCTGGGGCACCCTGACCGGTCAGGGCAACGGCCAAGGCGGTCGTGAACACGGTCAGAAGGCCGACCAGCTGCCCGGCTACCGCCACATCAGCGACCCGGCCGCGCGGGCCCACGTCGCCGCCGTGTGGGGGGTCGCCCCCGAGGACCTTCCCGGCCCGGGTCGCAGCGCGTACGAGCTGCTGGACAGCCTCGGCGACGGTGGGGGACCGACGGCCCTGCTGCTGCTGGGCTCCAACCCGGTCGTCAGCGCCCCCAACGCCCGCCACGTCGCCCAGCGCCTTGCGTCCCTGGACACCCTGGTGGTGAGCGACCTGGTGCTGTCCGAGACCGCCGCCCTCGCGGACGTCGTGCTCCCCACGACCCAGTGGGCCGAGGAGAGCGGCACCACCACGAACCTCGAGGGACGTGTCCTGCTGCGGCGCAAGGCGCTCGACGCCCCGCTCGGGGTGCGCAGCGACCTGGAGCTGCTGCACGCGCTCAGCGCGCGGCTCGGCGTCACGACGGGCTTCCCCACGGACGCCCGGGAGGTGTTCGAGGAGCTGCGCCGCGCGTCCGCCGGTGGCGTCGCCGACTACGCCGGCATCAGCCACGAGCGCCTCGCCGCGGGGGAGCGCCTGCACTGGCCCTGCCCGTCCGAGGAGCACCCCGGCACACCGCGGCTGTTCCTCGACGGCTTCGCCACCCCGGACGGGCGGGCCCGCTTCGTCGCGGTCGACCAGCCCGAGGAGGTCGAGCCCGTCAGCGAGGCGTTCCCGCTCCGCCTGACGACAGGAAGGGTCGCCATGCAGTACCAGTCCGGGGCGCAGACCCGGCGCATCGACGCGCTGCCCGGTGACGCCTACGTCGAGCTGCACGAGGACCTGGCCCTCCGGCTCGGCATCGCCGACGGTGAGCGGGTCAAGGTGACGACGGTGCGGGGGAGCGCGTGGCTCGCCGCCCGGGTCACCGACGCGATCCGGCCCGACACCGTCTTCGTCCCGTTCCACTGGGCGGGCAAGAAGCGCGCCAACAGCCTCACCGCCTCCTGGCTCGACCCGGTGTCGAAGATGCCGGCGTTCAAGGCCTGCGCGGCGCGGGTCGAGCGGGTGCACGCATGACGCGACTGGTCGTCGTCGGGAACGGCATGGCGGGAGCCCGGCTCACCGAGGAGCTGCTGCGCCGCGACCCCGGTCTCGACGTCACCGTCTTCGGCGCCGAGCACCGCCCGGCCTACAACCGCGTCCTGCTGTCGGACGTCCTGGCCGGGAAGCGGCGCGAGACCGACGTGGTCCTGCGCTCTCTCGACGGCGCAGTGCGGCACCTGGGAGCGGAGGTGACGCGCATCGACCGGGCGGCCCGGACGGTGCACACCGCCGACGGCAGCGCGACCGGCTACGACGCCCTGGTCCTGGCCACCGGCAGCCTGCCGGTGGTCCCGCCGGTGCAGGGCATCGCCGGTCCCGACGGAGCCCTGCTCGACGGCGTGTTCGTGTTCCGCACGCTCGAGGACTGCGCCGCCATCGCGGCCCGGGCCCGCCGCGCCACACGCGCCGTGGTCGTCGGCGGGGGTCTGCTGGGACTGGAGGCCGCCCGCGGGCTGCTGCAGCACGGCCTGCAGGTCGAGGTGGTGCACGGCATGGGCCACCTCATGGACGTGCAGCTCGACGCTCCCGGGGGTGCGGTGCTGCGCCGGTCGGTGGAGGCGCTGGGCGTCGGCGTGCACCTGGGGTCGTTCGCGTCCCGGGTCCTCGGCGAGAGGGCGGTCAGGGGAGTCGGGCTCGCGGACGGCCGCGAGGTGGAGGGGGACCTCGTGGTCCTGGCGTGCGGCGTCCGTCCGCACGTCGCCCTGGGACGTCAGGCCGGGCTCCCGGTGGAGCGGGGCATCCTCGTCGACGACGAGCTCCGCACCGCCGACCCGCGGATCTTCGCCCTGGGGGAGTGCGCGCAGCACCGCGGGGAGGTGTACGGCCTCGTCGCTCCGGCGTGGGAGCAGGCGGGGGTGATCGCCGACATCCTCACGGGCACCCCGGCCCGGTACGCCGGGAGCCGGCTGGTGACGCGCCTCAAGGCCATGGACCTCGAGGTCGCGGCGATGGGGGAGACCGGACCCGGGCTGGAGGACGTGGGCGACGGGCTGGAGGTCCTCGTCCTCGCCGACCCGGCCCGGCACGTCTACAAGAAGCTCGTCGTGCGCGACGGCGTGCTCGTCGGCGCCGTCCTGCTCGGCGACCTGGCGACGGCCGGTGCCGTCACCCAGGCGTTCGACCGCGGCACGCCGCTGCCGGGGGACCGCACGGCGCTGCTGGTCGCGCCCCGCTCCGGTTCGGGCGTCCTCGAGGACACCGACACCGTCTGCACCTGCAACGCCGTCACCGCCGGTGAGCTGCGCCGCAGCGGCTGCAGCACCGTCGCCGAGGCGGCTCTCAAGACCCGCGCCACCACCGGCTGCGGCAGCTGCACCTCCGTCGTCACGACGCTGTTGACCCCCCGCGAGGAGAGGACTGTCGCATGAGCCGCAAGACGCTGGTCGTGGTGGGGCACGGCATGGTGGGCCACCGGCTCGTCGAGGTCGCCCTGGAACGCGGGCTCACCGACGAGTGGGACGTGGTCGTCCACGCCGAGGAAAACGTGCCCGCCTACGACCGGGTGGCGCTGTCCACCTGGTTCGACGGAGCCGCTCTCGCCCTGCCGCCGCAGGCCCATGCCGCCGTCGACCTCCGGCTGGGCGACCCGGTCGTCGCTGTCGACACCGCCCAGAGGCTGGTCACCAGCGCCAGCGGGCTGGTGACGCCGTACGACGCCCTGGTCCTGGCCACCGGGTCGACGCCCTTCGTCCCGCCGGTGCCCGGCGCGGAGGGCCCTGGGCGGTTCGTCTACCGGACGTTGGACGACCTTGAGGGCATCAAGGCGGCGGCGGCCTCAGCGACCAGCGGGGCGGTCGTCGGCGGTGGGTTGCTCGGCCTGGAGGCCGCCAACGCGCTGCAGGCCCTGGGGCTGCAGACGACCGTCGTGGAGTTCGCGCCGCGCCTGATGCCGGTGCAGGTCGACGCGGGCGGTGGAGAGGCGCTGCGGCGACTGGTGGAGGGCCTCGGTGTCTCGGTGCGCACCGGGGCCTCGACGCAGCAGATCGCCGAGGTACCAGGCGGTCTGCGGATGACCTTCGCCGACGGCGAGGACCTCGAGGTCGACCTGGTGGTCTTCTCCGCCGGCATCCGGCCTCAGGACGGGCTCGCTCGGGACGCCGGCCTGCAGGTCCACGATCGGGGCGGGGTCCTCGTCGACAGCGGCTGCGCCACGAGCGCCCCCGACGTCTACGCGGTGGGCGAGTGCGCATCGGCAGCCGGCCGCTGCTGGGGTCTGGTCGCACCGGGCTATGCCATGGCGGAGGTCGTCGTCGACCGGCTGCTGGGCGGCAGCGGCAGCTTCGAGGGGGCCGACCTGTCGACGAAGCTCAAGTGCCTCGGCATCGACGTCGCCAGCTTCGGGGACGCCTTCGCCACCGAGCCGGGGGCGGTCGAGCTGGTCTGGGCCGACCCGATCGCCGGGGTCTACAAGAAGCTCGTGGTCTCCGACGACGCCTCGCGGCTGCTCGGCGGGATCCTGGTCGGGGACGCGAGTGCCTATGCCTCGCTGCGCCCGCTGGTCGGGAGCGGGCTGCCGATGAACCCCGCCGAGCTCATCGCTCCTGCCGGTACCGGCACGCAGCTGGAGCTGCCCGACGACGCGCAGGTCTGCTCCTGCCACGCCGTGACCAAGGCCGACATCTGCAGCGCCGCCCGGCAGACCCCGGACGTCGCGGCGGTGAAGGAGTGCACGAAGGCCGGCACCGGATGCGGATCGTGCTTGAACCTCGTGAAGTCCCTGGTGGGCAAGGAGATGGCCGCCCAGGGCATTGCGATGAGCAGCGCGCTGTGCGAGCACTTCCCCTTCAGCCGCTCGGAGATGTTCGAGGTCGTGCGGGTGAAGGGCATCCGCACCTGGTCGCAGCTGCTCGCGGAGCACGGGACGGGCAAGGGCTGCGACATCTGCAAGCCGACCGCTGCCTCGATCCTCGCGTCGCTGGGCGGCGGGTACGTGCTCGACGGCGAGCAGGGGTCGCTGCAGGACACCAACGACCACATGCTCGCCAACCTGCAGAAGGACGGCTCGTACTCGGTGGTGCCGCGACTGCCGGGCGGCGAGGTCACGCCCGACCAGCTGCTGGCGATCGCGTCGGTGGCCAAGGACTTCGACCTCTACACGAAGATCACCGGGGGCCAGCGGATCGACCTGTTCGGCGCCCGGGTCGAGCAGCTCCCGCTGATCTGGCAGCGGCTGGTGGATGCCGGGCTGGAGAGCGGTCACGCCTACGGGAAGTCGCTGCGGACGGTGAAGTCGTGCGTCGGCCAGACCTGGTGCCGCTACGGGGTGCAGGACAGCACGTCGCTGGCGGTGCTGCTGGAGCTGCGCTACCGAGGCCTGAGGGCGCCGCACAAGATCAAGCTCGCTGTCAGCGGCTGCGCCCGCGAGTGCGCCGAGGCGCGCAGCAAGGACGTCGGCGTCATCGCCACCGAGAACGGCTGGAACCTCTACGTGGGTGGCAACGGCGGCTTCACGCCCCGGCACGCCGACCTGTTCCTCACCGACGTCGACACCGACACGCTGGTCCGCACCATCGACCGCTTCCTCATGCTCTACGTCTTCACCGCGGAGCGGCTTCAGCGCACCGCGCCGTGGGTGGAGGCCACCGGGCTCGAGCACATCCGGCAGGTGGTCGTCGACGACAGCCTCGGGCTGTGCGCGGACCTCGACGCGGCCATGGCCCGGCACGTCGAGACCTACAGCGACGAGTGGGCCGACACCCTCGCGGACCCCGAGCGGCTGGCCCGCTTCGTGCACTTCGTCAACGCCCCGGACGTCCCGGACCCCTCGATCAGGCGGGTGCGCGAACGGGGTCAGACCCGGCCGGTGGATCTCGCCGGCCCGACCCTGGAGGTGGTCCGCGCATGAGCTGGCACCCCGTCTGCCCCTTCGTCCGCCTCCCGCTCGAGCGCGCGGTCTGCGTGCTGGTCGGAGGGGAGCAGGTCGCGCTCGTCCGCACCCGCGACGACAGCCTCTACGCCGTGGGCAACCTCGACCCGGTCAGCGGCGCGATGGTGATGTCGCGCGGCATCGTGGGGTCGCGCGGGGAGCGGGACGTGCTCGCGAGTCCGATGCACAAGCAGGTCTACGACCTCGCGACCGGTGAGTGCCTGGACCGGCCCGGCGTGTGGCTCGACGTGCACGAGGTGCGGGTCGTCGACGGTGACGTCGAGATCGCGCTCGCCGAGGAGGTGCGCCGCCTCGCGTGACACCATCGGGGCCGTGTACGACGTCCTGGTCCTCGCCGGCGGCAGCGCCCGTCGGATGGGTGGCGTCGACAAGCCCGCCCTGACGGTGGGGGACCGGACGCTGCTGGACCGCGTGCTGGACGCGGTGCCGGCCGAGGCCGGGGTCGTGGTGGTCGGGCCGGAGCGCCCGACCGCGCGGCCGGTGCGGTGGGTGCGGGAGGACCCGCCGGGCGCAGGCCCGGTGGCGGCGGTGCGGGCCGGGCTGCCGCTGGTCACCGCGGACCTCGTCGTGCTCCTGGCAGGGGACCTGCCGTTCCTGCGTCCGGACGTGCTGCAGCAGCTCGTCGACGCGGTGGTGAGCGACGGCGCCCTGCTCGTCGACGACACCGGGCGCGACCAGTACCTGTGCTCGGCCTGGCGCACCGGCGCGCTGCGCTCGGCCGACCTGGGAGCTGACCGGCTCGGCCGGCTGCTCGGGCCGTTGGACGCGGTGCGGCTGACCGCAGCGGGGTACCCGCCACCCTGGACGGACTGCGACACCGAGGACGACCTACGAGAGGCGAGGGCACGCGCATGAGCACGCTGGACGACTGGATCGACGAGGCCTCGAAGGCACTCGGCCTGACGTCGCAGGTCGACGCCGCGCTCGTCCTCGACCTGGCGCGCGAGGTGGCCCACGGGGTGGCCCGGCCGGCGGCGCCGCTGACGGCCTACCTGCTGGGTCTCGCGGTCGCCGGCGGCGCCGACGCCGACACGGCAGCGGCGACCCTGACCGAGCTGGTCCGCGAGTGGCCGCCCGCGTGACGTCCTGGCCCGAGGCCCACCGCATCGCCCACGGCGCCGGCGTCCCTGTCGCCTCGGTGACCGTGCCCCTCGAAGGCGCGGCCGGGCGGACGCTGGCAGCCGACGTCGCCTCGCTGCACCGGCTGCCGCACTTCGACGCCGCCGCCATGGACGGCTGGGCGGTGCGCGGGCCGGGGCCGTGGCGGTGGGTCGGCCAGGTCCTGGCCGGGGACCCCCCTCCGGGCGAGCTGCGGGACGGTGAGGCGGTCGAGATCGCCACGGGCGCCGTCGTGCCCGCCGGCTGCGAGGGGGTGCTGCCCTACGAGCAGGGCCGGGTCGTGGGCGAGGGGGTCGAGGGCCCGCACCCGCAGGGTCGGCACGTGCGGCACGCCGGGGAGGAGTGCGGGGCCGGAGAGGTCCTGCTGCACAAGGGATCCGCTCTCACGGCGGCCGCACTCGGCCTGGCTGCAGCGGTCGGGCACGACCACCTCCCGGTACGGCGGGACGTGCGGGTGCGCTGCCTGGTGACCGGCTCGGAGCTGGTCCGCGAGGGGGTGCCGTCGGCCGGCCAGGTGCGAGACGCCGTGGGTCCGCTGCTCCGGCCCGCGCTGCTGGCCGCCGGTGCCCGGCTGGTCGAGGTGCAGCACCTGGTGGACGAGGCGGCGGTGCTCAAGGCCGCGCTGGCGGACACGGCGGCGGACCCGGCGCCGGACCTGGTGGTCACCAGCGGGGCGTCGTCGCGAGGCCCCGCTGACCACCTCGCGCGGGTGCTCCAGGACCTCGGCGCGCAGGTCCTCGTCGACGGGGTGCTCGTCAAGCCCGGACATCCGCAGCTGCTGGCGGTCCTGCCGGACGGCCGACCGGTGGTGGGGCTGCCCGGGAACCCGCTGGCGGCGCTGTGCGCCGTCGTGACCCTGGTGCAGCCTCTGGTGGCGGGGCTGCTGGGCCGGCCGTGCCCCGAGCCGGTCCGAGGACGGCTGGCGGAGCCGGTGGCGGGCCACCCGTCGTCGTACCGGCTGGTGCCGGTGCGGCTCGAGGACGGCAAGGCGGTGCCGACCGGCCACGGGGGAGCGGCGATGCTCCGCGGCGCAGCGGTCGCGACGCACCTCGCCGCGGTGGGCCCGGAGGGCGGGAGCGAGGTCGGGCTGCTCGCGCTGCCCTGACTCAGACCGAGAGCCGCTCGCGCTCGTCGACCGGCTCGTGGTGGGGCTCGGAGGGCGGGCGCGACTGGCTGGTGACCTCGCTGACGACGAGGCCGCCGAACAGCAGGCACAGGGCGAGCGCGCCGAGCTGGTGGTCGAGGCCGCCGCCGTTGAGCGCGGCGTCGATCCCGAAGACCGACAGCCAGAGCCCGTGCAGGGCCGATACCGGCCGAGCCCGTCCGTTGCGCGCCATGAGCCCGATCCTACGGATCAGCGCCGGCCACCGCCCGTGCCCTCTGCCCGGGCGTGTCCGACGAGCCGTTCCTCGAGCCGGATCCGCGCCTGCGGCCACTCGGCTGCGAGCAGGGAGAAGTAGGCGGTGTCGCGGACCGAGCCGTCGCTGCGGAGCCGGTTGTGCCGCAGCGTGCCGTCGTGCCGGCAGCCGAGCTTGCGGATCGCGGCCTGGGAACGCGCGTTGAGGCCGTCGGTCTTGAGTGTCACCCTCGCCGCGCCGAGGTCGTCGAAGGCGTGCGCCAGGAGCAGCAGCTTGCAGGTGGGGTTCACCTCGGTGGCCCACAGGTCCTTGCGGTACCAGGTCCAGCCGATCTCCAGGCCGCTCACCTGGGTGTCCACGTCCAGGTACGACGTGCTGCCCGCGGCGCGGCCGTCGACGACGACCGCCCAGGGCATGCCGACGTGCGTGCGCCGGATGGCCTCGACGTCCTCGAGCGACTGCGGACGGGCGGCAGGCAGCCACCGCCACACGTCCTCGTCCTGGGCTGCCGTGAGCAGGTCGGCGTCGTGCCTGGGCTCCCAGGGCTGGAGGCTGACAGGGCCGCGTTCCAGGGTGATCGGAGTCGGGGTCCGCATGCGTGGCAGCCTAGGTTGAGGGCACCACTGGATTTCCCCGAGCGTTGAGGACGACATGGAAGAGAAGCGGGCGCAGCGTGTGGTGGACCGGCTCCGTGAGCAGGGCGTCGACGCCCACGTGGAGCGGGCGTCGACGTACCAGTTCGGGGTGCGCGTGGCGCTGCGTGACGGTCGCGCCGCGGTGTGGGACACCGACGGCACGCTGGGCCTGGAGGCGCAGGTGATGCGTGACGGCATCCTGGTCGGGTTCGTGCCGCAGCTCGAGGGCTCGGAGGACTTCGACGAGGACCAGACGGTCGCCGCCATCGCCGGCACCGACTACGACCAGCCGATCGCCCGGCGGCGCACCACGCCCGCGCCGCCGGCGCCGCCGCTGCAGCGGCAGGGCGGGGTGTTCCGGCGCTTCCTCGGCGGCTTCAGGGAGTAGCGAGGCCGGCCTCGATCACGGCCGCGGTCGCGAGGAGCACCTCCTCCGAGCCAGGCCGGCCGACGAGCTGCAGCGAGGCGGGCAGGCCGTCGCGACGGGGCACCGGGAGCGCGACCGCCGGCAGACCCGCCAGGTTGACCGGCAGCGTGAGCCGCAGCTCGTACATCCGGTCCGGGTCGGTCAGCGCCGCCGGGCTGTCGCGCAGGGTCGGCAGCGCCAGCACCTCGACCCGCGACAGCGCGAGGTCGACCTCGCGCAGCCAGGCCCGCCGTACCGCCGTGGCCCCTGCCAGCTCCGCCGTCGTGCGTCGGCCACCCGCCGCCAGCCGGTTCGCCACGTCGTCGCCGACTCGGCCGCCGGCCAGCAGGTGCCCGACCGTCGCGTAGGCCTCCTGCATGAGGAGCACGGTGCAGGCCTGCGAGGCCGCCTCCCACGAGGGCAGCGCCACGTCGACGGTGCCCACCGCGCGCAGCGCGCGGTCGACCGCCTCGTCCACCCCCGAGGCGGCCGGCGGCCGGAAGCGGCCGACGGTGACCGCCGGCGTGCCGAGCGCGAACCCGGGCTCGAGCAGCTGCATCCCGGTCACGAGGCCGGACACGTCACGGGCCAGCGGGCCCACGGTGTCGAGGGAGGGGGCGAGCGGCCAGACGCCCTCCAGGCTGACCCGCCCCCAGGTGGTCTTGAGCCCGGCGACACCGCAGCACGCGGCCGGGATGCGCACCGAGCCGCCGGTGTCCGTGCCGATCCCGATGTCGGCCTCGCCGTTCGCGACGACCACCGCGGACCCGCTGGAGGACCCACCGGGCACCAGGAGGGGGGCGAGCGGGTTCGTGGGAGTGCCCTGCCAGGCGTTGACACCGGTGATCCCGAAGGCCAGCTCGTGCAGGACGGTCCGGCCCGTGATGACCGCCTGGGCCCGCACCCCGGCCAGGCACGCCGCGTCCCGCGCGGCGGGCACCGGCTCGACCGCGGGCGAACCCGCCGTCGTCGGCAGGCCCACCATGTCGAGCAGGTCCTTCACCGCGACCCGGAGCCCGGGGCCGGTGTCGAGGCGCAGCGCCCAGCCGTCCATCAGAGCGGATCGACCCGGATCAGGAAGCTGCGGAGGTCGAGGAACTCCGACAGGTGCGCAAGGTGCTCGTCACAGGCGTGCCACAGCTTCTCGCGGTCCGGCGTGTGCACCTTGGGGTTGTTCCACACCAGCGCGTGCGCCGCCGGCGCGCGGCAGCCCTTGGCCGAGCAGATCGGGATCTCGCTGTCCACCCGGCCATCCTGTCAGCCCCCGGCCGGCCCCGCGGTGAGCTCCACCTCGAACCCCTGGCCGTCCACCAGGTGCACCGCCGTGGCTGTCCGCACCCGCACGCTCCAGCCGTGCGTCAGGGCCTCGGCCGCCAGCGCCTCCGGGTCGGCCACGTGGAAGGCCAGGTGGTTGAGGCCGGGTCGCATGCGGTCGTGCCCACCCGAGGCGCGCGCCGGGGACTGCTCCACGACGACGTACGTCTCGGCCCTCAGCCAGGACCGTCCGTGCTCCCAGCTCCGGTACGGCGTCCAGCCCAGGCGCTCCAGCAGCCAGCCGAGGGTGGCCCTCGCGGCGGCCAGGTCGTCGACCCACAGCTCGACGTGGTGCAGGGCGCCGTCCATGGCCGACTACCGTACGGGTCGTGGACGTGGAGCTCACCGACTGGCAGCGCAAGCGCGTGGAGTGGCGCTGGCGGCGCGCGTTCGTGCGCCAGGAGCTGAAGGCGCGCTGGTCGCTGCGGCACGTCACGAAGCGGGGCAAGCGTGCGATCGTGCTCGGCAACCCGGTCGTGGACGCCTCCGACATGCAGGTGGGCGACGACTTCAAGGTCTGGTCCGGGCACCGCAAGACCCTCATCAGCGGCTGGGGGAAGATGCGGTTCGGCGACCGGGTCTTCGTCAACGTCGGCACCACGATCATCGCGGTGGAGGAGATCGTGGTCGGTGACGACGTCGCCTTCGCCAACGAGGTCTACGTCATCGACAGCAACAGCCACGGCATCGAGGGCGCGCCGCACGTGCAGGCCCCCATCCGGATCGGCGACGGCTGCTGGATCGGCGCCCGGGCGATGATCCTGCCGGGTGTGACGCTCGGCAGGCGGGTCCTCGTGGCCGCCGGCTCGGTGGTCACCAAGGACGTGCCGGACGACTCGCTGGTCGCCGGCAACCCGGCCCGGGTGGTCCGGTCGCTGAGCTACCCGCCGGGCTGCCGCCGGGCGTGGCACGACGAGTGGTGCCCGTGCCCGAAGGTCACGGCTGTCGAGAGCGCCGCCGCGATGGCGGCTGTGCCGGTCCAGGAGACCAGCGAGTCCGCCTAGCCCGACGACCGGCCGTCACCTCGGGGGACCCGGGTGCCCGGGTCCCCCGAGGGCTCACGCAGCCTTCCTCAGCAGCCGGTCGCCGGTGCGCGGAAGCCTGCGAAGGGGTTGAGGTCCCCCATCAGGGTGTAGCGGCCCACGTTCGTCGAGGGGCTCTGCGTCGGTTCCGAGACGGTGTTGGGTGCCAGTCGCAGGAACCAGGGCAGCAGCGCCTCGTCCTCCGGGTGGTAGTAGCCGTCGGCGCTCTGGGTGCCGTTCGGGTTCGGCCCTTGCTCGAAGGTGTTGGTTCCCATCGCGAACCCGATCGCGACCACCGGGTCACCTGTCTCCAGGACCCCGGTGCACCCGTACTGCGGTGCGGTCGGCGTCAGCCAGGGCTCCACCGTGTTGTTGACGAACGGGTCGTCGGCCCACTCGGCGATCTCGTGGCTGAGCGCGTGGATGTCCTGCAGCGCCCAGTCGGTGCCGCCGTTCGGGCGGGCGTAGATTCCGGGCTGGACCCAGGACGCCCAGGCGAAGGTCTGCACCTGGGCGTTGCCCTTGCTGTTCGCGCTGCCGACCCCGAGGCCGGTCGCGCGGGTGCCGTGGAAGCCGATCACGCAGCAGTTCGTCACGTCCGAGCCGACGTGGAGCAGCACGTTGTCGGTCAGGTAGATCGGCAGGTGCGTGGGGTCGGCGCTCGTCTCGAGGTTCTTGATCTGGGCTGCCCACCAGCTGATGCTGATGTCCGCGAAGACCACGCCCCGCCCGCTCTGCAGGAGGACGCCCTGGTTCTGCGGGACGTTGATCGTCACGGCAGGGAGCACGTTGGGGTGCAGGCGCAGGTGGTAGCTGCTGGCGCCGGTCTTGTCGAACTGCGCGCGCATCGTGGCGTCCTGCAGCTGCAGCGCCCTGCCTGCATCGCCCTGTGACAGCGCGCCGCCCGCACCCCGCGGGAGGTTCGCCGCGTTCGCCGTGGCGTACGGCGTCGAGCCGTAGTCGTTCGTGGCGAACTGCGGGGACGCCAGGGTCGCCGGCAGGACGTCACTGCCGTCGTAGGTGCGGCCGGCGATGTTGACCCTGATCGGCGTGATGTCGGCCTCGACGGTCGCGTCGCAGCCTGAGCCTGCACAGCTGTTGGGGTCGGCACCCACCATGTTGTAGCCGTAGGTCACGCCGTTGCTGGGGTCGACCGAGGAGCCCCACCAGTGCGCGACCGTCCGGGTGGTCGGGAGCACGTCCGCGCCGCCGAGGGTCGTCGCCATGGCCTGGAGCTTCGAGTCGTCGATCACCTGCGGCTGGACCGTGGCGGTGCTGGCGCCCGCCGCCACCGCAGGGGCCATGAGGGCGGCTGTCGCCACGCCGACTCCGAGCAGCCGACCGAGCCTTCGATGCTTCATGGGGCCTCCTGTCTCAGGGCGGGCCCGCGCGGCTGTGCGGGCCCGAGCGGTACGGAGCCGCTGCAAAGGTGCACAACGATCCAGGTGGTACGGAGCACCCACCTGGTGGGCGTGATACATCTGCATCACGCCGCCCGGTAGGCCTGCTGGGAAGGGGCCAGTCGCTGGTCAGTCGCCGAAGAACTGCTGGTGACGCCCAGCCGGTCGCCGATCTTCCTCTCGGCGGGCCTGACACGCCGTGCGCGAACCCACCGAGCGGTAGATCACCAGGGGGCGAGAGACGGTCTTCCGCCTGTGGCGCCCGACACGCTGGTCACCACCCATGAGCGGAAGATCGTTCCTCGTGGTGGCTGTCCGGCGCGCGGCCGGCGGCGCACCCAGGTGTCAGGCGGTGACGTCGAGGACGAGCTTGCCCACCGAGCCGCGGCTGCGCAGGGCCTCGTGCGCGGCGGACGCCTCCGCGAGCGGGTAGGTCCCGCCGACGAGCGGCGTGAGCGTGCCGGCCTCGACCATGCCGAGCAGCTCGGCCATCTGCGGCTGGAGCATCTCGGGACGGCTGAAGCAGTGCGCCAGCCAGAAGCCGATGACGGCCCGGCTGCGTGACATGAGCTCCCCGGCGCCGACCGGCTTCGGGGGTGTCCGCGACGCCATGCCGAACGTCACCAGTCGCCCGAACGGCGCGAGCGCGGCCAGGGACGCGTCGAAGGTCGGTCCGCCCACCATCTCCAGGACGACGTCGACCTTCCTGCCGCCGTTGGCCGCTTCGAGGGCGCTCTTGAGGTCCTCGGTGCCGGCGAGCACGAGGCTGTCGGCACCGAGGTCCTTGGCGAGCGCGAGCTTGTCTTCGCTGGACGCGACGGCGATCACGTTGCCCGCGCCCCAGGCCTTCGCGAGCTGCACCGCGAGCGTGCCCACCCCGCCGGCGGCGGCGTGCACGACGACGGACTCGCCGGGCTGGAGGTGGCTGCAGGTGCGGAGCAGGTGCCAGGCCGTGAGCCCCTGCACCATCAGCGAGAGGGCCTGCCCGTCGCTGACCGCCTCGGGCAGCGGGAACGCCATGTGCGGGAAGACCAGCGCCTTCTCGCAGTAACCGCCGCCCATGGCGAACGCCGCGACCCGGGTGCCGTCCGCGAGCCGGCCGACGACCTCGGACCCGGGGACCAGCGGCAGGGTCGCGGGTGCCAGGTAGGAGTTCTCGACCTGGTGGGTGTCGGCGTAGTTGACGCCGGCGCTCGTCACCTCGACGACCACCTGCCCGCCGCCCGCGACCGGGTCCGGGAGGTCGACGAGCGTCAGGACCTCAGGGCCGCCGAACTCGGTGATCTGCACAGCTCTCATGCCACGGACCCTACCGAATCCGATTCGGTTTTGGTGATCTTGCTCGAGCCGCGGCGCGGGCCTGGCACCATGGGGGCCGTGGCAGACCTGACGACCGTGATCCGCCCCTCCGCCGTGCTCGCGGAGGTCGTCGCGCGCCAGGTGGTGCGCGAGCTCGAGTCCCGTGACGTCAGCAAGGGCGGGGTGTGGAGCGCCAACACCGGCCTGTGGCAGCGCTACGACCACGCCTGGGACGGCCCTGGCGGGATGCGGGGCACCGCGCAGCTGGTCGGCACCATCGGCGCGGTCTACGGCACGCCGTCGAAGTACGACATCACGATCTACCGCGTGACGGTCACCGAGTACGGCCTCACGAAGGGCTGGACGGTCGACCGGATCTGCGACGACGCGCTCCAGTACGCCGACCTCACCCTCGCCAGCTGCCCGCGCACCTCGCTGACGTCGGCCGCACCGGACCCCTTCCGCAAGGCCTAGACGGGCACCACGTCGCCGGCGCCGTACCGCGTCCGGCCCTCGTGGGTGAGCACCCACACCGACTGCCGGCCGTGGACGGTCCAGGTGCCGTCCGTGCCGACCAGCGCGGTGTCCTCGTCGACCCCGAGCAGGGTCACGCCGTCGGGCAGGCGCCCCAGGTAGTGGCCCACCAGGTCGGGCATCCACTCCACGAAGCGGTCGAAGTGCGGGATGACCTGCAGGTGCCCGACGACGCCGAGGCCGGGCTGCGGCTCGGCCAGCGGCTGCCGGATGTCGGGCACCCACGAGGTCAGCGCCATCGCCCCTGCGCTGCACCCCGCGAGGGCCGCGCCGCCCTCCCAGGCACGCCGGATCGCCTCCCACACCCGGGTCCCACGCAGCGTCGCGGCCAGGTACGGCGGGTTGCCCCCCGACAGGTAGACCAGCCCGGCGCCGTCCACGAGCGACGCGAGGTCCTCGTTGTCGGCGTCGTCGCGATCGCGCACGACCAGGGGCACGGCCTCCACGCCCAGCCGGGCCGCCTGCTGGCGGCCGAGGGCCACCCATCGGGCCAGCGACTCGTCGCCCTCGGGTGCGGCGGCGGTCGGCAGCTGCACGTACCGCGGGGGGCGGCCCTGCAGCAGCAGACCCTCGGTCTCGGTCATCACCGTGAGGTACTCGCCGCTCCCGACGAGCGCGACCGGCCCGCTCATGGCAGCAGGCCGAGCCCGCCGTCCAGGACGACGACCTCCCCGGTGACGTAGGCGGCCCGCAGCAGGCCGAGGACCACCTCGGCCACGTCGTCCGGCGTGGCGCTGCGCCTCAGCGGTGCCATGGCCGTGACCAGCGAACGGAGGTCGTGCCAGTCCTCGGTCCACGGGGTGTCGACCAGACCCGGGGCGACCGCGTTGACCCGGACGTCGGGACCGAGTGCCTTGGCGAGCAGCCGGGTCTGGTGGTTGAGCGCGGCCTTGCTCGCGGCGTAGGGGATCGAGCTGCCGGTCGGCTTGACGCCGGCCAGCGACGAGACGTTCACCACGCAGCCCTTGGCGGCGCGCAGGGCCTCCTCGGCGGCGGTGACGAGCACGAACGGCGCGATGACGTTGAGGTCGTAGAGGCGCCGCCAGATCTCCGGGGTGGCGGCCTTGAGGTCGGTGTGCGGGATGACCTCGGTGACACCGGCGTTGTTCACGAGGACGTCCAGCCGGCCGTGCGCCTCCAGGACCGCGTCGACCAGGCCGCGCGCGGCGCCGTCGTCGCTGAGGTCCGCCTGCAGGTAGCTGCCCCCGACCTCCGCGGCCACGGCCTGCCCGGCCTCGACCGAGCTGCGGCTGGTGACCACGACGGTGCACCCGTCGGCGGCGAGCCGGCGCGCGACCTGCGCGCCGATGCCGGAGGAGGAGCCGGTGACGAGGGCGACCTTCGAGCCGTTGGACATGCCGCCGAACCTACCGACGTGCAGACTGGGCGCGCGATGAGCAGTCACCCGAGCGCCCAGACGAGCAGCGGTCTCGACACCCGGCCGGCCGACGTCCCCGCGGTGGACAGCGTCCTGCTGGTGTCCTTCGGCGGCCCTGAGGGGCCGGACGACGTACTGCCCTTCCTGGGGAACGTCACCCGCGGCCGGGGCATCCCGCCGGAGCGGCTCGAGGAGGTGGCGCGGCACTACCTCGAGGTGTTCGGGGGGGTGAGCCCGATCAACGAGCAGTGCCGCGCGCTGCAGGCCGCGCTGCAGGGCGCCCTGCCCGAGCTGCCCGTCTACTGGGGCAACCGCAACTGGCACCCGTTCCTGTCGGAGGCGCTCCAGCGGATGGCCGACGACGGCCGTCGGCACGCCGTGGCGGTGGTGACGTCGGCCTTCCCGTCCTACTCGGGGTGCCGGCAGTACCGCGAGGACATCGCCCGCGCCGCCGTACCGGGTGGGCCGGTGGTGACCAAGCTCCGGCACTACTACTGCGAGGAGGGCTTCCTCGCGCCGATGCGCAGGAGCGTCGCCGCGGCCTCGCGCGGGCTACGCGCCCCCCGCTTGGTCTTCACCGCGCACTCGATCCCGCTGGTCATGGCCGACACCAGCGGCCCGTCGGGGGGCGCCTACGTCGAGGCGCTGCGGACCGCCGCCGGCCGGATCGCGGGGGAGCGGCCGTGGGACCTGGTGTTCCAGTCCCGCAGCGGTCCCCCTCAGGTGCCGTGGCTGGAGCCGGACGTGGGCGACCACCTGGAGGCGCTGCGCGGCCAGGGCGTGGACGAGGTGGTGGTCGTGCCGGTGGGGTTCACCAGCGACCACGTCGAGGTCGTCTACGACCTCGACGTGCAGGCTCGTAGCCGGGCGGAGCAGCTGGGACTGACGATGCGACGCGCCGCGACCGTCGGCACCGACCCGGCGTTCGTCGGCATGCTCGCCGACCTGGTGCGGGAGCGGGCAGCGGCCTCGGAGGAGCTGGCCGACCACGGCTGCGTCGCCACCCACGACCGCTGCCCGGCAGGGTGCTGCCCGCCCCCGCGCCGCCCTTAGGACCGGCGCTTGTCGGCGACCTTGTCGGGGACCTGGAGCAGCCGCAGCACCGTGACCAGGCCCAGGCCGCCCACCATGTTGCCCAGGACCGCGAAGCCCAGCAGGCCCAGCCAGTCGACGTACCCGAAGGCGGCGCCGGCGTGCAGCGCGGAGAACGTCACCAACGACGCCACGATCGCGTGGTCGAGCTTGCCCGCGCCCAGCAGGAACCCCATGGCCACAGAGGGGACCAGCTTCACGCCGTCGCTGTCGGTGGCGTGCTGCATGTGGGTCATGAGCGTGATGACGAAGCCTCCGAGGAGGGCCAGCGCGAAGGCCTTCCCGCTGACGCCGAGCCCGATGTAGAAGCCCGCGGCCTCGCGGGCGGTGTCGTGCAGCTGCGGGAAGCCCAGCATCACCAGACCGGTGATCACCCAGCCGCCGAGGAGGTTGGTGGCCAGGCTCACGCCCCACATCCGCAGCAGCGCGACCAGGCCGGCCTCCCGGGCGACGACGGCGGTGACGGGCACCAGGAAGTTCTCCGTGAACAGCTCGCTGCGCGCCAGCGACAGGGCGACGAAGCCGATCGAGAACGCCAGCCCGGCCAGCAGCGGGTTGTGGGTCTCGTGCTCGACGAGCAGCAGCGCGAGCACCCCGGTGCCGACGTCGAGGCCGCCGAGCAGGCCGGTGGCGACCTGACCCCAGCCGGACCTGCCGAGGCGCTGGTTGCCCTCGCGCACGAGGCGCTCGAAGGTCTGCTCGCTCTCCTGCTGCGGTACGGCGGGACGGGTGGCGGTGGGCATGCCTCCGGTCTGCCCGACGTGGCCCGGCGTACGCGCGCAGCGCGCCCTCAGAGAGCCTGCTCGACCTCGTCGCGGGGGATGCCGAGCAGGAACAGCACGGCGTCGAGGAAGGGCACCGACAGGGCGGCGTCGGCGGCGTCGCGCACGACCGGCTTGGCGTTGAAGGCGATCCCGAGCCCGGCTGCCTCGAGCATGTCAAGGTCGTTCGCCCCGTCGCCGATGGCGACCGTCTGCTCGGGACGCAGGCCCTCCTCCGCCGCGAACCGGCGGAGCGCCGCGGCCTTGCCCGCGCGGTCGACGACGTCGCCCACCACCTGGCCGGTGAGGCGGCCGTCGCGGACCTCCAGCACGTTGGCGAGCGCGTGGTCCAGCCCGAGCTGGTCGCGCAGGTCGTCGGTGACGGCGGTGAAGCCGCCGCTCACGATGCCGACCGTCCAGCCCAGCCGCTTGAGCGTGCGCACGAGGGTGCGGCCGCCAGGGGTGAGCCGCACGCCGGCCCGCACCCGGTCGACGGCCTGCACGGGCAGCCCCTCGAGCAGCGCGACCCGGGCGCGCAGCGACTGCTCGAAGTCGAGCTCGCCGGCCATCGCCGCCGCCGTGACCCGGGCCACCTCGGCCTCGCAGCCGGCCTCGGCCGCGAGCATCTCGATCACCTCGCCCTGCACGAGGGTGGAGTCGACGTCCATCACGACCAGGCGCTTGGCCCGGCGGTAGATCGACGCGCGCTCCACCGCGACGTCGACCTGCTGGAGAACCGCCTCAGCGGCCAGCTCGTGCCGCAGCTGGTGGGTGTCCCCACCGGACACGACCAGCTCGAAGGACTGCGCGGGCCACGAGGAGAGCCGCACCACCCGCTCGATGTTGGCGCCGCAGGTCGCGAGCCGGCGGGTGATGCCGGCCAGTGCAGCCGGCGGCAGCGGGACGCCGAGGACGACGACGTGGTGGCGGTGGGCGGCTTCGGGCTCCGCGTCCTCGAGCGGGGTGAACTCGACCTCCACCCCGAGGGCTGCGGCCGCCTCCGCGAGGGCTGCTGTGACGGCCGCGCCGTCGCCCTCGCCGGCGATCACGACCCCCAGCAGGAGGCGGCCGTGCACGACCACCTGCTCGACGTCCTCGACGGTGGCGCCGTGCGCGGTGAGAACGTCCATGAGCGCTGCCGTGACCCCGGGGTGGTCGCGGCCGGTGACGGTGACGAGCAGGCTCACGAGGTGCTCGCGTTGTAGGCCGCGACGCGGGCCCGCCGCACCACGCGGGCGAGCTCGCGCAGCACCTGGTCGCGGGCCTCGGCCTCGCGGGCGTCCACCGCCCCGCCGACGTCCTGCTGGGCGAGGTGGATGACCGCCGCGAGCTGGCGTGCCCGGACGAGCACCTCGCGGGCCCTCGGGGGCCACGAGCCGGGCAGCTCGTCCTCGTCGATGCCCCGCCGGGTCGTGCGCCGAAGGTCCTGCAGGGCGTCCCCGATCTCGGGGTTCCAGCGCGCCACGTCGAGGTCCGCCAGCGCGCGGGCGGCCTCGACCACCCCGACGCGCAGGTCGTGCTCGGCCTCGTGCAGGAACGGCCCTTGGTCCGGCCCGCTGACCTCCACCGGGTACGTCGTCCAGACCACCGTGGTGACGGTGCCGTCGAGCTCGGACCCGTGGCTGGTGAGGCTCGGCACCAGGCCCGTGCCGGTGCCGTCCGGGCGCAGGGCGAGGACGCCCTCACCGGCGCTCAGGGCCTCCTGCGTGAACGGTCCCGGGCCGGGCAGGCCGAGCGGGTCGCCGGGGGCAGGCAGCGCGAGTCGCAGGCGGGTGACGCCGTCGGCGCGCAGCCGCCCGACGGCCTGGTCGAGCTCGAGGTCCTCCACCCACAGCCCCGAGACGGTGTGGTTCTCGTCGTGGGCGGTGACCCGCTCCACCAGCTCGGGCAGCGACGCCTCGCCTGCCAGCCAGGCGTTCGTCCAGCACGCGAGCAGCGCGCTGCGCGGCGGGACGGGAGCGGACCAGGACACGAGACAGGAGCCTAGGAGGCGCTCCCCGGCAGCCGCCCACCGCCGTGCCGTTCGGCTGCTGCACGCCGTGCGCCCGTGTCGGTCGCCCCGCGACCGGGTCCTGGCGCCTAGCGTCGCGGAGTGCGCTCCTACGACGGCATCGACCTCTCGGCCCCGAAGAAGACCCCGCCCCCGGCGGTGCCGGCCGAGGCCGGGCTGGTCGTCGAGGAGGTGCTCTCGGGCTGGTGCGGCGCGGTCGTGGAGTGCGACAAGGAGCGCGTCAGCCTCGAGGACCGGCGCGGCAAGGTGCGGGTGTTCCCGCTGGGGGTGTTCCTGCTCGAGGGCCGGCCGGTGACCCTCGTGCGGCCCGTCCGCACCGCCACCAAGGGCCCGCAGCGCACCGCGAGCGGGTCGGTCGCCGTACCGGGGCTGACGGCCCGCGTCGCGCGCGGCAGCCGCATCTGGGTGGAGGGCAAGCACGACGCCGAGCTGGTCGAGCGGGTCTGGGGCCACGACCTGCGGGTCGAGGGCGTGGTGGTCGAGCCGCTCGACGGCGTCGACGACCTGCCGGGTCTCGTGCAGCGCTTCGGTCCGCGCCGCGACCAGCGGCTCGGCGTGCTCGTCGACCACCTCGTCGCCGGCAGCAAGGAGAGCCGCGTGGTGGCGCAGGTCACCAGCCCGCACGTGCTGGTGACGGGGCACCCGTACGTCGACATCTGGCAGGCCGTGAAGCCCAAGGCACTCGGCATCCCGGCGTGGCCGACGGTGCCCAAGGGCACGCCCTGGAAGGAGGGCGTCTGCGCGGCCCTGGGCTGGGGCGAGAGCTGGGAGGGCTGGCGGCGCGTACTGGCCGCGGTCGACAGCTACGCGGACCTGGAGGTGCCGCTGCTGCAGTCGGTGGAGCGGCTCATCGACTTCGTCACAGAGCCCTGAGGCGCGACGAAGGGGCGGCCCCGTCCGGGACCGCCCCTTCGTCGCCACTCACCAGACCCTGCGGCGTGCACCACCCATCGGCACGAAGTTGAGGACCAGGCCCACCAGCAGGAGGATGATCCCGAGGGTGAACAGGATGTTCACGCTGGTGACCAGGCCAAGGATGAGGAGGATGAGTCCGAGCACGATCACGGGGGTCTCCTTCGTCGCTCTGTCTGCACCTGTTGGTGCTTGACCACGACATGCCCTGGTAGTCAAGGGATCTAACCCTCCCAGGCCCAGGAAGATCAGACTGCGGACAAAGCGGGCACAACCGGCGCGTCGGCGCCGCTGAGCAGGTCGCGCCAGACGTCCGCGTCGTGCTGCGCGGGACGGGTGGTGGCGAGGAAGGCGCGCACCGTGTCGACGAACTGCTCGGGACGGCTGCGGTGCGGCAGGTGGCCGGCGCGGGCGACCACCTCGAGCCGCGCGCCGGGAAGCGCGTCGGCAGCCACCCGCGCGTGCGCGACGGGCACGACCGGGTCGCGGTCGCCCCAGACCAGCAGCGTCGGGACCGCGGCGGCGAGGTAGAGGCGGTCGCGGCTGGTCACCGCCTGGCCGCGGACGTCGACCACCGAGCGCAGCGTGCGCAGGAACGCGGTGCGGGTGGCCCGGTCACGCAGCCCCTCCCAGATCGTCGCGACCTCCTCGACGTCGCTGCTGTCCAGCAGCCCGAGCCGCGCGACCTGCCGGGACAGGGCAAGGACCGGTTCGCGGAAGAGCCGGCGCGAGGTCAGCGCGATGGCAGCGGACGCGCCGGGCACCGCGGAGGCGCGCAGCAGCGGGTTGACCTCGGCGCCCAGGCCCCCGGACGCGACGAGCACGAGGCGCTCGACCCGCTCGGGGTACTGGTAGGCGAACTGCAGCGCGACCCCACCACCGAGGCTGTGCCCGACGAGCGTGGCGCGCTCCACGCCGAGCACCACCATCAGGTCGCGCATGCCGTTGGCGAAGCCTCCGACCGAGTAGTCCGCCCGCGGTTTGTCGGACTCCCCGTGGCCCAGCAGGTCGGGCGCGACCACGGTGCACCCCTCCGACAGCAGCGGTACGACGTCGTCCCACGTCCGGGAGGAGTCCCCGATGCCGTGGATGAGCCAGACGACGGGCGCGGTGCCGACCGGCGGCCCGGCCACCAGGAAAGCCCTGCGGTAGCCGTGCACGACCCGGTACTCGCGACGGAGCGGGACCTGGAGCATGCGGGCATGCTGCACCACCGGTGTTTCGCGGTGATGTCACGGCGCGCCGGAAGGCACCTGGACGTGCCGCTCGCCTAGTGTCGTCGGGTCGCTGCCCGGCCCTTCCCCACGGGACGACCTCCAGCGCGCACGCACGACCGGAAAGAGCACGTTGACCGTCCCGCAAGCCGTACCCGACGCTCCCGTCGCGGCCCCTCTCCGGGCCTGGCAGCGCAGTGCCCTCGTGAGCTACCTGCGCAGCAACCCGCGCGACTTCCTCGCCGTCGCCACCCCCGGTGCCGGCAAGACCACCTTCGCCCTGCGGATCGCCTCCGAGCTGCTCGCGAGCGGGGCGGTGCAGGCGGTCACGGTGGTCGCCCCCACCGAGCACCTGAAGACCCAGTGGGCGCTCGCCGCGGCCCGGGTCGGGATCATGCTGGACCCTGGCTTCAAGAACTCCATGGGCGCCACCAGCGCCGACTTCCACGGCGTCGCGGTCACCTACGCCGGGGTCGCCGCGCACCCGCTGCTGCACCGTGCGCGCACCGAGCGCCGGCGCACCCTCGTCATCCTGGACGAGGTCCACCACGCCGGTGACGCCCTCTCGTGGGGCGACGCGGTGCGGGAGGCGTTCGAGCCGGCAGCTCGTCGGCTGTGCCTGACCGGGACGCCGTTCCGCTCCGACACCAACCCGATCCCGTTCGTCCGCTACGAGCGAGGCCCCGACGGCATCACCCGGTCAGCTTCGGACCACTCCTACGGCTACAGCGACGCGCTGCGCGACGGTGTCGTGCGCCCGGTGCTGTTCCTGGCCTACTCCGGTACGGCGACCTGGAAGACCAGGGCAGGGGAGGAGATCACCGCCACCCTCGGGGAGCCGCTGACGGTCGAGCAGACGGCGCACGCCTGGCGCACCGCGCTGGACCCGCACGGCGACTGGATGCCGGCGGTGCTCGAAGCTGCCGACCGCCGGCTGACCGAGGTCCGGCGCGGGATGCCGGACGCCGGCGGCATGGTCATCGCCAGCGACCACAAGAACGCCAAGCTCTACGCCGAGCTGCTGCAGGGCATCACCGGAAAGCCGCCCGTGGTGGTGCTCTCCGACGACCCGGGTGCCTCCAAGAAGATCGCTGCTTTCGACGCCTCCGACGACCGCTGGCTCGTCGCGGTCCGGATGGTGTCGGAGGGTGTCGACATCCCGCGCCTGGCCGTCGGCGTCTACGGCACCTCGGTGCAGACGCCGTTGTTCTTCGCCCAGGCCGTCGGGCGGTTCGTCCGCAACCGGCGCCCCGGGGAGACGGCCTCGGTCTTCCTGCCCTCGGTGCCGGTGCTGCTGGCGCTGGCTGCCGAGATGGAGGCCGAGCGCGATCACGCCCTCGACGGGCCGGCGAAGGAGCAGTTCCTGGCCGACGAGCTGCTCGCGGCCGCCAACCGCACCGAGAAGGAGGGCGAGGACGAACCGGGCTTCGTCGCGCTGCAGGCCTCCGCGCACCTCGACCGGGTCATCTACGACGGCGGTGAGTACGGCACCGGCGCGGCGGTCGGCTCCGAGGACGAGCAGGACTTCCTCGGGCTGCCGGGGCTGCTCGAGCCCGACCAGGTGGCGCTGCTGCTGCGGCAGCACCAGGCCAAGCAGCTCCAGAAGGGCCCGGTCGTGCCGCCACCGGTGGAGCGCGACAAGACTGCCTTCGAGGTGCTGTCGGGGCTGCGCAAGGAGCTCAACGGCCTGGTGGGGGCGTGGCACCACCGCACCGGCAAGCAGCACGGTGCGATCCACGCCGAGCTGCGCAGCGCCTGCGGCGGCCCGCCGTCCGCGCAGGCGACCGCGCAGCAGCTGCAGGACCGGATCGAGACCATGCGTCGCTGGGCCCGCGAGCGGCGCTGACCTCAGCGGGAACGCCTCTTCGGCGAGGTTGCGCGGCAACGCCTGGCCAGCTGCACGCGCAGGGCGCGCAGCTGGCCAGGCGGTCGGCGAACGGGCCCGCGCCGGGGCTCAGCGCGAGCCGGGGGCGCCGCGGAGCACGAGGGCGTCGAGCAGGTCCTGGGTGGTCGCCGCGACGGCGTCCACGGCGGCCTCGAAGGCGGCGGTGTTGACGGTCGAGGGCGCGCGCATGCCGGCGACCTTCCGCACGTACTGCAGCGCGGCCGCGTGCACGTCCGCCTCGGTGACCTCAGGGGTCATCGGTGGCCGGAGCGTCTTGATCGACCGGCACACCGCGGGCTCCTAGTAGGCGTCTTCCATGATGCGGAACACCCCGCCGGTCACGATGCCCGCGAGCAGGACGACCCCGCCGGCGATCCCGAGCGCCCCCGAGTGCATGGGCAGCGCGAAGCCCAGCAGCACGCTCGCGATGATGATGAGCGCCACAGTGACCCACGAGGTCGCCTTGACGTTGTGGCCGCCGGCCATGGGGTGCCTCCTCGGCATGCAGCTGGAGCTGGGCAGGGATGAGCAGGTCTGACGAGCTCCAACTCTAGCGACGCGCCCGGAGCTCCTCGACGCCGGGACGAACAGGAACAAGGCGACAGGCCGCCGGAGTTCAGACAGGACGTGAGCACCCTCTTCCAGCCCCTGACCCTGCGTGGCACCACCCTCCGGAACCGCGTGGTGGTGAGCCCCATGTGCCAGTACTCGTGCGTGGACGGCCTGCCGACGGACTGGCACCTCGTGCACCTCGGTTCGCGGGCCGTGGGGGGCGCCGGTCTGGTCCTCACCGAGGCCTCCGCCGTCAGCCCGGAGGGACGGATCAGCCCCGACGACGCGGGCCTCTGGGACGAGGCTCAGGCGGAGCGCTGGGCGCGGGTCACGGCCTTCGTGAAGGCTCAGGGCGCCGTACCGGGGGTGCAGCTGGCCCACGCCGGTCGCAAGGCGAGCACCTATCGCCCCTGGCACGAGAAGCGGGGCACGGTTCCCGTGGAGGAGGGCGGCTGGCCGACGGTCGCGCCCAGCGCGGTCGCGTTCGGGCGGTACGCCGTACCGCGCGAGCTCGACGCCGAGGGCATCGCGAAGGTCGTCACGGACTTCCGGGCCGCTGCGGAGCGCGCACAGCGGGCCGGGTTCGAGGTCATCGAGCTGCACGCGGCGCACGGGTACCTGCTGCACCAGTTCCTCAGCCCGCTGGCCAACACCCGCACCGACGCGTACGGCGGCAGCTTCACGGGCCGCAGCCGGCTGCTGCTGGAGGTGGTGGCCGCGGTGCGCGAGGTCTTCGCCGGACCCCTGCTCGTCCGCATCTCCGGCACCGACTGGGTCGAGGGCGGCTGGACGGTCGACGACTCGGTCCGGCTCGCCCCGCTGCTGGCGGCTGCGGGTGTCGACCTGGTCGACGTCTCCAGCGGCGGTCTGCACCACGCCCAGCAGATCCCGGTCGGGCCGGGCTACCAGGTGCCGTTGGCCGAGGCGGTGCGGGCCGCCGGCATCCCGACCGGCGCCGTCGGGCTCATCACCGAGCCGAAGCAGGCCGAGGAGATCCTCACCTCCGGTCAGGCCGACGTCGTGCTCCTGGCCCGAGAGCTGCTGCGCGACCCGTACTGGCCGCT
Organism: Mycobacteriales bacterium; assembly: GCA_049694795.1. Lineage (GTDB taxonomy): Bacteria > Actinomycetota > Actinomycetes > Mycobacteriales > SCTD01 > RYN-111. The sequence goes on from JBAVRG010000452.1 coordinate 42,737, forward strand.
GCGCGCGGCGACCGAGCTCGGGGACGAGATCACCTGGCCCAAGCAGTACGAGCGCGCCCGTCCGTGAGCCGCATCGAGGACCCCGCTGACCCGCGGATCGCGGACTACGTCGGGTTGACCGACGTGGTGCGCCGCACCAAGCACGAGCCGGAGAAGGGGTTCTTCCTGGCCGAGGGCGAGCTCGTCATGCAGCGCGCCGCACGGGCCGGCTACCCGCTCCGCTCGGTGCTGCTCGCGGACAACCGCGTGCTGCCCTCCGGACTGCCGGAGGCGCCGGTCTACACCGCGTCCTACGACGTCCTCGAGGCCGTCACGGGCTTTCACGTGCACCGGGGCGCCCTGGCGTCGTTCGGACGGCTGCCGCTGCCGAGCGTCGCGCAGGTGCTCGAGGTCGCGCGGCGCGTCGTGGTGCTCGAGGACGTCAACAACCACACCAACCTCGGGGCGGTGTTCCGCAGCGCGGCAGGGCTGGGCATGGACGCGGTGCTGCTCAACGAGCGCTGCTGCGACCCGCTCTACCGGCGTGCCGTGCGGGTGTCGATGGGGGAGGTCTTCGCGCTGCCCTACGCCTACCTCGACAGCTGGCCCGCAGACCTGGATCTGCTGCGCAGCAAGGGCTTCCGCGTTCTCGCCCTCACGCCCGCTGCCGACGCCACCCCGCTCGACGAGGTCCGGCTCGACGACGACGACCGGGCCGCGCTGCTGTTCGGTGCCGAGGGTCCGGGGCTCACCGACCAGGCGCTGGGTGCCAGCGACCTGCGGGTCCGGATCCCCATGGCCCGCGGCGTGGACTCGCTGAACGTCGCCGCCGCCGCGGCCGTGGGGTGCTGGGTGGTGGGTCGGCGACCGCGGTAGGTCGGCTGTCCTGTAGGAAGTGCGGCGTGACGCGACTCCTGTGGACCCTGCCCGTGCTCGTCCTGCTCGCCGCCTGCGGCGGTGGTGGGGGTGCGAAGAAGGCCGACTACCTGAAGAAGGCCGAGGCCATCTGCAGCAAGGCCAACACCGACCAGGACGCCCTCACCTCGCCGACCGCGGTGGCCGACATCCCGCCGTACATCGACAAGGTCCTGGCGCTGGCGGACCAGGCCACCTCCGACCTGAAGGCGCTCGAGGTCCCCAAGGGGGACAAGGCCGAGCTGGACAAGAGGTTCCTGGTCCCGCTCAGCAAGCAGGTGGAGGAGGGTCGGACGTTCGGGGAGAAGGTGACCGCCGCGGCGAAGACGAAGGACAACGCCACGCTGACCAAGCTGATCTCCCACCCGCCGCTCGCGACCAAGGCCGACCTGACCTGGATGAAGCGCTACGGCTTCAAGGAGTGCGTGAAGGCGGCGGACACCGAGAGCTAGTCGACGAGGTCCAGCGCGGCCTCGACGACCGACCGGGCGTCCAGCCCGTGGTGGGCATGGACCTCCTCCACCCCGCCGCCCTGGCCGAAGGTCGACACCCCGAGGCAGCTGACGGGGGTGCCGGTCACGGTCCCGAGGAACGCCAGGGTGTGCGGGTGCCCGTCGAGCACCGTGACCAGCGGCGCGCGGGCGCCGAAGGCCCTGTCGAGCACGCCCTCGTCGACCCCGTGCGCCGGCCCGCGAAGCAGCCCGCGGCGGGCCTGCACCGCTCGCCAGAGGCGGTCGTAGGAGGTCACCACCACGACGTCCGCGGCGACGCCCAGGGACTGCAGCTCGTCCGCGGCAGCAAGGACGTTCGGGACCAGGGCCCCGACCCCGACGAGGGTGACCGCGGGGGCGCCGGTGGAGCGCAGCAGGTAGGCGCCGGCCAGCACGTCGCGGCGGCGCTGCGCCCGATCCTCGGGCAGGTCCGCGAGGGCCTGGTCGACCGGCCGCGTCGACAGGCGCAGGTAGGCGGACTCGCCGTCCGGGCGGCCCAGCCGCGAGAGGGCGTCCAGCAGGCACCACTCGGTCTCGATCGCGAAGGCCGGCTCGTACGCCGTCACCCCGGGCTGCTCGAGGCCGATCGACGGCGTCCCGATGCTCTGGTGGGCACCGCCCTCGGGTGCCAGCGTCACCCCTGACGGCGTGCCGACCAGGATGCTCTGCCCGCCTGCGTAGGTGCCGAACGACCACGGCTCCAGCGCGCGCCCGACGAAGGGGTCGTAGACGGTGCCGATGGGCAGCAGCGGCTGCCCCAGCGTGGTCCAGGTGGCGCCGAGCTCCCCGAGCAGGCCGACCAGGTTGACCTCGGCGATGCCGAGCTCGATGTGCTGCCCGGTCGAGGTCTCGCGCCATCGCACGAGGCGGTCGCCGTCGGTCGTCGGGTCGTCGGCGAACCAGTCGTGCCGGTCCTGCGGTGACCAGACGCCGACCTTGTTGATCCAGCCGCCCTGGTTGGTCGACGACGCGACGTCGGGGGAGACGGTGACGAGGCGGGCGGCGACCTCCGGTGCGTCGCGGGCGAGGTCGGTGAGGACCCGCCCCAGCGTGGCCTGCGTGGAGTGCTCGCCGCGATAGGCCCGTCCCAGCTCCCCCGGTACGGCGGGCACGGCCCCGGCAGGCAGGGGTGCACGCGCCAGTCGCGCAGCCACCGCGGCGCAGAACCGGCCGGCCGGGGAGTCCTCGGGGAAGGCCTCCCACGGCTCGTCTGCGCAGGTGCCGAGGGCGTCCGCGAGCGCGCGGTACTGCTCCTCGCTGAGCAGTGCGCTGTGGTTGGACGGCGAGCCCTCGACCGGCAACCCGTAGCCCTTGATGGTGTAGGCGAAGACCACGGTGGGTCGGGTGTTGTCGACCGCCTTGAAGGCCGCCCGCAGCTCGGCGAGGTCGTGACCACCCAGGTCGCGCAGCGCCTCGCGCACCTGCTCGTCGGTGAGCGGCTCGAGGAGGGCACCGAGGGGGAGCGAGTCACCGACCAGCCGGGCGCGCAGCGCCTCCAGCGGGCTGCGCAGCAGGAACTGGTACTCCTCGTTGCCCATCTGGTCGAGGCGCCGGCGCAGCGCCTCGCCACCGGTCCGGCTGAACAGCTCCTGCAGCCGCCGGCCGTACTTGACCTCGAGGACCTGCCAGCCGGCGGCCTCGAACATGCCCTGCCAGCGGCTGATGGCGATGTCAGGGACGATCCGGTCGAGGGACTGCCGGTTGAGGTCGACGACCCAGAGGACCTCACCGAGCTTCTGCACCATCGGGTCGGCGACGCACTCCCAGATGGCGCCCTCGTCGAGCTCGGCGTCGCCCAGCAGCGAGATCTGCCGGCCGCCGGGTTCGACGTCGAAGTGCGCGCTGACGTACCGGCGGGCGATCGCCCCCCAGACCGGCGCGGTCGCGCCGATCCCCACCGACCCGGTGGAGTAGTCGGGCCGGTCGGGGTCCTTGGTGCGCGAGGGGTACGGCTGCAGGCCACCGAGCTCTCGCAACCGCGGGAGGTAGGACGCGTCGAGCGAGCCCAGCAGGAAGCTGAGGGCGTGCAGAACCGGTGAGGCGTGCGGCTTGACCGAGACCCGGTCGGCCGGGGTGAGGTGCTCCCACCACAGCGCCGTCATGATGCTGACCATCGACGCGCTGGAGGCCTGGTGGCCGCCGACCTTGACGCCGGAGGTGTTGGGGCGCCGGGCGTTGGCCGCGTGCACGATGCTCGTGGCGAGCCACAGCACCCGCTGCTCGACCTGCTTGAGGACGTCCTCGGGGTCTGTCACGGCGGCATTCAACCAGTCGTCAGCGGCTCCCACCGGCTGCGGCGCGACGGGCCCGGCGGTGCCCGCCCGCCTCACGCCCAGAGCGGGACGAGCAGGCCGAGCAGCGGGCTGAGCGCCACTGCGGCAGCGAGCAGGGCCAAGCCGGCCACTGCCCGGCGC
>JBAVRG010000453.1:0-2549 GCA_049694795.1 Mycobacteriales bacterium
CCGCCGGGGCCACCGGCGCGGTGAACGCCGTCGCCACGCCGCGCGCCGGGTAGATGAGCACCGGCTGGTACGGCGGGTCCAGGATCACCACGGGTCGGCCGACCCCGAAGACGGACGGCATCAGCACGACGCCCTCGCCGTGCAGCTCCCGGCGGTCGCGTACCGGTCCGCGCACCCGGAGGGCGTGCGCCGACCACGAGACCGTCTCGTGCAGGTCCTCGAGCAGCGAGGTGATGCCGCCGGACACCAGGCGCCGGGACCGGTGGTCCACGTCGGTCGCGAGCACCCGGTGCAGCCGCGGCCAGTGCGGCTGGAGCAGACAGGCCCACGCGTCGCGCATCTCCTCGACGACGCGGTCCCGCAGCGCTCGGGGGTCGTCGACCGGCACGCCCGCCCGTCGGCACTCCTCGCGCACCACGTCCAGCGGCGTCTGCGCCACCAGCTCGATCTCGGCCTCGATGCTGCGCTCGCCCGCGACCGGCGGGGGAGTGAGGAAGTCCGGCGTGTAGCGCCGGCTGGCCTGCAGCGCCACCAGCACGGGCGTGGCCACGGGCTCCACGAGCGCGCGCCACGGCCGCAGCGACGGCGGGACGGTCCCGAGGTGGACCGCCCGTACGGCGGCGAGCACCTCCCAGATCGGCGACACCGCGAAGCGCAGCCGCAGCACGTCCTGCTCGCTCATGTGCAGCTCGATCACTTCGACCTCCGCCGAAACGATAGGCGGGTACGGCGGGTCGCCGCACGCTGCTGCCATGACGACCTACCGGGACGTGCTGCGGCACAAGGAGATGCCGGCCGTCGTCCTGGCCCACGGCATCTCGCTGACCGGATCCGTGGCGGCCGAGGTGGCGCTGTCGGTGCTCGTCTACAGCAAGACCGCCAGCCCGCTGCTGGCGTCGCTGACGCTCGCGTGCGCGTTCGTCCCCCAGGCCGTCAGCGCGTTTGCTCTCTCACCGGTCGTCGACCGCGTCCCGCCGCGCCGGCTGCTGGTCGCGATCGACCTGCTGTGCGCCGCGCTCGTCGGGCTCATGGTCCTGCGGGGCGCCCACGTCGCCGTGCTCCTGCTGCTCGCGGCCGGCATCGGGGTCGTCACCCCGCTCTTCAGCGGCGCCCGGGCAGCGGCCCTGGCCGACGTGCTCCACGGCGAGGTGTGGGTGCGGGCGCGGTCGCTGATGCGGGTGCTCGGGCAGAGCGCGCTGCTGCTCGGCTTCGCCGTCGGTGGCGCCGCACTCACCGTCGTGAGCCCGCAGACGCTGCTGGTCCTCGACGCGGTCTCGTTCGTCGCGAGCGCGGCGCTGCTGCGCTTCGGCACCTCCGAGCGACCCGCCCGCCGGACAGCGCACGAGCGGGCCAGCCTCGGAGCCGCGGTCGCCGCGCTGCGCCACCCGAGGCTGCGTCGCGTCCTGCTGATGACCTGGGTCCCGGCCGCCTGCGTCTGCTCGATCGACGCCCTCGCGACGCCGTACGCGTCTCCCTCGACAGTCGGCATCGCCGCGCTGCTCGCCGCCGCGGCCGCCGGCAGCATCCTGTCCGAGGTGGTCGGTCGGCACGTCACGCGGCCGCTCCCGGTGGCCCTGCTGCTCGGCACGATGCTGCTCCTCGCCCTGCACCCGCCGGTGTGGCTGGCGGTGCCGCTGGTGCTCGTGACCATGCAGGCCGGCGCGATCGGGCAGCTGCTCGACGGCCACCTGCTGGCGGCGCTGCCCGAGCACCTGCGCGGCCAGCTGCTGTCGCTGCAGCAGGGGCTGTTCATGGGCGTCCAGGGGGCGAGCATCGCCCTGGCGGGGGCGCTCGCCGAGGTCTGGCGGCCGCAGTACGTCCTCGCCGGCGCCGGCGCGCTCGGCGTACTGGCGACCCTCGTCCTGCTCCCGCGGGTCTGCGCCGACCCGGCGGCGCGGGAGGACGCTGCCGTCCCGAGCGTCAGCTGAGGCGGCGCACCCGGTAGGCGGCGCCGCGCCCGGCGGGCTCGCTGCCCTCGAACCCCTGCGCGCGCATCCGGCACCACGCCGGGATGTCGACGGCTGCCGCCGGGTCGTCGGAGAGCACCTCGACCACGCTGCCGACAGGGACCGCGAGGAGGGCGCGCGCCAGCTCGATGACCGGCACCGGGCACGGCCGTCCGAGGCAGTCGAGGACCTGCGCGGGCCGCTCGGCGGTCACAGCCCGCTCACCCCGGCGTCCTCGCGCAGCCGGGCGAGGACCCCGGGCAGGACCGCCAGGAAGCGCTCGACGTCGTCCTGCGTGACGGTGCGCGACAGCGAGACCCGCACGTTGCCGTGGGTCAGCACACCCATGGCGACGAGGACGTGCGAGGGCTCCAGGGTCGAGGACGTGCACGACGAACCGCTCGACACCTCGAACCCCAGCTCGTCGAGCGCCCGCACCAGCTGCTCGCCGTCGAGGTAGAGGCACGAGAACGTCACCAGGTGCGGGAGCCGCTCGACCGGGTCGCCGACGACCTCGACGTCGGGCAGCCGCGCGGCCACGGCCCGGATCCGGTCCACCAGCGGCCGCAGCCGGGCGGCCTCCGCCGCGGCCTCGGCCTGGGC
>JBAVRG010000454.1:0-6887 GCA_049694795.1 Mycobacteriales bacterium
GGCATGGGCGGCATCCGGACCGGCCTGGACGCGCTGGAGTTCGTGCTCGCCGGGGCCAACGCCGTGAGCGTCGGGACGACCGTGTTCGGCGACCCGACGGCGCCGCTGCGGGTGCTCGACGAGCTGGCCCGAGCGCTCGCCGACCGTGGTTTCGCCCGCTTCGAAGACGCCATCGGCGTCGCCCACAAGCCGCCGGTCCTCTACGTCCCGGAGGAGCCGGACCCCGTCGGCGACGAGCCGCCGCCCGTCGCGCACCGCCCCGTCACCTTCGAGCCCGAGGACTAGCCGTTGAGCACGCGCGCCCCGATCGCTGTCGCCCTGGACGCGCCGGACGTCGAGACCGCCGCCCGCTGGGCGCAGGCCGTCACCCCGCACGTGTCGGTGGTCAAGGTCGGCCTCGAGCTGTTCTGCCGCACCGGACCGTCGGTGGTGGAGACCGTCCGGGGCGGGAGCGGCGTCGACCTGTTCCTCGACCTCAAGCTGCACGACATCCCCAACACGGTGGCCGGTGCCGCCCGCGGCGTCGCCCGGCTCAAGCCGCGCTACCTCACCGTGCACGCCTCCGGGGGCGCGGAGATGGTGCGGGCTGCCGTCGAGGCGGCGCCCGACGTCACGATCGCGGCGGTCACCGTCCTCACCAGCCTGTCGGGCGCCGCGCTCGACGCGGTCGGGCTGGCCGGTCCGCCCCTCGACGCCGTACGCCGCCTCGCGGCTCTCGCGGTCGGCGCGGGTGCCGGTGCGCTGGTGTGCAGCCCGCAGGAGGTGGCTGTCGTCCGCACGGAGGTCGGGCCCGGCGTGGTGCTCATCACCCCGGGGGTGCGGCCGGTCGGCGCGGACGCCCAGGACCAGGCACGCGTCGCGACGCCGCAGCAGGCCCTCGCCGACGGCGCCGACCTGCTGGTCATCGGCCGGCCCATCACGGGGGCCTCCGACCCCGGCGCCGCCGCCGCGCAGATCGCCGCCTCCCTGCCCTGAGGCCGGCTCGCCCGCCCCGAGCCGCCTGACCGTCCGGTCGGGTGGTGCGCCGTACCCGCGTCAGTCCAGGTGCAGCAGGTCACCGCGTGGGCGGGGCAGCAGGCGGCGGCCCAGGGTGCTGTGCACGTCCTCGGGCAGACCGGGCCGCGAGAGCAGGTAGCCCTGCGCGAGGTCGCAGCCGTGCCGCAGCAGGAACGCCAGCTGGGCGTCGGTCTCGACGCCCTCGGCGACCACGGACATGCCGAGCGCGCGGGCCATCGCAAGGGTCGCGGTGAGCACCGGGGAGGCCGACTCGGTCGCCTCCAGGTCGCGCACGAAGGCCTGGTCGATCTTGAGGGTGTCGAAGGGGTAGCGGGCCAGGCGGGACAGCGAGGAGTAGCCGGTCCCGAAGTCGTCCAGGGCCAGTCCCACGCCGGCGGTGCGCAGCCGGTTCAGCACGCCGAGCACGTGGTCGTCGTCCTGGAACAGCAGGCTCTCCGTCACCTCGAGCACCAGCGCCGCGGGGGGCAGCGCGTGCCGGCTGAGCGCCCCCAGGACCACGTCCAGGAAGTCGGGCTCGTGCAGGTGCCGGGCGCTCACGTTGACAGCGACGGTGAGGGAGTGGTGCTCGCGCCGCCACGCCGCGAGCTGAGCGAGCGCGAGGTCGAGCACCCGGCGCTCGAGCGCGACCACCAGGCCGGTGCGCTCCGCCGCCGGGACGAACTCGACGGGGGAGACCGGGCCGCGGGCGGGGTGCGTCCAGCGGGCCAGGGCCTCGAACCCGGCGACCCGGTCGGCGACCAGGTCCACCACCGGCTGGTAGTGCAGGAACAGCTGCTGGTCGAGCAGCGCGGCCCGCAGGTCCGACTCGAGCTGCAGCCGGTCCCGCACAGCGGTGTGCATGACCGGCGCGAAAGCGCGGCACTGGCCGCCGCCGGCCTCCTTCGCGGCGTACATGGCGGTGTCGGCGTCGCGCAGCAGCTCACTCGCCGTGATCTTGGCCGAGCTGGTCGTGGCGACCCCGGCGCTGGCGGCCAGGACGACCTCCAGCGAGCCGACGGTGACCGGGTGCGTGAGGCAGCCGGTGAGACGACCGGCGACGGCCAGTGCGTCGTCGTCGCCGTGCAGCCCGGGTACCGCCACCGCGAACTCGTCACCGGCCAGACGGGCGAGCAGCTCGTCGCCGCGCAGCGCGCCGCGCAGGCGCTCGGCGACCGCGCTCAGCAGGGCGTCGCCGGTCACGTGCCCGAACGCGTCGTTGACCTGCTGGAAGCCGTCCAGGTCGACCAGCACCAGGCCCAGGCGCTCGCCGTCCTGGTCGAGCCCGCGCACCAGCCCGGCGAGCGCCCCGGTGAAGGCGTCCCGGTTGAGCAGACCGGTCAGGGGGTCGGTGGTCGCGAGCTGCTCCGAGCGCTCCGTGAAGAAGCCCAGCCGGGCCTCGAGGGAACGGCGCAGCGAGGCGTTCTCGGTGGCGAGCAGGTTCTGGCGGGTGGCGAGGGCGGCGACGAGGACGACCAGGTCGACGGTGAGGACCGGGTCGAGGCCCTGCGTGAGGCGGCCGCTGACCACGAGCGTTGCGAAGGCGACCGCCGCCGGCAGGCTGGGCAGCAGGCGGCTGCCGTCAGGTCGTCCCTGCGTCGGGGCCGCGGACGGCCGTCGCGGCGCGGACGCCAGCACCAGGAAGGCCGCCGGCCACGCCAGGTCGATCAGGCCGCCGGTGCGGTACGTCCCCTGGCTGGCCAGCGCGCTGTAGACGGCATCGGTCGTGGCGACCCCCGCGATGCCCAGCGCGGCAAGGGCGCCGGGGGAGCGCAGCGGCAGGCGGTCGAGCACGAGGATCACGACGGAGGCCAGCAGCAGGTCGCACGCCGGGAAGGCCAGGGCGAGGAAGGCCCCGAGCGCGTCGTGCCCGCGGGCCAGCCCCGCGAGCACTCCCAGCCACGTGATGAGCAGCAGCGAGGCCGCGACCGCCACGCCGTCGACGGCCAGGCGCAGGCGGCCGGAGCCCTGGCGCGCCAGGGCCGGCAGCGACAGCAGGCCGGCGACGGTCAGCAGCGGGAAGGCCAGGTAGCCCACGTCGGCCCAGGACGGGTACGGCGACGGCTGGCCGAGCACGAGCTCCTGCACGCCCCAGACGACGCTGCCTGCCGACCATGCGGCGGCGCCTGCAGCGAGCAGCCGGAAGGCCCGTCCGCCCGCTCTCCAGCAGCACCAGGCCGCCCACGCGGGGGCCAGCACGAAGCCGGCGTCGCTCACGACGTGCCGGGCCGTGTCGCCCCGGTCGGGCAGCAGCAGCCAGGCCGCCAGTCCGGCCAGGAGCGTGCCGCAGACGGCGCTGTACGACGGGTGGTTGCCCCGCGACCGCGGCACGGCTCCTCCCTCCTGCGTCGACGGCCCAGTCCTGCGTTCTCGGTCAGATCGACGGCCGGCGGCCCACCTTGAGCCCCCAAAGGGGTGGTATGCCCCGAGGACAGGGAGCTGTGGCGACGCCGTCGGGGTGTGCTGTGGTGCGTTGCGGCGGGGCCGACGTTGCTTCCGGGCTGGCCGAGTCGCTAGGTTCGCGCGCGCCTCCCGTCCCGACCACCCACCCTGAGGTGAGCCCGCGTGGCCCTGCCACCCCTCACGCCCGAGCAGCGCGCTGCCGCCCTCGAGAAGGCGGCCGCTGCGCGTCGGGCCCGTGCGGAGCTCAAGGTGCGGCTCAAGTCGAGCGGGGTCTCCCTCGCCGACGTGCTCGAGAGCGGCGAGACCGACGAGGCCGTCGGCAAGATGAAGGTCCTCGCGGTCCTCGAGGCGATGCCCAAGGTCGGCAAGGTGCGGGCCCAGCGCCTCATGGAGGAGCTGGAGATCTCACCGGCGCGGCGCGTCCGCGGGTTGGGTGCCAAGCAGCGCGAGGCGCTGCTCAAGGCGTTCGCGAGCGAGTGAGCGGCCGTCTCACCGTCCTGTCGGGTCCGTCCGGCGTGGGCAAGGGCAGCGTCATCGCTGCGGTCCGCCGGCGGCACCCGCAGGTGTGGCTGTCGGTGAGCGTCACGACCCGGGCGCCCCGGCCCGGGGAGCGCGACGGTGTCGAGTACCACTTCGTCGACCAGGCCGAGTACGACCGCATGGTCCGGGCCGGGGAGCTGCTGGAGCACGCCACCTACGCCGGCCACTCCTACGGCACCCCGCGGCAGCCGGTCCTCGACACCATCGCCGCCGGTGTCCCGGCCCTCCTGGAGATCGAGCTGCAGGGCGCCCGCCAGGTGAAGTCCGCGATGCCGGAGGCCCACCTGGTCTTCCTGGCGCCGCCCAGCTTCGAGGAGCTGGCCCGTCGCCTCACCGGTCGGGGCACCGAGGACCCCGAGCGCGTCAGGCGGCGGCTGGACCTCGCGCGCGTCGAGCTGGCGGCCGAGGACGAGTTCGAGGCCGTCATCGTCAACGACGACGTCGAGCGTGCGGCCGATGCGCTGGTAGCCTTGCTGAGCATCCCCGCAGACTTGGAGTAACCGTGTCCGGCACTGTCGCGAACCCGATCGGCATCACCAACCCGCCCATCGACGAGCTGCTCGAGGCCACCGACTCCAAGTACAGCCTGGTCATCTACGCCGCCAAGCGCGCGCGCCAGATCAACGCCTACTACTCCCAGCTCGGCGAGGGCCTGCTGGAGTACGTCGGGCCGCTGGTGGAGACCGGGGTGCAGGAGAAGCCGCTGTCCATCGCCCTGCGCGAGATCAACGCCGGCCTCCTGACGCACGAGCACGTCGCCGACGCCCCCACCGCCTAGTCCGGTGCCCAGGGTCGTCCTCGGCGTCGCCGGGGGCATCGCGGCCTACAAGGCCGTCGAGCTGCTCCGCCGGCTGACCGAGACGGGGCACGACGTCCGGGTCGTCCCCACCGCCAGCGCGCTGGAGTTCGTGGGCGCCCCCACCTGGGCCGCGCTGTCCGGCAAGCCGGTGTCCGCCAGCACCTGGGACGACGTCCAGGAGGTGCCGCACGTGCGCATCGGCCAGGAGGCCGACCTCGTCGTCGTGGCCCCTGCCACTGCCAACCTGCTCGCGAAGGCCGCGCACGGCCTCGCCGACGACCTGCTCACCAACACCCTGCTCACCGCGCGCTGCCCGGTCGTCATGGCCCCTGCCATGCACACGGAGATGTGGGAGCACCCCGCCACCCAGGCCAACGTCGCCACGCTCCGCGCCCGCGGTGTCCTGGTCGTCGAGCCCGCCGTGGGCCGGCTGACCGGCAAGGACTCCGGCAAGGGCCGGCTGCCCGAGCCCGAGGAGCTGGCGCTGCTCTGCCGGCGGGTGCTGGCCCGCGGGGACCTGCCCCAGGACCTCGCCGGCCGCCGGGTGGTCGTGACCAGCGGCGGCACCCGCGAGCACCTCGACCCGGTGCGCTTCCTGGGCAACCGCTCCAGCGGGCGCCAGGGCCACGCGCTGGCTCGTGCCGCGCTCGCGCGCGGCGCCGAGGTGGTGCTGGTGTCCTCCAGCGCGCTGGCCGACCCGGCGGGCGCGAAGGTGGTGCACGTCACCAGCGCGCTCGAGATGCACGACGCGGTGCTCGCCGAGGCGGCCGGCGCGGACGCGGTGGTCATGGCGGCCGCGGTGGCCGACTACCGCCCCGCGGAGCGGCTCACGACCAAGCGCAAGAAGACCGAGACGTTCTCGGTCGATCTCGTCCAGAACCCCGACATCCTGCGTGCGCTCGTGGCTGCCCGCGCCCCTGGTCAGGTCGTCGTGGGCTTCGCCGCCGAGACCGGCGACGACCACGCGGACGTGCTCACGCACGGCCGCGACAAGCTGGCCCGCAAGGGCTGCGACCTGCTCGTCGTCAACGAGGTGGGGGAGGCCGGCCACCCCACCGGCTTCGAGGGCAGCGACAACGCCGCCACCGTCCTGGGCGCCGACGGCACCACCGTCGAGGTGCCGCTGGGCAGCAAGGACGCGCTCGCCGACACCGTGTGGGACCTGGTCGCTGCACGGCTCTGACGGCGATCTGGCAGGGTCTCGGGCTGTGCGCCGCCTGATCACCGCCTCCCTCCCCGCCGCCGTCGCCGCCCTGCTGCTGCTCGCCGGCTGCTCCGGGTCCTCGACGACCGCCCGGCCTGCCGCGACGTCCCTCGCGCCGACCCCGGTCGCGACGACCGACCCGCCCAGCCCGAGCGCCGGCCCGACGTCGACGCCCAGCCCGACCGCGAGCCCCACGCGCAGCCCGGCGCCGAGCCCCACCCCGACACGCCGGCGCCCCGCGGTCGAGGACGACGTCGACGGTGACGGCAAGGCCGACGTCATCCGCACCAGCGCGACGGTGCTGACCGTGACCCTGTCCGGCTCCGGCCGCACGGTCACGGCGCCGATCCACGCCGACGCGCCCGGCCCGGCCACGTTGCTCGGCAGCGCCGACGTCGACCGCGACGGGTACGCCGAGCTGTTCGTCGAGACGGCCCAGGGCGCATCGACGTCCTTCGCGACGCCGTACCGGTTCGACGGGACGGCGCTGCGGGAGCTGCAGCTCGACGGCGGTCCCGCCCGGCTCGGCATCGGCGGCAGCGTCACGCACGGCGACGGGTTCCGCTGCACGCCGGCCGGCCTGCTCGAGATCCGCAGCGCCGAGAGCCCGGACGGCGCGAGCTACACGGTGCACACCGACAGCTACCGGCTGGACAGGCAGCAGCTGGTGCTCGTGCGCAGCGCGACAGCCAAGGCCCGGGAGGGCGACCCGGCCGTGGAGGCGTCCTACACCGCCGACTGCGGGTCCGTCGGGGACGGCCAGTGACGGCTCCAGGCCATTCGGGGCGCCCTTCGGCGCCGAACGCGCCGTAGACTGCCCACAAACCCCGTCTAGCCCTGGAGCACGTGTGTCGCGCCGCCTGTTCACGTCCGAGTCGGTCACCGAGGGACACCCCGACAAGATCGCCGACGCGATCAGCGACTCCATCCTCGACGCCCTGCTGTCGC
>JBAVRG010000455.1:0-2592 GCA_049694795.1 Mycobacteriales bacterium
CGTGGGGGTTCTTGTCGGACCTGCTGCCTAGCGTGCGGGGCACGGCCGAGGGTGCCGTCGGAGAACAGGAGAGTGCGGTGCTCATCGACTGCGACGCGTGCGCGGTGCGCGACCTGCAGTGCGGCGACTGCGTCATGACCGTCCTGCTCGGCACGCCGGGGGTCTACGACGTCGACCCGGGCGAGGCGCACGCCCTCGATGTCCTGGCCGAGAGCGGTCTGGTGCCGCGCCTGCGGCTGGTGCCGCTCGGGCCGCCCTCAAGCGCTGCTTGAGACTCTCGACACGGAGCGTGCGCAGGCAGGGGTGGGTTGTCCATGTATCACGACGGTCCGTAGACTCTCGTGCGGTCCACCTCGGACCAACCGCCGAATTCGCACCGGGTCCCCCTTACCCGTCGCGAAGCCGGGGAACCACGTTCCCCTGGGGTGAATCGGCATCAAGGCCCGCCCGGGCATCCCCCGGACGGGTGGAGGTGTCGTAGGGCTGCTTCCCGCCCGAACCCGTCAGCTCACCCGGTAGGCGGTCGACGGAAGAAGGAGAGCCGCCTCCCTTGGCGACCCGCCACGCCAGCCCCCGCATGTCCGTGCTCCTCGGTCTCGCCCTCGCGACCAGCGTGACCGTGCTGCCCGCCGGGATCGGCCACGCCGACCCGCGCCCCTCGCTGCGCGAGGTGGAGCAGCGCGTCAACGCGCTCAACGACAAGGTCGACGTCGCCGTCGAGCAGTACGCCGAGAGCAAGATCGCGCTCGCCGCCGCCACCCGGCGCTCGGCCGTGGCGCAGGCCCGGGTCCGGGCGGCGCAGGCCGAGCTCGACGCGATCCGCCGGCACATGTCGTCGGTGGCGGCCGCGGCCTACCGCTCGGGCGGCACCGACCAGTTCGTGCAGCTGGTCAACACCAGCACCCCGCAGACCTTCCTTGACCGCGCCTCCTCGCTCGACCGCATCGCCGCGGGCCAGAGCGCGCAGCTGGCCGCAGCGCAGACCGCCAGGCACCGGCTCGCCGCGGTGCGGGCGGACGCCGCCCGCGAGCAGGCCTCCCAGACGGCGGTCGCGCAGGCGATGGCTGCGCAGAAGAGCCAGATCGAGAGCGCCCTCGCCGAGGAGCAGCGGCTGCTGAGCTCCCTGAAGGCCGACGAGCGCCGCCGCCTCAACGCCGCCCGCCAGGCGGCTGCCCGCCGGGCCGCTGAGGCCGCCCGCGCCTCGCGCAGCCGGTCCGTCGACGTCGGCACCTACACCGGCCCGGCCAGCGGTCGCGCCGGCGTCGCGGTCCAGGAGGCCTACAACAAGCTCGGCAGCCCCTACCGGTGGGGTGCGTCCGGCCCCAGCGAGTTCGACTGCTCCGGCCTCACCATGTGGGTCTGGGCCAAGGCCGGCGTCTCGCTGCCGCACTCCAGCCAGGCGCAGTACAGCAGCGGCCCGCACGTCTCCCGCGGCGACCTGCAGCCCGGTGACCTGGTGTTCTTCGGCTCGCCGATCCACCACGTCGGCATCTACATCGGCGGCGGCCGGATGATCAGCGCCCCGAAGACCGGTGACGTCGTGAAGATCCAGGACGCCTTCCGCAGCGACTACGCCGGCGCCGTTCGGCCGTAGGTCTGCCCCCGGCGACGCTTGTGCCGGGCGGGGCGGGTCGAGAGACTGCCCAGACCCCACACAGGACGGAGTACCGGTGCGCGAGCTCCACGTCGTCGCGGTGAGCGAGGACGGTCGACACCTCCTGCTCGCCGGCACCCGCGGTGCGACCTCGGGAGGCTTCCGGGTCGCCATCGACGACCGGCTCGTCGCCGCCGTCCGCGGCGACCTGCCGCGGCCGGGGGAGGTTGCGCCCGGTCCGGAGCTCACGCCCAAGGACATCCAGGCCCGGCTGCGGGCGGGGGAGTCCGCGGAGGCGATCGCCGTGTCGGCAGGGGTCCCCGTGACGCGGGTCGAGCGGTTCGCCGGGCCGGTGCAGGGGGAGATGGCCCGCGTCATCGACGCAGCCCGTTCTGCCCACCTGGTGCGCGGCCGGCTGGGCCGGTCCGCGCTGCCGCTCGGCGAGGCCGTCGACCAGGCGCTCGCCCAGACGCCCTCGCTGCGGCCCGAGAGCCTCGCGTGGTCGACCCACCGCGAGGACGCGGGCAGCTGGCTGGTCACGGTCACCTGGTACGCCCGGGCCCGCAGCCGCACCGCCTCCTGGCAGTACGACCCCGCGACCGGTGCCCTCACCGCTGCCGACCCGGCGTCGGCAGCCCTGGGCCACGTCGACGCGGAGGCGGGAGCGCACCGGCGTACGGCGTCGACCCGCCCGGCCGCGACGCGACCAGCCACCTCGGCCGTCAGGAGGGCCGGGCAGGGCAAGAAGGCGGCGGCCAAGCCTGCTGCCAAGTCCGTTGCGAAACCGACCGCGAAGGCCGCCAAGGCGACTGCCAAGTCGACCGCCAAGTCGACCGCCAAGGCTGCGGGGAAGGCGGGGACCTCGGCTGGCAAGCCCGTGAAGGCCGCCGCGAAGGTCGCCGCGTCGGGGACGTCGGCGACGACTCCCGCGAAGGCACGCCGCGCCGCCGCACCGAGCGCGACCCGGGCCGCCGCGCGGACCGCGTCGCGGGCAACGC
>JBAVRG010000456.1:0-2730 GCA_049694795.1 Mycobacteriales bacterium
CCCTGGCCGGCTGCCGCGCGCTGCTGCGCCGCGCTCTGACCGAGGCGGTCGCGACGGTCAGCAAGGACCACGGCTCCGACCCGGCGTCCTGGCGGCAGCCGGTGCTGTGCCCCGACGACGCGACCCCCACCTGCGACGAGAACAGGCCGGTCACGGCCGGCGCGCTCGCCACCCCGTCGCAGCCCTTCGAGAACCGCGGCACCTTCCACCAGGCCGTCGAGGTGCTCGGGCCGGTCGCCGCGGGCAGCCGCGGCGCGGTGCCCGCCACAGCGGTCCGGGCGGCGCTGCCGGCCACCGGCGCCGCACCGTTTCTGGCGCTCGGGGCGCTGGTGCTCACCGCCCTCGCGGTCACGCTGCGTCGCTGCCTGAACCTCGGCTGAACACGGGGCCGGAGCCATGATCAACCGGGATTTCTCGCCGTAGAGTGCTCCGGTCCGCCTCCTAGCGCCCACCGAGGACCGTGTGAAGCTCTCCATCCTGATGCCCGTCTACGACGAGGAGAAGACGCTCGCCGACGCGGTCAAGCGCGTCCTCGACGTCGACTACCCCTGCGAGATCGAGCTCGTCCTCGTGGAGGACGGCAGCTCGGACGGCACCCGCGAGGTCCTCGCCGGGCTGTCCGACCCCCGGCTGAAGGTGTTCTTCCACGACCGCAACCGCGGCAAGGGCGCGGCCATCCGGACCGCCTCGGAGCAGGCCACCGGCACCCACATGATCATCTGCGACGCCGACCTCGAGTACGCCCCGGAGGAGATCCCGCTCCTGCTCGCGCCGCTGCTGCGCGGGGACGCCGACGTCGTCTACGGCACCCGCGCCTTCGGCAGCCACAACGCCTACAGCTTCTGGTACGTCATGGGCAACAAGGGCGTGACCCTCGCCGCCAACGTCCTGTACGACGCCTACATCTCCGACCTCGAGACCTGCTTCAAGCTCATGCCGCTGCCGCTGTACCGCGAGCTCGACATCCGGTCGGCCGGCTTCGGGATGGAGGCCGAGGTGACCGGCAAGCTGCTGCGCCGGGGGGTCCGCCCGTACGAGGTGCCGATCAGCTACAAGGCCCGGTCGCGCGCGGAGGGCAAGAAGCTGACGTGGAAAGACGGTGTCGAGGCGCTGTGGATCCTGCTGAGGGTCAGGTTGGCACCGGCGCGATGACCAGCGTCCCGACGCCCGCGGCCAACGGCGGGCGCCGGGCCCTCGCCGCCCTCCTCGGCTACCTCGCAGCCGCGGCTCTCGTCACCGCCCCGATCCTGCGGGACCCGGTGCACAGCACCCTGGGTGGCGGCGGCGGGGACCTCGCGCTGTTCCTGTGGTTCCTGTCGCACACGCACGCCGCGCTGTGGCACGACCACGGGGCCGGCCTGCTGGTGACGCACGCGCTCAACGCCCCCGACGGCGTGAACCTGATGTGGAACACCAGCCTCCTGCTGCCGGGCGCGCTGCTCTCACCCGTGACCGAGCTCGGCGGCCCGGTGCTCACCCTCAACGTGCTCTTCGTCCTCGGCCCGGCGCTGTCGGCCTGGTCGGCCTACCTGTGCAGCGGGCGCTTCCTGCAGCGCACGTCCGCCCGGCTGGTCACGGGACTGGTCTTCGGGTTCTCGCCACCCCTGATGGCCGCGTCCCTCGGCCACCTGCACCTGACCCTGCTGCCGCTCGTGCCGCCGCTGCTGCTGCTCGTGACCGACGCCGCGACAGGGCGCGGGCGCCCGGTGCGCACGGGGCTGCTCGCCGGCCTCCTGGTGGCCTGCCAGCTGCTCGTGGGCGAGGAGGTGCTCGTCCTCACCGCGGGTGCCGCCGTGCTGCTGCTGGCCGTCCTCGCCGTGCAGCACCGGCAGCTGGTACGGCGTCGCCTCCGCGCCGTCCTGGTGACCGGGCTGACCGCCGCCGCGACGACCCTGGTGCTGGCGGGCGTCCCGCTGTGGGTGCAGTTCTTCGGCACCCCCCGGCTGCACAGCGAGCTCCAGTCGCGGGACCAGTTCGTCCTCGACCCGGTGCAGATGGTCCTGCCCACGTCCCGGGTGTGGTTGTCCCCCGCCGGCCTGCGGACGCTGCTGCCGGTCTGGCACCTGAACGCCTCGGAGAACATGGGCTATCTCGGGCTCCCCCTGCTGGTGCTGCTCGTGGCCGTCGTCTGGCGGTGGCGCCGCGACCCGGTGGTGAGGACCGCGGCGGCGACCGCGGTCGGGCTGGTGGTGCTGGCGCTTGGCTACCACCTGCACCTGGCGGGCGTGCGGACCGCCGTCCCGACCCCCTGGGCGCTCAGCCGCTCCCTGCCCGTGGTGGGCAGTGCGCTCACGATCCGGTGGATGCTGGTCGTGACGCTGCTCGTGGCGCTGCTCGTGGGCATCGCCGTGGACCGGCTGCCCGCCGGCGGGCGGCAACGGGCACTCGGCTGGGTGCTGGTGGTCCTGTGCCTGCTTCCCCTGGTCCCTCGCCAGTTCGGCGAGGGGAGCAAGGTGGCCGCGCCGGCGTTCTTCACCGGCAGCGCCGGGGCCCTGCGTGGCACCACGCTGCTGGTGCCGCTGCCGAGGCCAGAGATCGCCAGGGCGATGGCGTGGCACGCGCAGACGCAGGAGCGCTCCCCGATCGTCGAGGGCTACTTCCTGGGCCCGCAGCGCGACGACAAGACCGGCTTCGGCACCTACCCGCGCCGACCCACGGCACGGATCCTGCTGAGCCTGGTCGCCTCTGGGCGGTCCGTGGACGTCAGCCCGACCCTGCGCCTGCACGCGG
>JBAVRG010000457.1:0-2439 GCA_049694795.1 Mycobacteriales bacterium
GGACGCGACGACCCGCAGGCACGTGCAGTCGTGCGAGCGCTGCGCGGACGCCCTGGACGCACAGGAGCGGGCGCGCCGGCTGCTGTCCGGGCTCACTGTCGTGGCCCTGCCGGACGCCGAGCGAGAAGCGCTGCTGACCCGGGTCGAGGCACGGGCCCGTCAGCTGCTGCCTGCCGCCGTGCCGGCCGGAGAGGCCTTCGACGACTGGGACGACGAGCGCCGACCGCACTACGCGCTCATGCTCCTCGGCGTGGTCGCGGCCGCCGGACTCGGCGTCGGCCTCGGGGTCCTGCTCAGCCGCGGCTCGGGCGTCTCACCCCTCGCCGGCGACAGCACCGTGCCGCTGGTCACGGCGGCCCCGGTGCTCACCGTCGCCCCCGCGACCGGGCCGGCGTCGACCGCCCCTTCGCTCTCCCCCACCCCCCGGGTCTTCCTCATCACGCCGTCGCCGACGCCGACGCCGACGTCCTCCCCGACGCCGAGCCCGACCCCGACCGTCTCGGCCGAGCCCCTGACGCTGGACCTCGTCCCGCAGAGCGGGCCGCAGGAGACCGAGGTCACCGTGAACGGCACGGGCTTCACCCCGGGCGCGCAGGTGACGGTCCGCTACCTCGAGCGGTTCAGCCAGAACGCCGGGTCGACCTCGGTGGTCGTTGCCGACGCCCGCGGCCGGTTCACCACGACCGTCGTGGCCCACGACAGCGGCGGTCTGCCCGGGCCGCACGACGTGACCGCGGAGGACGGCCTGCACAGCGCGCAGGCGACCTTCACCGCGACGAGCTGACCCGCGCCGCCTGCAGCATCTCCGCCACCAGGAAGGCCAGCTCCAGCGACTGGCCGTTGTTCAGCCGCGGGTCGCAGGCGGTCTCGTAGCGCCCTGAGAGGTCGGCGTCGGTCAGCTGGTGCGCGCCCCCGAGGCACTCGGTCACCTCGTCGCCGGTGAGCTCGACGTGCACGCCTCCGGGATGGGTGCCGAGGGAGGCGTGCACCTCGAAGAACCCGCGCACCTCGTCCATCACGTCGTCGAAGTGCCGGGTCTTGTAGCCGTTCGCGGTCTCGGTGGTGTTGCCGTGCATCGGGTCGCAGCACCAGATGACGCTGCCGGGGCCGCGGGCGGCCTCGACGTGCCGCACGATCGCGGGCAGCAGGTCGCGCACCCGGCCCGCGCCCATCCGGGTGATCATCGTCAGCCGGCCGGGATCCCTTGCGGGATCGAGCTTCTCGGCCAGCGCGAGCGCCGTCTCGGGGGTGGTGGACGGACCCAGCTTCACGCCGATCGGGTTGGCCACCCGGCTCAGCAGGTCGATGTGGGCGCCGTCCAGGTCACGGGTCCGCTCCCCCACCCACACCAGGTGCCCGGACAGCGCGTAGGCCCGCTCGCCGGACTCGTCGTACCGGGTGAGGGCCCGCTCGTACTCGAGCAGCAGCGCCTCGTGGCTCGCGTAGAGCTCGACGCCGTGGGTCGCCGGCATCCCGGAGATGTCGAGGCCGCAGGCGCGCATGAAGGCCAGCGCCCGCTCGATCTGGGTGGCGAGCTCCTCGTACCGGTGCCCGAGCGGCGAGCTGCGCACGAACGCGGTGTTCCAGTCGTGGACCTTCTCGAGGTCGGCGCTGCCGTCGGTCGCCATGGCACGCATGAAGTTCAGCGTCGCGGCGCTGTTGGCGTAGGCCCGCACCAGCCGGCGCGGGTCAGGGGTGCGGTCGCCGTGCAGGTCGTTGACGGCATCACCCCGGTACGACGGGAGCCCTGTCGCCGCCTCGACGTCCGCGCTCCTGGGCTTGGCGTACTGACCGGCCATGCGGCCGAGCTTCACGACCGGCATGGAGGCGCCGTACGTGAGCACGATGGCCATCTGCAGCAGGGTGCGGACCTTGCCGCGGATCCCCTCGGCGGTGTTGGCGTCGAAGGTCTCCGCGCAGTCACCGCCCTGCAGGAGGAACGCCTCCCCGCGGGCGACCGCCGCGAGCCGCGTCCGGAGCACGTCGCACTCGTGCGGCTGCACCAGCGGCGGGACCGCCATGAGGGTCTCGACCACCTCGCGGAGCACGGCCTGGTCGGGCCAGCTCGGCTGCTGGGCGGCCGGCAGGCCGCGCCAGGCGTCCAGCCCGTCGCGGGAGGGTCCGGTGCCGGCGGTGGGATCGAGCAGGTGCGTCACCTGCTCAGTCTCGCACCCGCGTGCCCCGCCCCTCTCCCACTTCACTGAGCAGGTGCCCGCTTCGGACCCGGCGCCGAGCGTGCGGAGGGCCTCCAGGCGTGCACCTGCTCAGCGAAGTCGGGCAGGTAGGGGTCGGGCAGGCCGGGCCGCGGCCGGGTCAGCCGAAGAAGACCTCGGCCTCCTGGTAGCGCTCGAGCGGCACCGTCTTGAGCGTCTTGGTGGCCTGCTCGAGCGGCACCCGCACGATCTCGGTGCCCTGCAGCGCCACCATCACGCCGCTGTC
>JBAVRG010000458.1:0-1767 GCA_049694795.1 Mycobacteriales bacterium
CGCGACACGATCCTCGAGATCGGCTACGACAGCTCCAAGAAGGGCTTCGACGGCGCCTCCTGCGGCGTCAGCGTGTCGATCGGCGCGCAGAGCCCCGACATCGCGCAGGGCGTCGACACCGCCTACGAGGCCCGCGTCGAGGGCGACCAGGACGAGCTGGACAAGCAGGGCGCCGGCGACCAGGGCCTGATGTTCGGGTTCGCCTGCGACGAGACCCCCGAGCTGATGCCGCTGCCGATCGCGCTCGCGCACCGGCTCGCCAAGCGGCTCACCCAGGTCCGCAAGGACGGCGTGATCCCCTACCTGCGTCCCGACGGCAAGACCCAGGTCACGATCGAGTACGTCGACGGCCGCCCGGCGCGCCTCGACACCGTGGTCGTCTCCTCCCAGCACGCGGAGGACATCGACATCGTCAACCTGCTCACCCCCGACATCGCCGAGCACGTGGTGGCGCCCGAGCTGGAGGGCCTCGGCATCGACACCGAGGGCTACCGGCTGCTGGTCAACCCGACCGGCAAGTTCGTCATCGGCGGCCCGATGGGCGACGCCGGCCTGACCGGGCGCAAGATCATCGTCGACACGTACGGCGGCTACGCGCGGCACGGTGGCGGCGCCTTCTCCGGCAAGGACCCGTCCAAGGTCGACCGCTCCGCCGCCTACGCGATGCGCTGGGTCGCCAAGAACGTCGTCGCCGCGGGGCTGGCGAGCCGCTGCGAGGTGCAGGTCGCCTACGCGATCGGCAAGGCGGAGCCGGTCGGCCTGTTCGTCGACACCTTCGGCACCGGCACGGTCGAGGACAGCGTCCTGCAGGCCGCCATCACCGAGGTCTTCGACCTGCGCCCCGCCGCGATCATCCGCGACCTCGACCTGCTCCGCCCGATCTACGCCCAGACGTCCGCCTACGGCCACTTCGGCCGGGACAACAAGGACTTCACCTGGGAGTCGACCGAGCGGGCCGAGCTGCTCAAGAAGGCCGCCGGTCAGTAGTACCGCGGCGCCCGTCGACGCGCCCTTCACCGCCAGGTGGGGGGCGCGTCGCCGTGTCCGGCCTGCGGGTGCCTGCGGGGTGATCATCGTGTCCGCGCCGGGACGGTCGCCCGCTCGGCTCCGGACACGATGATGATGGGCAGCGCTCCGGTCGCCGCGGACACGCTCACGTGCGAGCAGCGGCTGGGGACGGCTGACGTCCGGGCGTCGGCGCGGTGACCTAGCCTCGCGCCCGTGACCGAGAGCCGGCAGCTGAGCATGGGGCCCCGCCCGCGTGCCAGGAAGCCCTCGGTCGTCGCGGCGGAGCGGCCGGTGGCCCGGGTGGCGGTGGACACCGGGGTGCCGCACCTCGACCGGCCGTTCGACTACGCCGTACCCGCGAAGCTCGCCGCAGCCGAGGCGGGCTGCCGGGTGCGGGTGCGCTTCTCCGGCAGGCTGGTCGACGGGTTGGTGCTGGCCCGCCTCGACGAGAGCGACCACGAGGGCGCGCTGCAGCCGCTGCAGTCCCTCGTGAGCCCTGAGCCGGTCCTCACCGACGAGGTGGCGGCGCTCGCGCGTGCGGTGGCCGACCGGGCCGCCGGCGGCCTGTACGACGTCCTGCGCCTCGCTCTCCCGCCCCGGCACGCCCGGGTGGAGGCCGAGCCCCCGGCACCACCCGCGCCGCTCCCGGTGGCCCCGGCGCCCGGCTCGTGGGTGCGCTACCCGGCGGGTCCGGCGTTCCTCGGCAAGCTCGTGTCAGGGCACCCGCGGGCGGTCTGGTCGGCCCTGCCCGGCCCCACC
>JBAVRG010000459.1:0-9268 GCA_049694795.1 Mycobacteriales bacterium
CGCGACGGCGGGCTGCTGCCGCTGCAGACCTACCGGGACTTCTTCCTGGCGGCCGCAGGGCAGGGCGACATCAACGGCGGCAACTTCCCGGAGCCGCCCTCGAAGTGGAACTGGAACGGCCTGGACCTGCTCGCGATCCAGTCGTTCGTGACCCCGGGCCTCCCCCTGGACGAGGCGAAGGTGCTGGAGTCGCACGGCTTCTCCATCGAGCGCCGCGAGGCCTACGTCCTGGTGTGGCGCCGCACCACGCCGCCCCTGGGTCGGGTGCTCTACGACGTCGACGTCCTGAAGACCCGCGAGGAGCGGGTGGCCGCGCTCCCGACCTACCCGCTGCTCCAGCGCGCCATGGTGAACGCGCCGGTGCCGGGGCTGGGCCGGCCCACCTCGCCGCCGGTGGTGCGTGACGTGTCGCTGAAGGCCGAGCGGGTGGAGCTCGACGTGACCAGCTCCGCGCGCGGGCTGCTCGTGGTGGCCGACCCCTGGTACCCCGGGTGGCACGCGACTGTGAACGGCAAGGAGCAGCAGGTCCTGCACGCCGACCACGCCTTCCGCGGCGTCGTGGTGCCCGCCGGGCACTCCCGGGTGGTCTTCACCTACCACGACCGGCAGCGCGAGGCCGGGCTGGTGCTGCTGCCGCTCACCCTGGTCGGCCTCGCCGGTGCCTACGTCGTGCGCCGCCGCCGGGCGGTCGCGTGACCGAGCCGCGCTGCACCGTCGTCATCGTCAACTGGAACGGCGCGGCACTGCTGCCGGACTGCCTCGCCGCCCTCGAGCAGCAGGACCTGCCGGCCGGCTCGTGGCGCACGGTCGTCGTCGACAACGCCTCCAGCGACGACAGCCTGGCGCTGCTGCGTCGGGACTGGCCGGCGGTGGAGGTCGTGGCCAACCCGCGCAACGACGGCTTCGCCGGCGGCAACAACGTCGCGCTGCGGCACGTGACCACGCCCTTCGCGGTGCTGCTCAACAACGACGCCCGTCCTGCCCGCGACTGGCTCCGCAACCTCCTGGAGCCGTTCGACGCGCCGGGTGCCGAACGGCTCGGCGCGGTCACCTCCAAGGTGCTGTTCCTGCCGGGCTTCGTCGAGCTGGCGCTGGACGTGCCGCCCTTCTCGGCGCCCGGCGACGGCCGCGAGCTCGGGGTCCAGGTGGGCCAGGTGCAGGTGGAGCGCGGCGGACGGCTCGAGGACGTCACCGACCACGTGCTCTGGGAGTCCCTCACCTACGGCGCCGAGGGCGTGGGAGAGGGCCGCTTCCGCTGGACCCGGCCGCGCGGCACGCTGCTGCTGCCGGTCAGCGCCGACGGCAGCCGGCCCGACGGCCCGGTGCGGGTCGCCGTACGCATGTGGGCGCAGCGGCCGGTGACCGCGACGCTGCGCTGGGACGGCGGCGAGGCGTCCTGGGAGGTCGGCACCGAGCCGGCCGTGCACGAGCTCGTGCTGCCCGCCGGCGCGCCGGTGGTCGACGTCGTCAACAACGTCGGCGGCCTGGTGCTGCCGGAGGGCTACGGCGCGGACCGCGGCTACCAGGAGGTCGACCGCGGCCAGTACGACGACGCGTGCGAGGTCTTCACGGCGTGCGGTGCGGCCGTGGCCTTCCGCACCGAGGCGATCCGCGGGGTCGGCTACTTCGACGACGACTTCTTCCTCTACTACGAGGACTGCGACCTGTCGTGGCGGCTGCAGGCCCAGGGCTGGACGGTCCGCTACGAGCCCACGGCCGTCGTGCGGCACATCCACTCGGCGAGCACCGGTGAGTGGTCGCCGCTGTTCACCTTCCACGTCGACCGCAACCGGCTGCTGATGCTCACCAAGGACGCCACCCGCGGGCTCGCGGTGCGCGAGGTCCTGCGCTACCCCCTGACGACGCTCTCGCTGCTCTGGCAGGTCCTGCGCCGCAGCCTCGGCACCCGCAGCAGGCCGCCCCTGCGCCCCACCCTGCTGCGCCTGCGGGTGATCCGCTCCTTCCTGCGGCTGCTCCCCCGCATGCTCGCCCGCCGCCGGCAGGTCCAGGCCGCACCGGTGCCGGCGCGCGAGCTGCAGCGCTGGCTGGCACCGCGATGAGGGCCGCCGTCTACAACCGCCACCTCGCCACGATGGGCGGCGGGGAGCGCTACACCGGCATGCTGGCCGCCGTCCTGACGCACGAGGCCGACGAGGTCGACCTGGTGGGCCACGGCGACATCACGCTCGACGCGCTGCAGCAGCACCTGGGCATCGACCTGTCCGGCGTGCGGCTGCGCCTCGTCCCCGACGTCGGCGAGGAAGCGATCTCCGAGCTGAGCGCGGACTACGACCTGTTCGTGAACGCGTCCTACATGAGCCGGGTCCGCTCGGAGGCCGAGCACAGCAGCTACGCCGTCTACTTCCCGACCCCCTGGGACCACGACCTCACCCGCCTGCAGAAGGCGCTGTCGCGCCGGCTCGGCCCGTACGTCCGCTCGGTCGGCATGCCGTTCGAGTACGGACACGGCTGGTTCCCGCCCGAGGGCGGGCGGCGGCGCAGCTGGTCCTGGACCGGAGGGGACGCCGAGCTGCGCCTCGGGCCCGGTCCCGCGCGCGAGATGATCATCCAGGTGGGCCGACCGGCGGCCCCCGCGCCCTGCACGCTCACCGTCGTGGCCAACGGCGAGGCGGTGGCAGACGTCCCGGTCCGGCCAGGGTCGTTCACGACGCACCACCTGCGGCTGCCGGCGTCGACGCGCCCGCTGCTCGTCCGGTTCATGTCCGAGACGTTCGCGCCCGCGCCGCCGGACCAGCGCGCGCTGGGCGTGGCGGTCTCACGGATCTTCATGGGCGGCTCGCGGCTGCGGCTTCGCGAGCGGCTCGGCTACCGGCTGCCCTACCTGCGCCGTGACCCCGAGAACCTCAGCTTCCTCGACAGCTACCAGCAGGTCGTCTCGATCAGCGAGTACACGCGGGAGTGGGTGCAGCGCTACTGGCACCGCGACTCCGACCTGCTGTTCCCCCCGGTCCACACCTCCGCGGTGCCGGCCGGCGACAAGAGGGACCAGGTCCTGTCGGTCGGGCGCTTCTTCGGCCAGGGACGCGGTCACAGCAAGAAGCAGCTCGAGATGGTGCAGGCCTTCGTGGCCGCCCAGGACCGCGGCGAGCTGCAGGGCTGGGAGTACCACCTGGTGGGCGGGTGCAGCGAGGAGGACCTGCCCTACCTGGAGCAGGTGCGCGCCGCCGGCGCAGGTCACGCGGTGCACGTGCACCCGAACGCCCCGCGGGCCCTCGTCTCCGAGCTGTTCGCGACGTCCAAGCTGTTCTGGCACGCCACCGGGCTCGGTGAGCACCCGGAGGACGCGCCCTGGGTCTTCGAGCACTTCGGCATCACGACCGTGGAGGCGATGGCCGCCGGCTGCGTGCCCGTCGTCATCGCGATGGCCGGGCAGACCGAGATCGTGCGCGACGGCGTGGACGGCTTCCTGTTCACGAGCCTCGAGCAGCTGCAGGAGCGCAGTGCCTGCGTCGCGGCGGACGAGGAGCTCCGCAGCAGGCTGGCTGCGTCCGCGACGGTGCGCGCCGGCACCTTCTCCGAGCACGCCTTCGCCGAGCGGTGGTCGGAGCTCGTGCACGCGCTGGTGGATCCCGGCAGATGAGGATCGGCCTCGACGGCACCCCGCTTCTCGGGCCGCGCACCGGGATCGGGCGCTACGTCGAGGGCCTGCTCGAGGGGCTCCGGGGCGGTGCGGACGAGCTCGTCCTCACCGCCTTCACCTGGCGCGGGGCCGAGCCGCTCGCCCACGCCCGGGACGTCGAGGTGCGGCACCGCCGGGCGCCGGCGCGCCTGCTGCAGCGCAGCTGGGGAGCGCTGTCCTGGCCCCCCGTCGAGCTGCTCACCGGCCGCCTCGACGTCTTCCACGGCACCAACTACGTGCTGCCACCCAGCCGGCGGGCCGCGGGCGTCGTGACGGTGCACGACCTGTCCTTCCTGCACCACGCCGACACGGTGGAGGCGGCGACGCTGCGCTTTCGCGAGCTCGTCCCCCGCTCGCTGCAGCGGGCCCGCGCCGTCTGCGTGCTGAGCGAGACGCTCGCGGCCGAGGTCTGCGACCAGTACGGCGTCCCGCCCGAGCAGGTCGTGGTGACCCGGCCGGGGGTGGGCGAGGGCTTCCGCAGCGCGCAGCCGGCCGGTGCCGACTGGCTCGCCGCCCGGGGGCTGCCGCCGGACTTCGCGGTCTTCGTCGGCTCCCGCGAACCCCGCAAGGGCCTACCCGTGCTGCTGCAGGCATGGGCGCGACTGTGGCACGAGGGTGCCGCCCCACCGCTGTGCCTGGTCGGCCCGCCCGGGTGGGGGCCGGCCCTCGACCTGTCCGGCCTGCCCGCGGAAGCGGTGCGGGTGCCGGGCTTCCTGCCGGCCGAGGACCTGCCGGCCGTGCTGGCGTCCGCCCGGCTGCTCGCCATGCCGTCCCGCTACGAGGGCTTCGGCATCCCGCCGCTGGAGGCCCTGGCGACGGGGACGCCGGTGGTGGTGAGCGACCTCCCCGTCTTCCGGGAGAACCTCGGCGCGCTCGCGCGCTACGCCGCGGTCGGTGACGTCGACAGCCTCACGGAGGCCCTGCGCGCGACCCTGGCCGAGGGCACCGGCAGCGACGCGGAGCGCGCGCGGCGCCGTGAACACGCCGCCGCGTTCACCTGGGAGGCGTGCGCGAGGGCGGCACGCACCGCCTACGCGCTGGCCCTGGCGGCTTGACCCGCCCAAGCGGTCAGGAGGCGACGACCCAGTCGATGCGCGTGCTGGCGCACTTGCTCACCGGGACGTAGGTCTTCTTGTAGACCGCGCCGTTGCGGTACAGCCACAGGGTGTACTTCTGGTTCGACGCGAGCGCGCCGAGCGTGTAGCTCCCGGTGCCGATGGCCGCCGTTCCCCAGCCGAGGACGGAGTAGTTGCTGTCGGGGGCGCTGGACCAGGCGTACACGCGGTCCGCCTTGACCGGCGTGCCGGCGCGCGTCTTCACCGAGCCGGTGATCGTGCCGTTGCTGCCGCCGGCGTAGGCGCAGTTGATCGGCAGCCGGATCATGACGCCGGTCGCCCCGACGGGCACCTGGCGGCGGGTCGCGAAGCCGTACTTGTGGGTGTCGACGTTTCCCATGCAGGTGGTGCAGGGCGAGCCGGTGTAGGCGCGGGCGTAGACCTCGATCCACACCGACTTGGCGTTGGAGGGCAGGTTGTTCAGCGACCAGGTGCGGGTGGTCACGCCCTTGTAGACGCCGTTGACGTCGTACATCCGGCTCGCGCGGGCCTGGCCCTCGCCCTTGACGAAGTGGTTCTTCTCCTGGACGGGCGCGGAGTAGCCGCCGGTCTTGGCGCAGCCGTCGCTCACGTTGATGATCTGGCCCGTCGTGGACTGCACGTCGAAGCCGATGCTCACGTTGACGTCGCGGTTGTCGACGCCGTACACGACCCCGCTGATGGACCGGGTGGTGCGCGTCGCGCAGGCGGCGGACGCCGCCGGAGCCGACGTCAGCACGAGCGGGACGACCAGCGCAGCGGTCGATGCCAGGGCCACCGCAGCGCGCCCCACCAGACCCCGTCGACGTGCCTTCAGCATGAGCAGGGTTCCTCTCGGGCGAGCCGTCCGTCCCAGAGGTCTTCGGCATCCGGCCGAGTCGTCCTGAAGCACCCGCAAGGGTGAGGAAAGCCTGGCCGCACCGCCGCCCGCGAAAGGTCTTCGCCGTTCCTGCCGACGCACACAGCGCCAGCCCTGCTCCCCCTCCAGAGGTCGTGCCCCTTGCCCTTGCGCCTGCCCACCGCCCTGCTCGCCGTCGGCGCCGCCCTGGCGCTCACGGCCGGCTGCAGGTCCTCGACGGCCAGGACCGCCGCCGAGCCGACGGTGGCCGCACCGGCTCCGACGACCGCCGCGCCCACCCCCGCTGTGCCGACGGTGCCGACTCAGCCGCCGTCCCCGGTCCGCGAGACGACGGCCCCCGCTGCGACCGCGAGCGCCGGTGAGACCCCCGCCGACCCGCTGTCGCCGAAGCCGGCCCTCGAGTCCGCCCCACCCCCGGGGCAGCCCACCTGCCGGGCCGCGGCCGTCGACGTCGTCGACGCGGACGCCGTCGTCACGAAGGACGCCGTTCAGGAGGTGTTCGTCCTGCGCGTCACCGGTCCGGACTGCCAGCTGAAGGGCTGGCCCACCGTGCAGCTGCTCGGCGCCGACGGCCGGCCGCTGGCCGTGCAGGTGCGGCACGGCGGCTTCGGCCTGCCGGCGGAGCAGCCCAGGGTCACGACGCTCTCCCGGACCACCAGCGCCTCCTTCGTGGTGGCCACCGGCCGCAACGGGAGCTGCGCCGATGCCGCCACCGTCGTCCTGCAGCTGCCGGGCGTGCCAGGGACGCGCAAGGTCGCGACCGCCATGAGCGTCTGCGCGGGCGCCGCCGGGCTCTCCCCCGTCGGGCGCCGGGCAGACGAGGAGGCCCAGTCCTGACCTCAAGGACAGACCCCCGCGGCCCGAGGCAGAACAGGACGGGCCGCACCCCTCATCCGCCGCCCAGACCTTCGGAGAGCACCATGCGCCGGGCCGCCGCCCTTCACGTCCGACTTGCCGGCCGCCTGGCCGTCGTCGCCCTGCTCGGCAGCACCCTCACGCTCGCCGTCGGTGCCGCCCCCGCGCAGGCCGCCGTCCCCGTGCCGGCCACGCCGGGAGGCCTGAGCCGGGCGATCGAGCTGCCCCAGCCCTACGTCGGCCAGTCGATCTGCGACCCGGTCGCGAAGCCGGGGGTCGCGGCGTTCCGCAACATGGTCCTCAACACCTACCGCGACACCACCAGCCTGGGCATCGTCCGCGACTGCGGCATCGGCGGCCAGAGCGAGCACAAGGAGGGCCGGGCCTGGGACTGGGGCGTCAGCGTCAGCAACCCCACCCAGGTCAGCGAGGTCAACGCGCTGTTCAGCTGGCTGATGCGCACCGACCAGTACGGCAACACCTACGCCATGTCCCGCCGCCTCGGGATCATGTACATCATCTGGAACCGGCACATCTGGAAGGCCTACCAGCCCTCCGCGGGGTGGCAGCCGTACAACGGCACCGACAGCCACACGACGCACGTGCACTTCAGCTTCGGCTGGAACGGTGCCCGCAGGGTGACGTCCTTCTGGGACGGCAGCGTCGCACCGGTCGACTACGGGCCGAACGGCCCGACCACGGCCGTGCCGTTCCGGGCTCCCGCCAACATCGCGGTGCTGCGCACGTACGGCGCCACCACCCTGTCCTCAGGCGCCACCGGCACCGCCGTCTCGGTGCTGCAGAAGGGCCTCGGCATCACCGCCGACGGCCAGTACGGCAACCTCACCGCGGCCGCAGTCAGCCGCTTCCAGTACGCCCAGAGCCTGCCCGCCGACGGCGTGTGGGGCCCGGACGAGTGGAAGGCGCTCTTCCTGCCCCCCATCGACCCGTTCGGCGCCCTCGCGCTGGCCCGCACCCCCGACGGCCTGTCCATCAGCGGTTGGGCCATCGACGCCGACAGCCCGAGCGCGGTGCGCACCACGGTGCTCGTGGACGGCACCCAGGTGTCCGCGCAGTGGGCCTCGCTGGACCGCCCTGACATCGGCGCTGCCTACCCGGACTCGGGGGCCGCTCACGGCTACGCGGTCGTCGTGCCGGCCGTCGCGGGCACCCACCGGGTGTGCAGCTACGGCGTGAACATCAGCGGCACCCCCGGCGTCAGCAAGCAGCTCGGCTGCGCGACCCTCGCCGTCGACAACCGGCCGGTCGGGGCGCTGGAGAACGTCACCACGACGCTGGCCACGAGCCGGGTCACCGGCTGGGCGCT
The DNA here is from genome assembly GCA_049694795.1 of Mycobacteriales bacterium. GTDB lineage: Bacteria > Actinomycetota > Actinomycetes > Mycobacteriales > SCTD01 > RYN-111. Next base: position 7,776 of record JBAVRG010000459.1, read on the forward strand.
GGACCCCGACAGCACCGACCCGACGAGCGTCACGCTGACCCTCGACGGCGCCGCGCTGACCACGACGACCGCCAACGGCTCGCACCCCACCGTCGCTCCCTGGGACGCGTACGGCGCGAACCGCGGCTTCGACGTGGCCCTCACCCTGCCCGAGGGCGCCCACAACCTCTGCGCCCGAGCCACCAACGCACCGGGCACACCGGGTGCCGACGCCGACTTCTGCCGCGCGGTGTCGGTGCGGCACAGCCCCGTCGGGACGCTGGAGAGCGTCGTACAGGTCCCCGGCGGTGCCGTGCAGGTCACAGGCTTCGCCGTCGACCCGGACTCCCCCGCCACCGTGCCGGTCGCCCTCACCTGGGACGGCACCCGCGCCGCCGCCGCACCCGCCGCACTGACCCGTGACGACGTCGCGGCCCGCTACCCGGGCTACGGCTCGGCGCACGGCTTCAGCGTCTCCAAGGCACTGGCGGTGGGCCCGCACACGGTCTGCGCGACCGCTGTCAACGTGGCCGGCACACCGGGCCGCGAGACCTCCCTCGGCTGCAAGGCGATCACCGTCACGCACTCTCCGATCGGGGCCTTCGAGCTGCTGCGCAACCAGCCCGGCGGCAGCACGCTGATCCGCGGCTGGGCGCTCGACCCCGACGTCGCAGCGCCCGCCCGGGTCGCGCTGACGCTCGACGGCGCCTACCACCGGGTCCTCACCGCTGACGCCGTCCGCACCGACCTGCCGGCCGCGTGGAAGGCCTACGGCACCGGGCACGGCTTCACGGCACCGCTCACGCTGCCGGCCGGTCGGCACACGGTGTGCGCCTACCCGCTCAACGCCGACGGGACGCCCGGCACCCGGGTGGCGCTGGGCTGCCGCTCGGTGCTGGTGGGCACGCCCACCGGCACCCTCGAGTTCGCCAGCGGCGGCCGCGGCTACCTGAACGTCCGCGGCTGGGTGGTCGACCCCGACACCGCCGGGCCCGTGACGGTGACCGTCGTCCTCGACGGGCGCACGGTGGCCACCCTGGTGGCCAAGGTCGGCCGCGCCGACGTCAGCCGGCTGTTCCCGGGCTACGGGGCCGCGCACGGCTACGCCGCGACCCTGCGCCCGGCCCGGGGCCGGCACACCCTGTGCACGTACGCGCGCAACGTCACGGGCACGCCCGGTAGCAGCGTGCGGCTGGGCTGCAGGACGACGACCGTGTACTGAGCCCGTCTCAGGGCGGCCTGACCCGGCTGAGCTCCGCCGATCTTCCGCTCGTGGTGCCCGACTCGCCGTCCCCCGCGCCACCAAGCGGTAGATCACGCCCGAGGTGGGGGCGTCGGGTGGGTCGAGCGCCGGCCCGCGGACCGCGAGGGCGTGCTGTCCGTCACCCGCTCGGAGCGGCGGCCTGGCTCAGCCCGCGCGCAGCGCGTCGCCCTCGACCCGGAACGCCTCGGCGAGCGCCTCCCGCCAGCCAGGGAAGGGCGGCAGCCCGGCGCCGTCCCACGCCTTCGGCGAC
>JBAVRG010000460.1:0-1961 GCA_049694795.1 Mycobacteriales bacterium
AGCTGCTGAGCAGCAAGACCGCACCGAGCCGCCAGCTGCTCGCCGTAGCGGCGGCGGAGATCCAGGACCGGGAGCAGTTCACGCTCGTCGACGAGCAGCAGGTCGCCTACCGACTCGTGCTGCGCGCTGCTGAGCGAGCCGGCCGTGCGGACCACAAGCAGGTGATCGTGGTGAGCGGGGGTCCCGGGTCGGGCAAGAGCGTCATCGCTCTGTCGCTGCTCGGCGAGCTCTCCCGACAAGGACGGGCGGTCATGCACGCGACCGGCTCGAAGTCGTTCACGCAGACCATGCGGAAGGTCGCCGGGCACCGGAACACCCGCGTCAAGGGCCTGTTCAAGTACTTCAACAGCTTCATGGCCTCAGAGCGCAACGGCCTCGACGTGCTGATCTGCGACGAGGCGCACCGGATCCGCGAGACGTCGGCGAACCGGTACACCAGCGCCGCCCTGCGCACCGGCAAGCGCCAGGTCACGGAGCTGATCGACGCAGCCCGGGTGCCGGTGTTCCTGCTCGACCAGCACCAGGTGGTGCGTCCGGGCGAGACCGGGTCGCTGGCGGTGATCACCGAGGCCGCGCAGGCTCTCGGACTGGAGGTCGTGCACGTCGCGCTGGATGCGCAGTTCCGCTTCGGTGGGAGTCGTGCCTACGAGGAGTGGGTACTGCGGCTGCTCGGCCTCACCGAGGGCGGCCCGGTGGCCTGGAGCGGCGACGACCACTTCGAGGTGCGGGTGGCGGAGTCCCCGTCGGAGCTCGAACGGCTGCTCCGCCTCAAGATCTCCGAGGGGTACGGCGCCCGCATGACGGCCGGCTTCTGCTGGCCCTGGAGCGACCCGCGGCCGGACGGGACGCTCGTCTACGACGTCGTGATCGGCTCCTGGTCGCGCCCCTGGAACGTGAAGGGGGACCGCGCGGTCGGCGGCGCACCGCCGTCAGACCTGTGGGCGACGGACCCCGCCGGCTTCGAGCAGGTGGGCTGTGTCTACACCGCGCAGGGCTTCGAGTACGACTGGAACGGCGTCATCCTCGGGCCCGACCTCGTCTGGCGGGACGGTCGATGGGTGCCCGACCGCCTCGCGTCCAAGGACCCGGCGTTCCGTGGGCTGACCGACGGGGACATCGACCCGCTGCTGCGCAACGTCTACAAGGTGCTGTTGACCCGCGGCATGGTCGGCACGATCCTGCACTCCACCGACGAGGTGACGCAGGAGATGCTGCGGTCGCTCGTCGGTCTGAAGGCGCAGGACTCTGCGGCGATACGTTGACCCGGCAGGACACGACGTGCTGGTACGGCACTTGTCCCGCGGTCGCTCGTGCTCGACGGCCATCCCGCGCCTCTCGGCTGACTCAGAGGTACTGGCCCACGTGTGTCGGCTCGAGCACCGACGACACCGGCTGTACGGCGAGCGCCTCCGCCAGCGACATGGCGTGCGCCACCGGCCGCCCGAGCAGGCGCGACGCCTGCGCGGCCGGCAGCGGACCGAACTCCAGCCGCGACAGGCAGCGGCCGGGCCGGACCAGCGCCGGGTGCACCGCGGCGAGCGGCTCGTTGGTGGTGATGAGGAACAGGCACCGCAGGCCCTGGCCGAGCAGGCCGTCGCAGAGGTTGAGCAGGGTGGCCATGCCGCGGCCGCCGTTGCCCTTGTGCAGCAGGGTCTCGGCGTCTTCCAGCACGATGAGCTGCCAGGTGTCCTCGTCGTGGTCGAGCACGGTGCGCCGGAGGTACTTGCCGTCGCTCAGCAGCCGTTCCGGGTCGGTGACGATGACCCCGTCGGCCCACTCGCGCCAGGCGTCGAGCAGCGCCCGGATGGCGGTGGTCTTGCCGGTACCGGGGGCACCGTGCCAGAGCAGCAGCCGGCGGGCCTCCTGCTCGTCCGGGGTGTGTGTCATCAGGTCGTCGAGGGCGTCGCGGACGTCGTCGGTGTAGTTGCCCCGGACGACCGGCCAAGGGCGGGCGTCGAGCT
>JBAVRG010000461.1:0-2376 GCA_049694795.1 Mycobacteriales bacterium
CACCCCCACCGCGAGCCCGACGCCGACGCACCCGACGCCGCGCTCGACGAACGCCGCGCGCCCCACTCCCCAGGCCACCAAGAGCAAGCCGCCGCACCCGTGAGCCGACCCCCGACCCCCAAGGCGCACTGGGGCGTGCTCGTGCTGAGCCTGCTGGCCGTCTTCGCCGCGCTCGGCCTGCAGACGCTCACCGACGGCGTCGGGCGCGCCAGCACCGCCCGCGCGGACGGCTCCGCCGCTCCCGTGCCGGGCGGCGGGTCCGTGGTCTACCGGGGGGCGCACGGCCTGACGTCGCGCTCGCTGCCGGCCAGGACGGTGGCCCTGACCTTCGACGACGGGCCTGACCCGCGCTGGACGCCGCAGGTGCTCGACGTCCTGGCCCAGGAGCAGGTGCCGGCCACGTTCTTCGTGGTGGGGTCGCGGGTGTCGGCCCATCCCGAGCTGGTGCGCCGCGAGCTCGCGGAGGGGCACGAGGTCGGCAACCACTCGTGGTCGCACACCGACCTGTCGGCCGTGCCGCCGTGGCGTCGCCGGCTCGAGCTGTCGCTCGACCAGCTCGGCCTGGCAGGCGCCGCGCACGTCAGCTCGGCGCTGCTCCGCCCGCCGTACTCCTCGACCCCGGACGCGGTGCGGCGGTCCGACCTCGCCGCCCTGCGGGACGAGACCGACGAGGGCTACGTCGTCGTGCTGGCCGACCGCGACACCGAGGACTGGCGACGGCCGGGGGTGCCGACGATCGTGGCGCGGGGCACCGCAGGGAGCGCGAGCGGCGCCGGTGCGGTGGTCATGCTGCACGACGCCGGCGGCGACCGGTCGCAGACCGTCACGGCGCTGCGTGACCTCATCGAGGGTTACCGCGCGCAGGGCTACCGGTTCACGACCGTGTCAGGAGGCCTCGGGCTGTCCGCGCACGCGGGGGTGCGCCCGGTGGGGACGCTCACGGCGCTGCAGGGCCGGGGGCTGATGTGGGCGGTGCGGCTGGCACGCGGCCTGGTCGTCGCCGTCACCTGGGCGGTGCTGCCGCTGGGGCTGCTGTCGTTGGGACGCACGCTGCTCGTGGTGCTCCTGGCTCGGCGGCACGTTCGGCTGTCCGCGCGCCGCGTCCAGGGCCCGGAGCTGCTCCCGCCGGTGAGCGTGCTCGTGCCGGCCTACAACGAGGCGGTCGGGATCGAGCACGCGGTCCGGTCGCTGGTGGCGAGCGACTACCCCCAGCTCGAGGTCGTCGTCGTCGACGACGGGTCCACCGACGGCACCGGCGACATCGTCGCCGGCCTGGGGCTGCCGCAGGTGCGGCTGGTCCGGCAGCCGAACGGCGGCAAGGCGGCCGCGCTCGCCACCGGCGTCCGGGAGGCCCGGTACGACGTCCTCGTCATGCTCGACGGCGACACCGTCTTCGAGCCGGACACGATCCGGCGGCTCGTCCAGCCGCTGCGCGACCCGCGCGTCGGCGCCGTGAGCGGCAACACGAAGGTCGGCAACCGGCGCGGTCTGCTCGGCCGATGGCAGCACCTGGAGTACGTCTCCGGCTTCAACCTCGACCGCCGGCTGCTGGACCTGCTCGGCTGCATCACGACAGTGCCCGGCGCGTGCGGGGCCTTCCGGCGCCAGGCGCTCGACGCCGCAGGTGGCTTGAGCACCGACACGCTCGCCGAGGACACCGACGTGACGATGGCGGTGCTGCGTGCGGGCTACACCGTCGTGCACGAGGAGCGGGCGCGCGCCTGGACCGAGGCGCCCAGCAGCGTCACGGACCTGTGGCGCCAGCGCTGGCGCTGGGGCTACGGCACCCTGCAGTGCCTCTGGAAGCACCGTGCGGCGCTGCGCGAGCGCAGCCCGCTGGGCCGGGTCGGCCTGCCCTACATGCTCGCCTTCCAGGTGCTGCTGCCGCTGGCCGCGCCGGTCATCGACGTGTTCGCGCTGCACGGCGTGCTGGCCGGCGAGGGAGCCCGGGTGGTCCTCGTGTGGGGCGGCTACGTGCTGCTCTCGGTCCTCGTGGCGGCGTACGCGCTGCACCTCGACGGGGAGCGGTACGGACCGCTGTGGAGCCTTCCGCTGCAGCAGCTGTTCTACCGACAGCTCATCTACCTGGTCGTGATCCAGTCGGTCGTCAGCGCGCTGTCGGGCATCCACCTGCCGTGGCACAAGCTCGAGCGCACCGGTGAGGTCGTCGTACCGGCCTAACCCGCTGGCCCGCCGCCGATAGGCTCAGCGCTCCAGAGCTCTCTCGACGACCGGCCTCCTGGAGGACCCCGTGCTCCGCATGTCCACGCTGTTCCTGCGCACCCTGCGTGAGGACCCGGCGGACGCGGAGGTCCCGAGCCACAAGCTGCTGGTCCGCGCCGGCTACGTCCGCCGCGTCGCGCCGGGCATCTACAG
>JBAVRG010000462.1:0-4274 GCA_049694795.1 Mycobacteriales bacterium
CCGTAGGCCTCGTCGCGGAACGGGATGCCGGCCTGCTCGAGCGCCACATCCCAGTCCCCCGTGCAGGCCGGGTCAGCGCCGGCCATGCCGTGGTCCGCGGTGAGCAGCACTGTCGTGCTCTCCCACAACCGGCGTTCCTCGAGCAGGTCCAGCCACACCCCGAGGCGCGCGTCCGCGTCGCGCAATCCCGCACGCGCGATCGCCGACCCCGGCCCACCGGCATGGTGGGCGGCATCGGTGAGGGTGGTGTTCCACCACGTCAGTGAGGGCGGGTCGTCAGCGCCCCACAGGTCGAGGACCTGCACGAGGCCGGCGGCGTCCACCTGCGACCCCCACGCGTAGTCGCCGTTGTCGAGGTGCGCCTGCGAGGTGTGCGGGTCATCGGCCGGCGCGGGCAGGGCGTCCAGCAGCCCGTGCGTGCCGCCGTTGTCGCGGATGAGCCCGAAGGTCGTGTAGTCCGCCCCGGCATCCACCGGGTCGTTGACGCAGGCGGTCCTGCCCGGCACCCGCTGGAACACCGTCTGCACGCCGGGGCGCAGCAGGTCGACGGCACCGTGCCAGGTCGCGTTGCTGTTGGCGACGACCTGCTCGCCGCGTTCGCGGTCGTAGTAGGCGTTGTGGACGATCCCGTGCCGACCGGGACCGACCCCGGTGAGGGCGCAGGTGTGGTTGACGAGCGTGACGCTGGGGAACTCCGCGACCGCCCCGCCGCGCAGCGCCACGCCGCGCTCGAGCAGCCGGGCGACGTTCGGCAGTGCGCCGGACGCAGCGAGGGCGAGCAGCTGACCCGAGGGCGCGCCGTCCCAGAGCAGCCCGACCACCCGGCCACCCGTGGGCACGGCCAGGTCGATCGGGACGCCGTCCATCCCGTCGTACCGGCCTCCGGCGAGCACCGACAAGGTGGCTCCGACGTCGACCGTGCGCACCGCCCGGTCGAGGACACCGCGTGCGCTGACACCGGCTCCGGCCAGCAGCAGCGGCGCCCTGGACTGCAGCGCGCCCAGCGAGCCGTGCTCGCCGAGGTGACCGCCGCGCTCCGGCCAGTGGTGCGCGTCGGTGTGCACCACCGCAAGGTCGGGGGCGCGGCTGTCGGAGAACAGCGAGTGCAGCCGCTCAGCCGCGAAGGGGTAGGAGGCGTCCGACAGCGGGTCCTGGTCGGCGACCGGGTCGACGCCGTGCACGACGACGGTCTCGCCCGCGCGGCTCAAGGTGCTGTGGCCGGTGCTGTCCGCGACGTGCACGAGGTCGCCCTCGCGCCAGGCCACCAGGTCGACGACGTGCGCGAGCCCCGGGCTCAGCAGGACGTCGAGGGCGCGGTCACGCAGCTCGGCGAGCTCACCGGTCGCCTCGGTTCCGGAGCGGGCGGGGAAGTCTCGGGACGGCAGCGGCACGCCGGGGAGCCTACGTCCGCTCCGGCTCCCCGGCGCACAGGTGCACCCGTGCGGACGCAAGGAGCGGCCCCGGCTCCACGAGGGAGCCGGGGCCGCGGGGTCAGCCGTCAGCGGACGGCGAGGCGGGCGAGGCGGACCTGCAGGTTCGCCTTGTCAGCCCTGCGCTGCCAGCGACGGACACGGACGAGGCGGGCGGCGCGCAGGTCGGCCTCCGCCTGGAGTTGTCGTTCGTGCACGAGGGCACGAGCGTTCTGCTCGACGAGCGGGGTGAACATCAGAAGTCTCCTGAGGACGTAGGTCACGAGGGGGGTGAAGCGGGTGGTCATGCTGCGATCGAGTCCTTGCGGGGGCGTCCACGGGGCCGCTTGCGCGGCACGACGACGCCGGACAGGACCAGCTGCCCTCCCCAGACGCCCCACGGCTCCCGGCGCTCGAGGGCACCGGCGAGGCAGGCCGCCTTCAGCGGGCAGGGCTGGCAGAGCGCCTTGGCCGTCTCGACGTCGGCCGGGGACTCGGCGAACCACAGGTCAGGGTCGACCGTGTGGCAGGGCAGCTCGGCCTTGCGAGTGCCGGCAGGAACAGGCGTGCAGGCCTCGTCGAGGTCCAGGTCGGACTCGAAGGGGTTGAGGGCGGTCAGGACGGACACCGGTTGTCACCTCCTCGTGACGGTGGCTCGTGGTGGGTCTCACGCTGAGCCGGGTGGTGCGGGCTTGCTCTCTTGACGGTGGTGCTGGCGGTGGGGCTGCCGGACAAACAAAGAGGCCGCGGAACCCGGTCGGGTTCCGCGGCCTCGAGGCCGTGCGCTCTGGCGGTTCAGAGCGGTCGTCCTCGAGGTGGAACCCGGTCGTCGTCCTGGCGGACGACGGCGGCCGTGCCGTGGTCGGTCATCGGGATGAGGTGCGCAGCGGCGGCCTTCACAGCCACCTTCACAGCGGCGGCGCTGCGGTAGCCGGCGAAGGGCAGACCGGTCCCCTGCGACAGCGCGAACGGCGCGTTGCCGAAGCGCTCAGCGGTGCCGGCCGCAGCCCACGGGGAGGCAGCCACTGCGGTCAGGGTCGTCGTTCCCATGTGGCACCTCCTCCGGTCGGGCGTCAGCGATCGCTGACTTCGTGACCGGGAGGTTAAGGGGACCTACGCAGTGCAGGCAACGCATTTATCGGAACGTTGCCGAGAATTTTCGGCCAGCTCAGCTCTGCGCCACAAGACCGAGCACGTCGGAGCCGAACTTGTCGAGCTTTGCCTGTCCGATGCCCGGGATCTTCACCAGCGCCGCAACCGTGGCCGGCTTCTGCTCGGCGATCGCCGCCAGCGTCGCGTCGGTGAACACGCAGTAGGCCGGCTGCCCGAGGCCCTTGGCGCGCTCGGCACGCCACTCGCGCAGCGCGTCGAAGAGCGCCTCGTCGCGATCCGCGGGGCAGGTCGCGCAGCGGCCGAGCTTCTTGTCGACGGCCGCGTTGAGCACCGTCCCACAGACCCGGCAGGTGACCGGGGCGCTGCCCCGGGCGACCCGGGGTGCACGGGGCGCGGCCGCCTTGGAGACCACGCCCCGCAGCAGCCCGTCGAGGAACCGCGACGGGCGCCGGGACGCCCGGCCACCCGGCGAGCGCGCCAGGGCCCACGACAGCGAGAGGTGCTCACGGGCGCGGGTGATCCCGACGTACAGGAGGCGACGCTCCTCCTCGACCTGCTCAGGGGTGTCGGCGTGGATCAGCGGCAGCGTGCCGTCGACCAGCCCGACGAGGAAGACGGCGTCCCACTCGAGGCCCTTGGCGGCGTGCAGCGACGCCAGCGTCACGCCGTCGACGGTCGGGGCGTGCTGCGCGGCCGCCCGCTCCTCGAGCTCGGCGACGAACGCCGGCAGGTCGAGGTCGGCGTGGTCGACCGCGAGGCGGTGCAGCGCCGCCAGGGACTCCCAGCGCTCGCGCACGGCCCCGGACGAGGCCGGCGCCTCAGGGGTCCAGCCGCGCACCGCGAGGACGCTCGCGACCGCGTCCGGCAGGGCGGCCGGCAGGTCGTCGACGGCCCGCGCCTGGCCGCGCAGCAGCAGCAGCGCCTCCCGCACCTCGGGCCGCTCGAAGAAGCGCTCACCCCCGCGTACGACGTACGGGACGCCCACCTCCGAGAGCGCCGCTTCGTAGGCCGCCGACTGGGCGTTGATCCGGTAGAGGATCGCGATCTCGGCAGCCGGCACGCCGCGGCCGATGAGGGCCTTGCAGCGGCGCGCCACGGCGAAGGCCTCGGCGGGCTCGTCGTCGTGCTCCTCGAACGCCGGGGCCGGCCCGTCAGGCCGCTGGGCGCGCAGGTCGAGCTTGTCGGGCACCGCCGCCAGGACGCCGTTGGCGAGGCCGACGACCTGGGGGGTGGAGCGGTAGTCGCGCACCAGCCGCACCTCGGTCGCGCCGGGGAAGCGCTGCCGGAAGCCCAGCAGGAAGGCCGGGGTGGCGCCGGTGAAGGAGTAGATCGTCTGCTGCGCGTCGCCCACCACGCACAGGTCGTCGCGGTCACCGAGCCAGGCGTCGAGCAGCCGCTGCTGCAGGGGCGTGACGTCCTGGTACTCGTCCACGACGAAGGAGCGGTAGCGCGCCCGGAACTCCTCCGCGACCTCCGCGCTGTCCTCGAGGATCCCAGCGGTGTAGAGCAGCATGTCGTCGAAGTCCGCGACGCCCTGGGCCGTCTTCAGGTCGCGGTAGGCGGCGTAGACCGCCGCGACGTCGGCCGCCGGGAACGGCGGGGTGCGGTCGGCGGCGCGGGCGACGTAGTCCTCCGGGCCGGTCAGCGTGCAGGTGGCCCACTCGATCTCCGACAGCAGGTCACGGACCTCGCTGGTGCCGGGCCGCAGCCGGGCTCGGGCCGCGGCGTTGGCCACCAGCTGGAACTTGTTGG
>JBAVRG010000463.1:0-3632 GCA_049694795.1 Mycobacteriales bacterium
GGTGCTGCCGACGCCGTCGCGGTCGGCGCGACCGTCGGTCCGGCGGACGCGGTCGGGGAGGGCGTCGGGGAGGGTGCCGCCGAGACGGGGGCCCGGTCGTCGCCGCCGGCGCAGGACCGCACCACCAGCACGACGACGAGCAGACCGAGCAGCAGCACACCCCGGCGGCGCCAGTAGACCGACGCCGGCAGCGGACCGACCGGGTTCAGTGCCATCGCGCCGAACCCTAGACGGTGCAGGTGCAAGGATCGGGTTGCCATGCCCCAGCACCCGTGGATCGACGACCTCAGCACCTGGTTCGCCGCCAGCGCCCGCGACCTGCCCTGGCGGGCAGCCGGCACCACCCCGTACGGCGTCCTCGTCAGCGAGGTCATGCTCCAGCAGACGCCGGTGGCCCGCGTGGTGCCGGCGTACCTGCAGTGGTTGGAGCGGTGGCCCACCCCGACCGCGCTCGCTGCGGACGCCCCGGGTGAGGCGGTGCGGATGTGGGGGCGGCTGGGCTACCCGCGCCGGGCGCTGCGGCTGCACGCCGCGTGCACCGTCGTGGTGGAGCGCTTCGGTGGCTCGCTCCCGACGACGGTCGACGGGCTGCTCAGCCTGCCGGGGGTGGGCGACTACACCGCGCGGGCGGTCGCGGCTTTCGCCTTGCGGCAGCGGCACCCGGTGGTCGACACCAACGTGCGCCGCGTCGTCGCGCGGGTCGTCGAAGGGGTGGCCGACGCTGCCGTCGCCCGGAGGGACCTGGCGCTCGTGGCGAGCCTGCTGCCCGACGCCGACGAGGCCGCCGCCGTCGCGTCCATCGCCCTCATGGAGCTCGGGGCGCTGGTGTGCACCGCCCGGTCGCCGCGCTGCACCGCCTGCCCCGTCGCCTCCTCCTGCAGCTGGCTGGCGCGGGGCGCCCCGGCGCTGGCGGTGCCGGTGAAGCGCCCTCAGGCCTACGCCGGCACCGACCGGCAGGTGCGGGGACTGCTGCTGGCCGCCCTGCGCGACAGCCCGGGTCCGGTGACGGCACAGCTGCTGGAGGGCTGCTGGCACGAGCCGGTGCAGCGGGCACGGGCTCTCGACGGGCTGGTCGCGGACGGCCTGGTCGACCCGCTGCCGGACGGCCGCTACGCGCTGCCGGGAGGCAGCAGCGCGCGCACCGCGTCCACCAGCTCTGCCAGCGCGTCCTTGCGGAGGTAGCCGTCGATCGCCGGCTCGTGATCCACGACGGCAGCGAGGTCGAGCGCGGTGCACAGCAGCACGACGACGCTGGGGGCAGCGTCCTTGATCGCCGGGGCAGCCTGGACGCCGGTGAGCGCGCCGGCGAGCTGGTTGTCGAGCAGCACCAGGTCCGGGGCGTGCCGGCGGACGAGCTCGATGCCGTCCTCGGCCGACACGGCGCTCCCGACCAGGTCGAAGTCGGGCTCGGTGGCCAGCAGGATCTCGATGACCGCCTGCACCGTGACGTCGTCCTCGATGAGGACCACCCGACGCCGCTGGGTCATGCCGGGACCTCCGTCGGGAACGTCACCCAGAACGTCGCCCCCTCCCCGGGCCGGGAGCTGACCCCGAGCGTGCCTGAGTGCGCGGCCACGAGGCGCTTGACGATGGACAGCCCCAGCCCCAGCCCGGGCACCTGCCGGGCCCGCGAGGAGTCGGTGCGCGACCAGCGCTCGAACAGCCCCGCCTGCTCGGTCTCCGGGATGCCCGGCCCCTCGTCCCGCACGTCGAGCCGGACGTGCGGGCCCTCGGCGCGGACGCTCACCACGACGGGGCGGTCGACAGGGGAGTGCTTGAGGGCGTTGCCGACCAGGTTGTCGACGACCTCGCGGACCATCTCGGGATCACCCGCGAGCGTGGTGGGCGCAACCGGGTCCAGCTCCACGAGCACGGCCGGGCGCCCGGTGGTGGCCTCGGCGTCCCGTCGGACCGTGTCGAGGACCTGAGCGACGTCGATCTGCTGCCACACCGGCTCGACGCCGACCACCTCGTCGCGCCGGTCGGCGAGCAGCCGCTGGGTGAAGGACTCGATGCGGTCGAAGGCATCGGTGAGCCCGCGCAGCGCGGTGGCGACCTGCTCCGGCGACATCACGTCCAGCTTGCGCGCCAGCAGCGCGGCGTAGCCCTTCCCGGCGCCCAACGGGGTGCGGATGTCGTGCCGGGCGGTGTCGACCACCTCCTGGCGGTGCAGCTCGCGCTCACGCACCTGCTCGGCCTGCTGCGCCCAGCGCACCGCGACCGCGACGTGCGCCGCGAGGTCGAGCAGCAGCTCCTCGTCGACGTCGTCGAAGGCACGGCCGTGCGGCGGGTTGCCGACCGCCAGCTCACCGAGGACGACGTCGCCGGCCAGCACGGGCACGGCCAGCAGCGGACCGACCGGCGGGTGCACGCCTGGCAGGCCCAGACCCGACGGGTGGCCGCGGATGTCGTCGATGCGGGCGGGCGCCCGGGTGGAGACGGGTACGGCGAGCAACCCCACCAGGCGCGGCATCCTGGTCGGGAACAGCTGCCGCGGGGCGTCGTAGGCGAAGTGGCTCACCTCGACGTCGGAGCCCTCGCGCAGCAGCAGCAGCGCGCTGTAGGCAGCCCCCGTGATGACCTTGGCCTCCGTCGCGAGCGACTGCAGGACCTGCGCCACCGTCGGGGGCTCACCGAGCAGCTCACGGCTGACCGCCGCGATCCGGCGCAGCCCGTCCGCCTGGCGGACGCCGGCTGTGATGTCGCGGCCGATGAGCGCGCAGCGGTCGCCGATGCACCGCTGCTGCAGCTCCAGGACGCCGTACGGGGGGAGGAAGACCCGGTGCAGGGCGCCGTCGGACGTCTGCTCGACCAGAGCGTCGAGATCGACCACGGCGGCGAGCTCGTCCCGTTCGCAGCGGAAGAACGCGCTCGCGGGCCCGTTGCTCGCGACGACCGCACCCCCCTCGAGCACGAGGGCCACGTCGGTGGTGACGTAGAAGAGCTCACCGATCGCCCCCTGCACGACGGGGCCGCCACCGACCGCGCCGTGGGTGGTCTGCTCCATGGTTCGGACGCTACCGGTGAAAACGCCCCTCGTGGCCCAGAACCACCATCTGGTCCCGGCTCGGGGTGCAGACGCCGAAGGGCCGGCCCGCCAGGTGGCGGGCCGGCCCTTCGGAAGGGACGTGCCTAGCTGTCGGACTCGGTGCTGCCGGCCAGGTCGACCGGCGGCGCGTCAGGCACGGTCACCGGCTTGGGCTCGCCGCGGAAGGAGAACTTCTGCTCCTCGGCTCCGTCCGCCCCCGGTGCGGTCTCGACGTCGACCACGACGATCTCGCCCGCCTTCAGCGTCCCGAACAGGATCTGCTCGGACAGGCTGTCCTCGATCTCGCGCTGGATCGTGCGACGCAGCGGCCGCGCGCCCAGGACGGGGTCGTAACCCCTGGTCGCGAGCAGCATCTTGGCCGGCTGCGTGACCTCCAGGCCCATGTCCTTGTTGCGGAGCTGGGCGTCCACGCGGGCCAGCATCAGGTCGACGATCTGGATGATCTCGTCCTGCGACAGCTGGTGGAAGACCACGATGTCGTCGATGCGGTTGAGGAACTCGGGCCGGAAGTGCTGCTTGAGCTCCTCCTGCACCTTGGTCTTCATCCGCTCGTAGGCGCCGACCTTGTCGTTGTCCTTCTGGA
>JBAVRG010000464.1:0-4837 GCA_049694795.1 Mycobacteriales bacterium
CGGCAGCCTCGCACGTGTCAGGCCGTGGGCAGGTCGCTGGGGGCTCGCAGGTCGACGACGGTCGGGCGGACCGCGGCCTCGAGGACGTCGGTGATCTCGTGACCGATGAGCTCGTCGCGCTCGAGCAGGGCGTCGCGCAGCGCCTCCACGAGGTGCTTGTTGTCGAGCATCAGCTGCTTGGCCACCGTCTTCTGCCGCACCAGGAGCGCCTCGACCGCCGCCCGGCCGCGCTCGTCGGCGAGCACCCGCCCGACGATGTTGGTGTCGCTGAACGCGCTGTTCTGCACGGCGGCGTAGGAGATGAGCGTGTCGTCCATGCCGTGCGACCCGACCATCTCGGCCGCGGCGTTGGTCGCGAACAGCAGGTCGCCGCCGGGGCCGGTCGAGACGTCGCCGAAGAAGATCTCCTCCGCGCACTGGCCGCCGAAGGCGATCTGGATGAGGGCCTCCATCTCCTTGCGGGAGCGCGTGTAGACGTCCTCGCGGTCGCCGTGCGCCAGCAGCCCGAGGGCGCCCTTGCGCTTGATGATGGTGAGGATCTCCAGCCGCCGGTGCGGCGCGGTGAGCCAGGCGAGCGTGGCGTGGCCGGCCTCGTGGGTGGCGATGAGCCGGCGCTCGTGGTCGGTGTACTCCACCGGCTGGCCGGTGCCGACCTCGATCGACAGCCGGGCGTGCTCGACGTCCTCCCACGTCATCCGGGTGGAGCCGCGCTTGACCGCGCAGACGAGCGCCTCGTCACAGAGGTTCTCGATCATCACCGGGGTGTAGCCCATGGTGAGGGCCGCGAGCGCGTCCCGGCGCTCCTCGAGGTCGAGCTCGGGGCCGTGCGCCTTCCTGTCGAGGAAGAAGTCGACCAGCTGGCGGCGGCCCGACTTGCCGGGCAGCTCGAAGGACAGCCTGCGGTCGAAGCGGCCCGGCCGCAGCAGGGCCGGGTCGAGTGACGACGCCCGGTTGGTGGCGGCGATGAGCAGCACGTTGGCCGGCCGCGTCACGGGCCGCTTGAGCTGCCGGTGGAGCGGGAGCAGCAGGTTGACCTTGTCGACCAGGCCACCGACGAGCTTCTGCGTCCCGGTCAGCGCGTCGAAGGACTGCATCTGGACCAGCAGCTCGTTGATGATCGAGGAGTTGTCGCCACCCGCCGTGAAGGCGTGGGTGACGGTCGCCGGGGTCGCGAGGCTCCCCGGCAGGCAGGCGGTGCCCGAGCAGCCGCTCACCGCCAGCGGGGTGGCGGCCGTGGCCACGCCCGAGCGGGAGGTCGCGATGACGTCGATCTCCTCGATGAAGCCGATCGCGCCGCCCTCCTTGCGGGCCGCCTTGCGCAGCGCCTTGAAGTACTGGCGGATCTTCTTGCTGCTCTGGCCCTGCCACACGGTCTGGAAGGACGTGCCGGTGACGAACAGGAAGGGCACCCCGGCCTCGGCGGCCATCGCGCGCGCCAGGTGGGTCTTGCCGGTGCCGGGAGGGCCCTCGAAGAGCAGTCCGCGGCGCGGCGTGCCGCCCATCCCCTCGGAGAAGGTCTTGTGCGCGAGGAACAGGTTGAGGGAGCGGATCACCTCGTCCTTCACCGGGTCGATCCCCACGACGTCCGACATCCGGGTGGAGATCTGGTCGGCGCGGTAGACCACGTGCGGCGACTTGCCGGTCATCATCGTCTGGCCCACTGCCAGCGCGATCATGGCCCCGAAGAAGACGATGATCGTCAGCAGGAACGGGTCGACGTGCGGGAGCGGCAGGAAGGGCGTCGCGGCGTCCTTCGTCAGCGCCCGCAGCCAGAGCAGCAGCACGACGGCCCACACCAGGACGCCCAGGCGGATCCACCGCGACCGGCGCGCGGTCTCCCGGCTGCGGCCCACGTCGGCGTCGCGCAGCCGCAGCAGGGCGCCCCCCGCCGTGTCGAGCAGCTCGTCGAGCATCGGGTTGGTGGTGTCAGGTGCGGCGTCGGACACGGCAGGCTCCCCCGGAAGGCGCGACGGACGGGGCGGAAGGCCCCGTCCGTACGTGCCCTGATCATGAGTTCGCCTCACCCTCCGTGACAACACGAGGGGCGAACTTCACCCGGATGGCGGATCCAGTTGCTACTCCGCGTCGCCGAAGAGGTCGACTTCCCTTCCGCCAGAAGAGTGGAGCTGGCCGCGCGCGAGGATGAAGTGCTCCACCCCCATCGCCTGCTGGCCGATGTTGTTCGACAGCGCGAAGAACGGTCCCTCGACCTCGATCTGGGTCGCGTGGGCACGCATCGCCGCCATCTTCGCGTCGAGGAAGTCACGGCCGTCGATCTCGGTCGTGACCTCCTCGTCGGGGTTGCCGAAGGGCAGGTCGTCGGCCGAGTCGACGCCGAAGAAGTTGGTCTCGCCGAGCTCCTTGAGGCGGTCGATGCCGGCCTGCAGGACGCTCTTGGGGAAGGCCGTCCAGTACAGGCGCTCGGGCTGCCACGGCTCACCCAGCTCAGGCGCGTACGACGGGTCGGCGGCCTTGTCGAACGCCGCCACCGTCACCCGGTGGGCCTGGATGTGGTCGGGGTGCCCGTACCCGCCGTTCGCGTCGTAGGTCACGACGACCTGCGGCCGCACCTCGCGGACCACCTCGACGAGGGCCCGGGTGGCCTCGTCCAGGTCGGCCTGCCAGAAGGCGTCGGGACGGTCGTTCTGCGGCGTCCCCATCATCCCGCTGTCGCGCCAGCGCCCGGGACCGCCGAGGAAGCGGTGGTCGCGGACCCCGAGCGCCTCGCAGGCCGCCGCCAGCTCGCCGATGCGGTGGGCGCCGAGCGCGTCCTGCTGGTCGCTCGCCAGGTGGCTCAGACCCGGGACGAGGATCTCGCCCTCCTCGCCCAAGGTGCACGTGACGAGCGTGACCAGGACCCCGTCGGCGGCGTACTTGGCCATGGTCGCGCCGGTGCCGATCGTCTCGTCGTCGGGGTGGGCGTGCACCAGCAGCAGCCGCCGCGGGTGGTCGAGCGGCGCCATCGCCCGCTCGGGAGCGACCTCCTCGACAGCGGTCGCGGCCTCGGCGAGCACGGCCTGCTCGGCATCGAGTGAGCCGGGGTCGGGCGGGGGCAGGGTCGCGTCGGGCATGCGCCCGAGCCTACGGCGGTCCCGTGGCAGGCTGGCAGCCGTGAGCCTGACGACGGGGAGCGGCTGCGACCAGCCCGTACCGGCCGTCCGGGCGCCCTTCCCGGTGACCTCGCCCTACCGGGTGGTCCCTGCCCCCAGGCCGCTGCGCGGCGAGCCGCACGTGGTCCTGGACGGCGCCTGGCCGGCGGCCCTCGCCCGGCGCCTCGAGCGGCTCCGGCACGACCTGCCCGGCGTGGTGGTCCACGAGCCCGGCGGTCCGCGGCCGGGCCTGGACGACGCGCTCCGCCGCGCCTGGTCGCTGCTGCCGGGCACCGATCACCTCGGGGTCACGGTCGACCTCGACACCTGTACGGCGACCAGGACCCGCCCGCTGCAGGGACCGGCCGGGCAGGCGCAGGAGCTCCTGCTCGGACTGGGCGGCACCGAGCTGCTCGTGGTCGGCTGGCTGCTCGCCTGCTCCGACGACCTGGTCGTGCTCCGCCGTACCGGGGAGCAGTCCCTCGCGGCGGAGCTGCTCGCGGTGTGCTTCCCCAGCGGCTGGCCGGTGCGCGAGCGCGCCGGTGCGGCGCTGCACGAGCTGCACGGCCCGGTCGCCGACGGGGACCGGCTGCGACGCGCCGGCCCGGCGCTCTCGCAGGCACTGCTGACGCAGGGCCCCTTCGTGCAGCACGTCTGGGGTCTCAACCCCTCGGGGCGGCTCGACCGCGACCCGACGGCTCCCGACCGGGAGGCGCCCTCGTGCCCGGCGCCGGAGCGCTGGTGGCTGCGGGTCGAGCGGCAGACCACGCTGCCACTGGGCGACCGGGCGCTGTTCCTGATCCGGCCCTACCTCACGCCGCTCACGGCGCTGACCGGCGAGCAGCGGGACGTCCTCCGCGCAGCAGTGGCCTCGATGTCGCCGGAGTCGCTGGCCTACAAGGGGATCACCGAGGTCGCGGACCGGCTCCTCGCCTGGCTCCAGCGATCTGCTGAGACGCCCGGTTAGTTGAGGGTCGGGTCCGGCGGGTAGCTGGCGGCCAGCGCCAGGGGCAGGCCCTGGCGCCGCAGCACCTGGCCCCACAGCAGCTCGGGGCTGGAGGTGAAGCAGTCACCGGGCAGTGCGTCGAGCACCCACCAGCCGCCCTCCTCGACCTCCGCCTCCAGCTGGCCGGGCGACCAGCCGGCGTAACCGGCGAAGACCCGGACCTCCTCGAGCGGGTCGGCCGCCTCCAGGTCGAGGTCGACCGTGCCGAGCCAGGGCGCACCGGGGACGGCGACGTACGACGGGTCCTCGCCGGCACCCGTCGCGAGCCGCCCGAGGCAGATCGCAGCGGTCTGCTGCACCGGACCGCCCTCGAAGACCACGACCGGGTCGGGCGCGAGCAGCGCCCAGCCGGGAAGCACCTCCGACAGCGCGGTCTCGGAGGGGCGGTTGAGCACCACCCCGAGCGCACCGTCGTCGTTCGTGTGCTGGAGGAGCTGCACCACGGAGCGCGCGAAGGTGCCCTCGGTGAGCACCGGCGTCGCGACGAGGAGCTTGCCCTCCCAGGTCACGTGTCCTCCCGAGCGCTAGGAGCCCTGGGCGGCCTTTGCGCGCTGGCCGCGGGTCTTCTGCCGCTCGTTCGCGGACAGGACGACCTTGCGGATGCGCACCGTCGCGGGGGTCACCTCGACGCACTCGTCCTCGCGACAGAACTCGAGCGCCTGCTCGAGGGACAGCTGCTTGTGCGGGATGAGCGGGACCAGCACGTCGGAGGAGCTCTGCCGCATGTTGGTGAGCTTCTTCT
>JBAVRG010000465.1:0-1617 GCA_049694795.1 Mycobacteriales bacterium
TGGAGCACTTCGGGGCCTCGGCGCCGTTCGGTGTGCTCTTCGAGCAGTTCGGGCTGACGGCCGAGCGCGTGGTCGCTGCCGCGCACGCCTCGCTGTCGAAGCTCGGCCAGACCAAGGGCTCGACCACAGGGAACTAGACCGCCCCCACAGGACCAGGGAGAACCGACCATGACCGACGCCCTCGCCGACCTCACCGCCGCGGGGGTGGCGGTCTGGCTGGACGACCTGTCCCGCGAGCGGCTGCGCTCCGGCAACCTCGCCGACCTGGTGCGCTCCAAGCACGTGGTCGGCGTGACGACCAACCCCTCCATCTTCCAGAAGGCGCTCGCCGACAGCGCCGCGTACGACGAGCAGGTGCGCGACCTGGCGCTGCGCAAGGTCGACATCGGCGAGGCGGTCCGGGCGCTAACCGCCTACGACGTGCGCTGGGCCTGCGACCTGCTGCGCCCGGCGTACGACGCGAGCGGGGGCGTCGACGGGCGGGTGTCGATCGAGGTGGACCCGCGCATCAGCGCGGACACCCCGATGACGGTCGCCGAGGCGAAGGCGCTGTGGTGGCTGGTGGACCGGCCGAACCTGTTCATCAAGATCCCCGCCACGCTGGAGGGGCTGCCCGCGATCACCGAGGCGCTCGCCGCCGGCATCAGCGTCAACGTCACCCTGATCTTCTCGCTGCAGCGCTACGCCGCCGTGATGGAGGCGTTCCTGGCCGGCCTCGAGGGCGCCAAGGCGGCCGGGCACGACCTGTCCACGATCGGCTCGGTGGCGAGCTTCTTCGTGAGCCGGGTCGACACCGAGGTCGACAAGCGCCTCGGTGAGGGACACCCGCTGCGCGGGCGTGCCGCGATCGCCAACGCGCGGCTGGCCTACCAGCACTACGAGCAGGTCTTCTCGTCGGAGCGCTGGAAGGCCCTGGCCGAGGCCGGCGCGCACCCGCAGCGCCCGCTGTGGGCCTCGACGGGCGTCAAGGACCCCGCCTACGACGACACCCGGTACGTCGTCGAGCTCGTGGCGCCGGGCACCGTCAACACCATGCCGGAGGCGACGCTCGACGCCGTGGCCGACCACGGCGTGCTGCGGGGCGACACGGTCACCGGCTACTACGCCGAGGCGCAGCAGGTCCTCGACGAGCTCAAGGCGGAGGGCGTCGACTACGACGACGTGGTCGCGCTGCTCGAGCGCGAGGGCGTCGAGAAGTTCGAGGACGCGTGGAACGGCCTCATCGCCTCGGTCACCGACCAGCTCGCCAAGGCGAGCGCGTGACGGCCTTCGACGTCACCTCGACCGGCGCGGTCGCCGAGGCGGCGCGTGCCGCCGCGGCCACCCTGCTGGCCGACGAGGTGCCGCATCGGCTGGTGGCCCGGGACGCCACGCTGTGGGGACCGGACGCCGAGAGCGAGGCGGCCATCCGACTCGGCTGGCTGGACGCTGTCGCCGTGTCCCGCCGCTTCCTGCCCGAGCTGCTGGCTCTGCGCGAGGACCTCCGGGGTGAGGGCGTCGACCAGGTCGTGCTCTGCGGGATGGGCGGCTCCTCGCTCGCCCCCGAGGTGATCTGCAGGTGCGCCGGCGTCCCGCTGACCGTGCTCGACTCCACCCACCCCGACCAGGTCCGGGCCG
>JBAVRG010000466.1:0-31278 GCA_049694795.1 Mycobacteriales bacterium
CCGCGGCGATCGTGCCGAACACCAGCGAGCTCTTGCCCGAACCGGAGACGCCGGTGAACACCGTGAGCCGGCGCTTCGCGATCTCGATGCTGACGTCCTTGAGGTTGTTCACGCGCGCGCCGTGCACCCGGATCACGTCATGGCTGTCTGCAACGGCCAGCACGGGCGACTCCGGGTCCCTCCTCGACGCCATCTGATCGTGTCTCCTCTACGGGCGGGACCGACCGAGACCACAGCCGGACGAGGTCGCGCCCACGTGTCCGCCTGTGGGCCTGGATCAGGTCGACCTGAGTACGGCAGCGGGCTGGGTTCAGGGAGGATAAGTCCGTGGGAGCAGGATCGCCCAGGACTGACGAGAACGGCATCACCTCTTCGCGCACCTCGGGTGGTGATCATCGTGTCCGCCGGGAAACCCCGGCGAGCGGGCTCCTGCACACAATGATCTTGATGTGCCGACCAGGTGCGTCGCGATGGAGATCATCGTGTCCGGCAGCGGAGCATCGCACGCTTGCTGAGGTACACGATGATCTTCCTTGCTGAAGGCAAAGAGCGCCCGCTCTCAGGCAGGCGAGGAACGCCGCCGCCTCGCGAGCAGTGCGCGGCACCGCCGCGAACTCCTCCGCCCGAGTCCCCTCCCGCTGCCGTAGTCAGGCCGGGCTGTGCTCGCCGCTGCTCGCGTCCGCGTCCGCGTCCGCGGTCGGAGCCGGGGTCGGCTCGGTGCTCACCGACGGGGTCGTCGGCTGGGCCACGGGGGTGCCGGTCGGAGCCGGCCACGTCCGCAGCTGCTGCGGCGCGGGCGCCCCGTGCCGGGTGGCGAGCCGGAAAGCCGCCACCGCCGCGAACGCGTAGAAGACCAGGTCCAGCGGTGCGAAGCCCTCCTTGTAGACGTCCCAGCCGAAGCCGGCGGGGTCCTCCGCCATCTTGCGCAGCACCTCGAACATCGACACCGAGCCGCCGAGCGTGTGCACGGCGGCCGAGACGGCGTGGGCGTCGGTGAGCAGGTCACCGATCACGCAGCCCACGAGGCCGATCGCGGCCGCGACCACGGGGAGGTTGGGCGCGTTGCCGCCTGCCCGACCGGCCAGCAGCCCGGCGAGCGCACCCACGCCGACCGCGGCGTAGCCGATCTTGTAGTCGCTCACGGAGACGAGCACCGCCCACAGCGCCGCGCCGACGAGGGCGCCCACGCACGCGGCGGCCACCCCCGCGGCCATGCTGGACTTCGGTGCTCCGGTGACGGTGTCGGTCATGCTGGGTCCCCCAAGGACGTCGGATGGCGCGGAACGTACCGGGTCAGACCTGTCCAGGTGTGACGTCGCGCGGCTGGAAGATCACTCTGTCGTCGTGGCCAGGGGCCATGACGCCCACGAGGGTGCGGCATGCTGCGGGGGTGACCTGGCGCCTGCTGGCCCTGCCCCCGCTGCCCGCCGATCTGCTGGAGGCGCTCTTCGGGGACCCCCGGCTCGAGCTCGTCACGCCCCCTGAGCGCACCCAGGCCGCCGTCGACGCCCTGCTGCCCGAGGTCGACCTCGTGCTCGGTGACTGGTCCCCGCAGCTGCGCGTCGGCGACCCCGGTCCGAGGGTGGCGTTCGTGCAGCAGCCCAGCGCCGGCGTCGACGGGATCGACGTCGACGCGTGCACCGCACGCGGCGTACCGGTCGCCAACTGCGCCGGTGCCAACGCGACCAGCGTCGCCGAGTGGTGCGTGAGCGCGACCTTCGCGCTGCTGCGGCGCACCGTGGAGGCGGACGCGGCGGTGCGGCGTGGCGAGTGGCCGCAGACCTCGCTGGGCGGACGCGAGCTCGCCGGCCAGCAGGTGGGCGTCGTCGGGATGGGCGCCATCGGGCACGTGACCGCGCGGCTCTTCGACGCCCTCGGCTGCCGGGTCCGGTACTGGTCGCGGCACGAGCACCCGGACGCCCCGGTGCCCTACGCAGACCTCGACGAGCTGCTCGCCACCAGCGACGTGGTGGTCCTCGTCATCGCCCTCGGCGCCACGACCCGCGGGCTGCTCGACGCCACCCGGATCGCCCGCATGAAGCCGGGAGCGCTGCTCGTCAACGGTGCTCGCGGCGAGGTGGTCGACGAACCGGCGCTCGTCGCGGCCCTGGCCGAGGGCCGGCTCGCGGGCGCCGCCGTGGACGTCTTCACCGAGGAGCCGCTGCCCCCGACGAGCGCGCTCCGGCAGGCACCCCACCTGCTGCTCAGCCCGCACATGGCGGGGTCGACGGTCGAGGCGGCGATGCGCATCGTCGGGCAGGCGAAGGCCAACCTCCAGCGCGTCCTCGGCGGCGACGACGTCCGCGACCTCGTCAACGAGGTGAGCGCCTCCGTCGTACGGAGGACCTGACGTGCCGCTCGTCGTCGCGCACCGCGGCTCGTCCGGCCGGTACGCCGAGCACACGCTCACCGCCTACGAGAAAGCGGTGGCCGAGGGCGCGGACGCGCTGGAGTGCGACGTCCGGCTCACCCGCGACGGGGTGCTGGTCTGCGTGCACGACCGGACCGTCACCCGCACCAGCGACGGCCGAGGACGGGTCTCGACGCTCGAGCTCGCCGAGCTGGCCGAGCTGGACTTCGGGTCCTGGAAGGCGCGGCAGCACGACGAGCTGCTCGAAGCGTCCTGGGAGGAGCCCGACCGTGACGGGCGCACCGTCCTCACCCTCGAGCGCCTGGTGCAGCTGGTGCGCGACCACGACCGGCCGGTGCAGCTGCACGTGGAGACCAAGCACCCCACCCGGTACGGCGGCCTGGTCGAGAAGGCCCTCGTGGACCTGCTCGACAGGTACGGCCTGGCGAGCCCGCTGTCGCGCTCGGTCTCGCAGGTGACGGTGATGTCGTTCGCACCGACCTCCCTGCGCCGCGTGCACGCGATGGCGCCCGGGCTGCCGACCGTCTACCTGATGGCGCGGGTCCCGCTGCGCTACCGCGACGGGACGCTGCCGCCCCAGATCGAGCTCGCGGGACCGTCGCTCGACGTGCTCAAGGCCCATCCGCACTACGTGGAGCGCGTGCACGAGCAGGGGAACCGGGTGCACGTGTGGACCGTCGACAGCCCCGAGGACATCGCGTTCGTGCTGGGCCTGGGCGTGGACGCGGTCATCAGCAACCACCCGACCCGGGTGCTGCATCAGCTCGACAGGGCCTGACCCAGCGCGGTGCCGGAGAGCCACGCGGTCTCGACGCGGGCCGCTCCCCAGCCGTCGCCGCACAGCCCGATCCCCTTGCTGCTCAACGAGAACAGCGCGGCGCGCTCGCCCACCGGCTTCGCGTAGGTCCACCGCTGCACCCGCAGCACCTCGTCGGGAGCCGGCACGCCGAGCCGGCCCAGCTCCGCCACCAGGGCGTCGGCGGCAGCGGCCGGCTCAGCCAGCCGCGGCCGGGCGAAGCCCGGGGTCGAGTGCGCGGTCAGCACCGGCACCCGGTCGCCGCGCCGGGCCCCGTCGTCGGCGACCCAGTCGAGGACGTCCGAGCCCTGCACGAACACCCCCTCCCAGTCCCACGTACGGCGTCCCCATCGCGCCGCCAGGACGAGCACCGGGTCCCACGACCGGCCGGCGAGCACCTCCCGCTCCTCCGTGAGCGACGGGTCCAGCACGGCGAGCGCCTGCGGGTCGGGCATCGCCAGCACCACGGCGTCGAAGGGCTCGCCGTCGACCGCACCTGCGGTGACGTGCTCCACCTGCACCTGCTGCCGGACGTCGAGGCCCTCGGCGAGGGCCGCCACGAGCGAGCGCAGCCCGCCGGGCCCGGCCCAGCGGGTCGGGCCCGTCCTGGGCTCCTGCAGGGTGCCGTCCCACACGGCGAACCGGTCGGTCCACGGCTGCGCCAGCCCGGCCGCGCGCCAGCCCTCGACCACCTCGGTGAAGGCGTCGTCGCGGACCGTGAAGTACGACGCGCCCAGGTCGACGTACCGGTCGTGGAAGCGCCTGCTCGCCATCCGTCCGCCGGGAACCCGACCCCGGTCGAGGACCACCACCTCGTGCCCGGAGCGGCCCACGGCCCGGGCACAGGCGATGCCGGCGATCCCGGCACCCACGACTGCGACCCGCATCAGCCCATCCTCCGGCCACTACGCTGCGCCCGCACCTCGGAGCCCGAGCCAGGAAGGCGACAGATGAGCAGCCGTCGCAAGAGCAGCAAGGCCGAGAAGTCCGAGAAGGTGGCCTACGTCGCACGTCCCTTCGCCGGCCTCGTCGACGAGACCGAGTGGGTCGCGCTGCGCGAGGTCGTCCCGGCAGCGACGGCGCCGTTGCGGCTGAAGGGCTCGGAGGTCGCGGTCACGCTGTCGACGGTGCTGCCGCTCGCGTGGCCCGGCATGGTGACCAACGACGGCCGGCGCTTCCTCGGCCTGCAGGTCGCCAGCCGTTCCGGGGACGTCAGCCGCGACCTGGCGTTCGTGCTCGAGCAGGTCGCAGCAGTCCAGCCGGGCACCAGCATCACGCCGACCGAGCTGCCCGGTCCCGGTCCGCGGCTGCAGGACCTGCTCGACGCCGCCCCCCTCGAGGTCACGGTGCACGCGGGCTTCGACTTCTGGACCGAGGGCGCGGACGACCCGGACGGCGAGGTCGCTGCGTCCATGGAGCGTGCCAACGCGTCGGTCGTGCCGACCGCCCGGCTCTCGTCGGTGCAGAGCGCCTACTGGTGCCGGATGCGGGAGCGCTCGCACCTGCGCTGGGTGCTGCCGGAGGACGAGGACGTGCTGCTCGACGCGCTCGCCCGGATGTCGGTCGACGGCGGCCTCGGCCTCGGCGAGGGCACGCGGTACGTCGGGTCGTTCCGGGCGCACGGGCTGCTGGTCCCGGTCTGGGACCTGCCGCTCGAGACCGAGGCGGAGGCGGTCGAGGAGCCGGCCGTCGCGTGGCGCGCACGGCTGGACGCGGCTCTCGCGGAGACGGGTCCGCTCGGGGCAGACGCCCGCCGCGCCCGGTCGGGCCTGCTCAGCCGGCAGCTGACGCTGCGCTGAGCCCGCCGGCCAGCGGGTTCGCGGACCTGCCAGGCCCGCCGATCTTCCGCTCGTGGCACCCGACACGCCGTCAGTGACCACACCAAGCGGTAGATCGTCGGGTGGGGCGAGAGAGCACGTGCTGACAGGCACCCGGTCCGCGTGCCGTCCGGAGGGTGCTCCGGCTCAGCCGGCAGCTGACGCTGCGCTGACCCTGCGGGTGAGGACCGCACCCGCCAGTCCGAGCACCAGCGCGCCCGACTCGAACCACGCCGCCGCCTTCGCGCCCTGCACCGCCCAGGTCTCCTCGAAGCAGCCGTCGAAGCCGTGCACGGGCAGGCACCGGTAGCGGCTGTAGACGAGGACCGCGAGCGAGCCGGCGGCGAAGGCGACCACCGCGAGCCAGACCAGCAGGTGCGGACGCACCAGCAGCGCCGCGGTCAGCAGGAACGCGATGACCGCCTGCGCGTAGAACTGGTCGGACAGCGCCAGGGGGTGCGAGCCCAGCCCCGTGTAGTTGCCCGCGATCCGAAGGTGCACCACGGCGATCCCGATCAGCGCGGCACCGGTCAGGCCCCGCAGCACCCACGAGCTGGTCATGGTCATCGTTCGCCCCCCGAGCCCCGACGGTTCACAGCATCCGCCACCAGGGGCTGGGGTCAAGGCGACCAACGTCCTAGGACAGTCCAAGCCGGCCCTACGACACCCCTACGACGGCAGCGGGTCCCGCTCCACCGGGCAGGACATGCAGCGCGGGCCGCCTCTGCCGCTGCCGAGCTCGCTGCCCGCGATCCGCACCACCTCGACGCCGGCAGCCTCCAGCGCGTGGTTGGTCACGACGTTGCGCTCGTAGGCGACCACCAGGCCGGGCGCCAGCGCGAGCGTGTTGTTGCCGTCGTCCCACTGCTCGCGCTCCGCGGTCACCGGGTCCAGGCCGGTGTCGACGACCCGCAGCTCGTCGACGCCCATGGCCTTCGCCGCGGCGATGAGGAACGGCTCGGGGCCGGCGACCTCGACGGCCTCCCCCTGCGGCGTGACGGTCCAGGCCTGCAGGGTGTCGGCGACCGCGGGGAACATCACGACCGCGTCCCGGTCCACCATCGTGCAGATGGTGTCGAGGTGCATCGTGGCCCGCTCCTGCGCGATGGGGACGGCCAGCACGCTGTGCGCCACGCCCGCCGCGAACGCCCGCAGCGCGAACGCCTCCACCCCTGCGGGCGTGGTGCGCTGACCCACCCCGACAGCGACCACACCGGGAGCGAGCAGGAGCACGTCCCCACCCTCGAACCAGGCCTCGTCGGGGCCGGCGCCGTACAGGACCGGCGTGCCCGCGAAGCGCGGGTGGTGCCGGTAGAGGGTGCGGGTGAGGCTGGCCTCCCGGCGGCGGGCGTGCATGCTCGGGCTGGTGACGGCGACGTGGTCGCGAACCCACACGCTCGAGTCGCGGGTGAACAGCAGGTTGGGCAGTGGCGGTACGACGAAGTCGGACGGTCCGGCGAGGCGCCCCACCACCCCGGCGGGGCCGGTGCGGGGCAGCTCGTCGTGCGTGATGCCGGCGACGAGGTGGTCGGCGAGCTCGGCGCTGGGCTGGTCGAGCAGCCAGGTGCGCAGCGTGGCCGCGAGCGTCGGACCGACCTCGCTGGGTGCCACCGCGGCGTGCACGACCTCGAGCCGGCTCTGCGACTCCTCCAGCGCCTCGGTGAGCAGGTCCTGCAGGTACAGCACCTCGACCCCGCGGTCCCGAAGCGCCTGCGCGAAGGCGTCGTGCTCCTCCTGGGCGCGCCCGACCCAGGGGATGCCGTCGAAGAGCAGGTCGACGCTGTTGCGGGGGGTGAGGCGCTGCAGCTCCGGGCCCGGCCGGTGCAGCAGGACGGTGCGCAGCCGGCCGACCTCGCTCGTGACGCCCATGGCCGGAGCCTAAGGGTGCCGGGCTGCTCAGGCAGCGTGCGCGAGCTCGCCTGCGAGCCTGCGGTGCAGGTCGGCGAAGAACGCCAGGTTGACCGTGGCGCGCCACCACGCGCCCTTGACGATCCGGTCGCCCCACGCCGGGTGCTCGGCGACCAGCGGGGCGATCGCCTTCTCCACCCAGTCCTTGCCGTGGCGGGGGTCGACCTCGGCGTGCTCGGAGTAGAAGGGGTAGGCGTCCTCCGGCGCCCCGAGCCGGTCGAAGGCCTGAAGGACGAGACGGCAGCGCGGACCGGCCTGCAGCTCGAGCAGCCCGAGCGCGCCGACCATCTCCGGCTGCAGCCAGCGGTTGGTGGCGAGCAGACCGCCCAGCGCTGCCCGCTCCAGCGCCGCCACCGGCTGGTCCGCACGCGGCACGCGCGGCATCCCGACGGCGGCGACGAGCCGGTCGTGCAGCACGGTGTGCACGGCGTCGGGGTCGCCGCCGCCCATCTCGTCCCAGTAGTTGCGGGCGAGCTCGAGCTTCGGGCCCCCGGTCAGCCCCACCTGGCAGCCGGCCACCAGGTCGTCGAAGCCGCCGTCGGGGCCGCCCTCCAGCGCGAGGAACTCGACGACCTGCGGCCAGTCCGCCTGCTGGGCGAGCCACCGGTAGGACTCGGGGAGGCGGTCCTGCGCGGCGACCGCGCGCATGGCCGCGACGGCCTGCTCCGGGCCCGTCACCGCCTCCTGCCCGGCGGCGGCCCAGGACTGCTCGAGCTCGGCCAGCCACGCCTGCTCGAGGCGCTGCTTGACCGCGGCCACCGCCGGGTCGCCCTGCAGCCGGGCCGCGTCGCCCAGCGTCGCGAGCGGGGCGGTGTGCAGGTCGTAGACGCGCAGCAGCGTGAGGAACCGGTCCCGGCGGCTCCGCGGCTCCGCCTCCTCGAGGCAGGACGTCGGGTCGCCCTCGAGGACGCGCTCGAGCAGGTCGGCGAGGGACGGAGAGGGCACGCGGGTCATGGCTGGCTCCTGGAGCGCTGCGAGGGTGCGTTCGCCAAGGCCCGTTCCCCCTGGGACCGGCGCGTAACGCCCACCTGGCGCGGCTGACAGGGTGTCGTGCCCTGGTCACGGAGTGGTCACGAAATCCTGGGAGCGGAGGTACGCTCCGCGCGTGCGTGTCTTCCTGACCGGTGGCACCGGGTTCATCGGCGGCGAGGTCGCGCGCCTGCTCACCGAGCGTGGTGACACGGTGCGTGCCCTGGTCCGCAGCCCCGGCAAGGCCGCCGCCCTCGAGCAGCTCGGCTGCGAGCTCGTCGCCGGCGACCTGTCCGACGAGGAGGCGCTGCGCGCCGCGCTCACCGGCTGCGGGGCGGTCGTGCACGCCGCCGCGGTCTACGAGATCGGGGTGCCTCCCGGCCGCCACGAGGTCCTCGTCGACGCCAACGTCCGGGGCACCGAGCGGGTGCTGGGCGCGGCCCTGGCGGCCGGGGTCGGCAAGGCCGTCTACGTGAGCACCGTCGCGGTGTTCGGCAACACCCGCGGCGAGGTGGCGGACGAGACCTGGGAGCGACCGCCCGGGCTGGGCTTCACGTCCGTCTACGAGCAGACCAAGGTGCAGGCGCACGAGCGTGCGCAGCAGATCTGCTCGCAGGGGCTGCCGCTCGCCACGGTGCAGCCCGGCCTGGTCTACGGGCCCGGCGACACCAGCGAGACCGGTGGGCTCTTCGAGCGCTTCCTCAAGGGCCAGCTGCCGCTGGTGCCCTTCCCCGACCTCGGCATCACGCCGGTGCACCGCGACGACGTGGCCACCGGCATCGTGCTCGCGCTCGACAAGGGCGCCGCCGGTGAGTCCTACGTCCTGGCCGGCGAGCCGGTGCGGATGCGCGACCTGCTCGCCGAGCTGGCCCAGGTCGCCGGCAGGCGCCCCCCGCGCGCAGCGCTGCCGACCGCCGTCGTGCGAGGGCTGGCGCCCTTCGGCCGGGTGGTCGGGCCGCTGCTGGGCTTCCCGCCCAACCTGCGCGAGGTGCTGACCTCCTCGGACGGCGTCACCTTCTGGGCTCGCAGCGACAAGGCGCAGCGCGAGCTCGGCTGGACGCACCGGCCGCTGGCCGAGGGCCTGGCCGGCCTCGTCGGAACCACCGCGTGACCGCCGCCGAGGTGCAGGGAGCACGACTGGTCCTGCCGCTCCGGCAGCTGGTGCCGCGCACCCTCCACCTCGACCAGCCGGTCGGCACCAGCCTGGCGGGCTGGGTCGCCGCGGTCCGCAGCACCAGCGAGGCGTGCCTCGTCCTCGACGCGAACGGTCGGGTCGCGGCGATGAGCCACGCCTGCGGCAAGGTGCTCGACGTCGACCCCGTGCAGGCCGTCGGCTCCCTGCTCGTCGACCTGGTCCTGATGGTCGACTTCAGCGTGGCGGGAGTGCCGCTCACCGACCCCGAGCACCAGTGCCCGCCGCTGCGCGCGCTGCGCACCGGCGGCATGGCGCGCGCCCTGGTGCGGCTGCGCCTCGGCCCCGGACGGCTCGTCACCTACGACGCGGTGGGGGTCCCGCTCGCGGGCGGTGCCGGCGCGCTCGGGTTCCTCGTCGAGGTCTGACGCGCCAGCGCCGCCGCCTCCGCGAGCACCTGCCGGGCCGGCTTGCCGAGCGCGCGCGCGGCGGCCGCGACGTCCTCCCACTCCGGGTTCGCGGTCACCGGCGCGCCGTCGAGCCAGGCGGTCTTGACCCGCACCTGGTGGCCGTCGACCAGCACCTGGGACTCGGTGCGGTGCAGGGCGTGCTTGGCCACGAGCTGCTCGCGCAGGCCCAGCGTGCTGGTCTGCCGGAAGACCACCTCCCGCACCGGCGGCGCGAGCGGCGGGCGGCACAGCACCGACAGGGTGTGCGCGGGCCGGCCCTTCTTCATCAGGACCGGGGTCAGCCAGGCGTCGCTCGCGCCCGCGGCGAGCAGCTCCTCGAGCACCTGCGGCCAGAGCCTCGGGTCGAGGTCGTCGACGTTGGTCTCGAGCAGCACCTCCTGGGAGGCGGTGCCGGCGAGCGGCGTCCCCAGCACCAGGCGTAGGACGTTGGCCACCTCGTCCGGGTCGCGGCCGCCCGCGCCCAGCCCGACCGCCGTCACGGTCATGGGTGGCAACGGTCCCCACTCCGTGACCAGCGTCGCGAGCAGCGCCGCCCCTGTCGGTGTGGTGCTCTCGTACGGCGACCTGCCCGCCTCGACCGGCACCCCGCGCAGCAGGACCAGCACGGCGGGGGCGGGCACCGGGACCGGTCCGTGCGCACCGCGGGTGCTGCCGCTGCCGAGGGCCACCGCCGAGCAGTGCAGCGCACCGAGCCCCAGGTGCTGCAGGCCGGCGACGGTGCCGACCACGTCGGCGAGCGCGTCCAGCGCCCCGACCTCGTGGAAGTGCACCTCGTCGGCGGGGACGCGGTGCACCGCCCCCTCCGCCTCCGCCAGCCGTGCGAAGACGGAGAGCGCCTGCTCCCGCAGGTCGGCGTCGAGGCGCGCGAGGAGGGCGCGCACGTCGGCCCAGCTGCGCGTGGGCTCCTGGGGCGCCTGCTCGGCCGGGGTGCCCTCGCCGGTCAGCACGTCGACCTTGGTCGCGCCGAGCCCGGCCCGTGAGGTGGCTCCTGCGGTCAGGCGCAGCCCGCTGCCGAGCTGGTCGACCGCCGCCTGGAGCACCTGCACAGGCACGCCGGCATCGACGAGCGCGCCGAGCAGCATGTCCCCGCTCGCCCCGGCCTGGGCGTCCAGCCAGCCGATCACGGCCGGCCCCTGGCGACCCGCGCTGCGAACACCCCGGCCCCGAAGCCGTTGTCGATGTTGACCACCGTCACCCCGGGCGCGCAGGAGTTGAGCATCCCCAGCAGCGCTGCGAGCCCGCCGAACGACGCGCCGTAGCCGACGCTCGTCGGCACCGCCACCAACGGGGTCCCGACCAGCCCGCCGACCACCGAGGGCAGCGCACCCTCCATGCCCGCCACCACCACTACGACGTCCGCGCGGTCCAGGACCGGGCGGGCCGCGACCAGCCGGTGCAGGCCCGCGACGCCGACGTCGTCGACCCGCTCGACTGCGGCGCCGAACGCCCGCGCGGTGAGCGCCACCTCCTCGGCGACCGGCCCGTCGGAGGTGCCGGCCGCCAGCACCGCCACGCACCCTCGGGGCACAGGCGGCTCCCCGATGAGCACGGTGCGGCCGGACGCGCCCAAGGCGGCTGAGACCTCGGGCGCGCACCGGGTGACCAGCACCCGGTCGCTGTGCCGGCGCAGCGCGGTGACGTTGTCGACGACCTGCTGCACGGTCTTGCCCTCGGCGTAGACGACCTCCGGGTCGCCGGTCCGCAGCGCCCGGTGGGTGTCGACCAGCGAGTGGCCCAGGTCGTCGTACGGGGCGGTCGCGAAGCGGTCGAGCGCGGCGGTGGGCGCGAGCGAGCCGTCCGCGACCCCCTCGAGCAGCCGGCGTGCCTCGTCACGGTCCACGGGCGCACCCTAGTCAGCCTTTCGTCAGCCGCGGGGTCGGTAGTCTCGGCCTGTGCTCCTCGACCGCCAGACCCTCGAGGTCGTCGCCCTCGCCGCGGCCGGGGTGGCGGTCTTCGCGCTCGGCCTCGTCCTCGTCCTGCTCGCGCAGGTGCGCCGGCTCCGCTCCGCCCATGAGGTGCTCACAGGAGGTGACACGGGGGCGACCTTCGTCGAGTCCGTGACGCGCCGGCACCGCGAGGCGGAGGCGCTGCGCACCGACGTCGCGATGCTCCGTGACGACCTCGCCGCCGCCCGGGCCGACCTGTCCGACGCGCTGCGGCACGTGGCGGTCGTCCGCTACGACGCCTTCGGCGACATGGGCGGCCGGCTGTCGTTCAGCGCGGCGCTGCTCGACGACGCCGGTGACGGCATCGTCCTCACGTCCATCAACGGCCGGTCCGAGACCCGCACCTACGCCAAGGGCGTCAAGGCCGGCGAGAGCGACCACTCGCTCAGCCCCGAGGAGCTGCAAGCCATCGGGTACGCCAGCCGCAACGCCGTCCAGCCCTCCGAGGGGGCAGCGGCGCCGGTGCGCCGCGGCCGCTTCTCACGCCGCTGATGCCCGGCGTCCCCCCGGCGCGGTTCGCCTACCTCGGCCCCGCCGGCACGTTCACCGAGGCGGCCCTCCGTACGCTGCCGGCCGCGCGCAGCGGTGACCTGCACCCGGTCGCGTCGGTCGCGGCCGCGCTCGACGCGGTGCGCTGCGGCGAGGTCGACAGCGCGGTCGTGCCGTTCGAGAACTCCGTCGAGGGCGCGGTCGCGGCCACCCTCGACGAGCTGGCCACCGGCGAGCCGCTGCACGTGGTGCGGGAGGTGCTGCTGCCCGTGTCGTTCGCCCTGCTCGCACGGCCCGGTACGCCGCTCGCCTCCGTCACGACGGTGGCCACCCACCCGCACGCCGAGGCGCAGTGCCGGCGCTGGCTGGCCGCGACGCTGCCGGACGCCCGGGTGCTGCTCACCTCCTCGACCGCGGACGCGGCCCGGCAGGTCGCCCAGGGGACGTACGACGCGGCGGTCGCGGCCCCGGTGGCGGCGACGACGTACGGGCTGGAGCCGCTCGTCGACGGGATCCAGGACAACGAGGGGGCGGTGACCCGGTTCGTGGTGGTGTCGCGCCCCGGCCCGCTGGCCGCGCCGACCGGCGCCGACCGGACCACCCTGGTGGCGTTCATCGCCGACGACCACCCGGGCGCGCTGCTGGAGATCCTCACCGAGTTCGCCGTGCGCGGGGTCAACCTCACCCGCCTCGAGTCGCGACCGACCGGCTCCGGCCTCGGGCGCTACTGCTTCTCCATCGACGCCGAGGGCCACGTCGCGGAGGCGCGCATGGGGGAGGCGCTGTCGGCGATCAAGCGGGTGTGCGCGGACGTGCGCTTCCTCGGCTCCTACCCGCGGGCCGACGGCGTCCCGGCCACCACGAGGGCCGGGGTCAGCGACGCCGACTTCTCCGACGCCGCGGCCTGGCTGGCCGCGGTCCGCGCCGGCTCCGCCTGACCCCACCCCTGGTGGGAGCGAAGCGGCAACGGGCCCGCCGGCGCCCGATAGCCTGAGCGGGTGATCGACCTCAAGCTGCTGCGTGACGACCCGGACCGGGTGCGCGCGTCCCAGACCGCCCGGGGCGAGGACCCGGCGCTCGTCGACGTGCTGCTCAAGGCGGACGAGGAGCGGCGCGCCGCCATCACCCGTGCCGACAACCTGCGGGCGGAGCAGAAGGCGGTCAGCCAGTCGGTCAAGAGCGCCTCGGCGCAGGAGCGCCCCGCCGTCCTCGAGCGCGCCAAGGCCCTCGCCGCCCAGGTGAAGGAGGCCGAGGCGGCGCAGGCGCAGGCCGAGGCGGCCCTGCGGGCTGCCCACCTGGCGATCCCCAACGTCGTGCTGTCGGACGTGCCGCCGGGTGGGGAGTCCGACTTCGTGGTCCTCGGCCAGACGGGGGAGGTGCCGACGTACGACTTCGAGGTGCGCGACCACCTGGACGTGGGTGAGCGGCTGCGTGCGATCGACACCGAGCGCGGGGCGAAGGTGTCCGGGTCGCGGTTCGCCTTCCTGACCGGGTGCGGAGCGCTGCTCGAGCTGGCCCTGGTCAACCTGGCGATGGCCCGCGCCGTCGCCTCGGGCTTCACGCCCGTCATCGCGCCGGCGCTCGTGCGCCCGGAGGCGATGGAGGGCACCGGCTTCCTCGGTGCGCACGCCTCGGAGGTCTACAAGCTCGAGGCCGACGAGCTCTACCTGGTCGGCACCTCCGAGGTGCCGCTCGCCGCCTACCACTCCGGTGAGGTGCTGGAGGCGCTGCCGCTGCGCTACGCCGGCTTCTCCTCGTGCTTCCGGCGCGAGGCGGGCAGCCACGGCAAGGACACCCGCGGCATCATCCGGGTGCACCAGTTCGACAAGGTCGAGATGTTCTCCTACGTCCCGGTGGAGGACGCCGAGGCCGAGCACGCCCGGCTGCTGGAGCACGAGAAGGCGTTCCTGGCCGACCTCGAGCTGCCGTTCCGCACCATCGACGTGGCGGCGGGCGACCTCGGCTCGTCGGCGGCCCGCAAGTTCGACAACGAGGCGTGGCTGCCGTCGCAGGAGCGCTGGCTGGAGCTCACCTCGACCTCGAACTGCACCGACTTCCAGGCGCGCCGCCTCGGGATCCGGGTGCGCACCCCCGAGGGTCCGCGCGTCGCGGCAACCCTCAACGGCACGCTGTGCGCGGTGGGCCGCACCATCGCGGTGCTGCTCGAGGTGCACCAGCGCGCGGACGGGTCGGTCCACGTCCCGGCCGCGCTGCGTCCCTACCTCGGCGGCGTCACGGAGCTCACGCCGGCGTGAGGCCCCGGCTGGTCGCCTCGGACCTCGACGGCACGATCGTCCGCTCGGACGGCACGGTGTCGGCGCGCACGATCGCAGCGATCACCGCTGTCGAGGACGCCGGGGCGACCTTCGTCATGGTCACCGGCCGGCCGATCCGCTGGATGGCGGCGGTGGCCGAGCAGACAGGTCACCACGGCATCGCGGTCTGCGCCAACGGCGCGGTGCTCTACGACCTGCACACCGAGCGGGTGCTGCAGTCCGCGCTGCTCGCCTCGTCGGCCGCCCGTGACGTGGTCGAGGCGCTGCGGTCCGCCCTGCCCGGCATCGCGTTCGCCGTGGAGCGGCTGCACGAGGGCTTCGCCCACGAGCCGGCGTACCGACCCCGGTGGGACTCCGCGGACCCGCTCACGCAGGCGCCGGTGGAGCAGCTGCTGTCCGGCGAGGTCGTGAAGCTGCTCGCCCGCCATGAGGAGCTCGGCTCCGACGAGCTGCTCGCTGCCGCCCGCGCGGCGGTGGGTCAGGGCGCGACCCTCACCCACTCCTCGACCGACGGGCTGCTGGAGATCAGCGCGGTGGACGTCTCGAAGGCTTCGGGGCTCGCGTCCTTCGCCGCCGAGCGCGGTGTGGCCGCAGGGGAGACGGTGGCGTTCGGGGACATGCCCAACGACCTGCCCATGCTGTCGTGGGCCGGCCTCGGCGTCGCCGTGGCCAACGCGCACCCGGAGGTGCTCGCGGTCGCCGACGAGGTGACCGCGAGCAACGACGACGACGGGGTCGCGCGGGTGCTCGACCGTTGGTTCTCCTAGAGGTACTGCCCGGTCTGGCCCATGCCCGGTGCGGCCTCGGGTGCCTGGAGGGGCCCGCCTGGACCGATGGCCGGACGACCGCGCATCTGCTCGAGCTGCACCCGCGCCGCCATCTGCTGCGCGAACAGCGCGGTCTGGATGCCGTGGAAGAGCCCCTCGAGCCACCCGACGAGCTGGGCCTGCGCGATGCGCAGCTCGGCGTCGGAGGGGGCGGAGTTGTCGCCGAACGGGAGCGTCAGCCGGTCGAGCTCCTCGCGCAGCTCGGGTGCCAGACCCTCCTCGAGCTCCTTGATGGAGCTCTGGTGGATCTCCCGGAGCCGGGTGCGTGCGGCGTCGTCGAGGGGCGCTGCCCGGACCTCCTCGAGCAGCTGCTTGACCATCGACCCGATCCGCATCACCTTGGCCGGCTGCTCGACCATCTCCGCCGGGCTGCGCTCGTCGCCCGGTTCCTGGGGCAGCGTGACCTGCTGGCCGTCTTCACCGATCAGGACGATGTCCTGCTGCTGCTGCTCCTCAGTCATCCCCTCATCAAATCCCATGAGGTGGTTCGCGCAACCGCCACCCCGTCAGGAGACCTGCAGAACGACCTTGCCGACGTGCTCCGACGCCGCCACCACCCGGTGCGCCTGCGCCACCTCGGCCAGTGGCAGCACCCGGTCGACGACCGGCCGCACCTCGCCGGCAGCGACCGCGGGCCACACCCCGGCCAGCACCGCCGAGACGATGTCGGCCTTCTCCGACAGCGGCCGCGCACGCAGCGACGTGGCGTGCACGGATGCGCGCTTGGCGAGCAGCATCCCGAGGTCGAGCTCGCCCTTCGCCCCGCCCTGCAGGCCGATGACCACGAGCCGGCCACCGGTCGCGAGCGCCCGGACGTTGCGCCCGAGGTAGGACGCGCCCATGTTGTCGAGGACCACGTCGAACGGCCCGGCCGCGACGAAGTCCTCGTCCTTGTAGAGCACCGCCTGCGCCGCGCCGAGCTCGAGCGCCCGCGCCGCCTTCGCCGCCGAGCCGACCGTCACCGTCACCGACGCGCCGTGCCGGGAGGCCAGCTGCACGGCCATCGTGCCGATCCCGGAGGTGCCCCCGTGCACCAGCAGCCGCTCGCCGGGGCGCAGGCCGGCCAGCTGGAAGACGTTCGACCAGACCGTGCAGGTGACCTCGGGCAGCGCGGCCGCCTCGACGAGCGACACCCCCGACGGCACGGGCAGCAGCTGGCCCACCGGCACGGCGACCCGCTCGGCGTAGCCCCCACCAGCGAGGAGCGCGCACACCTCGTCGCCCACCGCCCAGCCCGCGACGCCTTCGCCGAGGGCGCTGATCACGCCGCTGCACTCCAGACCCGGGTACGGCGACGCGCCCGGCGGCGGGTTGTAGAAGCCCTGGCGCTGAAGGAGATCCGCGCGGTTGACCGCCGTGGCCGTGACGTCGACGAGCACCTCGCCGGGCCCGGCGACGGCGTCGGGCACCTCGGCCAGCGTGAGGACCTCGGGTCCGCCGTACGAGGGAAGGGTGAC
Source organism: Mycobacteriales bacterium (assembly GCA_049694795.1). Taxonomy (GTDB): domain Bacteria; phylum Actinomycetota; class Actinomycetes; order Mycobacteriales; family SCTD01; genus RYN-111. The sequence goes on from JBAVRG010000466.1 coordinate 16,459, forward strand.
GGCCTGCATGGGCACGAGACTAGGAGGGCCGTACCGAGCGCATCGTGCTCGTGATGTCCATCGTGAACGGGAAGCCGTTGTAGCTGCCCTTCCCGACGGTGTGGTCCTTCACGGCCAGCCGGTACGCCGGGGACCACCAGGTGGTGAGGTCGGCGGTGTAGTCGACGTCGCCGGAGAGCACCAGGTGGCTCTGCAGCACGACGCACGCGACCCGGGTGCCCCCGATCGTGAGGGTCTCGGTGCGCAGCACCTTGTTGCTCGCCGACACCGTGGTGCCGCCGTCGGTCGAGGTGCCGCTCCAGGACCAGGTCGTGCCGACGCGGGCCGGGTCGCCGACGAGCAGCACCGGCGCAGCGGGCCGGAACTCCTTGGTGAACGCGGGACTGCTGATCTTCAGGCGCGCGGCGTAGGTGCCGGTCGGACGCACCACGAGGTCCTGGTCGGTGTCGCCGTGGTCGGAGTGCAGGGTCGTGTGCTGGATGCCGCCGCTGGGAGCGGACACGGTCAGGGTCGAGGTGCCGCCGGCGTCCTGCGGGCTGCCCGGCTGACCGAGCGTGAGGGTGCCCTTGGCGTCGAGGGTGTAGGTGCCCGCGACGGTGTAGTGCACGCCCGCCGGCGCCTGCGTCCCCCGACCCGGGGTGGCGCCCTTGCCACCCGCAGCCGGAGCTCCGGAGGAGACAGCCGACGCGGACGCAGCGGTCGACGGTACGGCGGACCCGCCGCTCCTGGCGGGAGCGGAGGTGCCGGAGGCGGGGCGGGAGGTGGCGCTGGAGGTGGAGGGCGTGGCCGTGGTGCCGAGCGCCGCCGGGGCCTGCGAGCCGCCCGACGAGCACGCGGCGGCGGCGAGGACGGTGAACGGGACGACAAGCCTCAGACCGGTGCGCATGCGACAAGTCTGCACTGCCGCTGGCGCTCGCTAGGTTGCCCCCGTGGCGTTCTACACCGACCTGGGCGGCGGACGGTTCCGCGCGACCGCGCACACCATCGGCCCCTGGGACGCGCGGTTCCAGCACGCGGGGCCGCCGAGCGCCCTGCTCGGCCGGGCGATCGAGCGCTGCGAGCCGCGCGCCGAGGTGATGGTCGCCCGCGTCACCGTCGAGATCCTGGGGGCGATCCCGGTGTCGGAGCTGACGGTGCAGGCCCGGGTGGCCCGGCCGGGTCGCAGCGTCGAGCTGGTCGAGGCGGTGATGAGCAGCGAGGGCCGCGACGTGGCCCGGGCGACGGCCTGGCGGGTGCGCCGGGCCCAGGGCGTGCAGGTGCCCTCGCGGGCCACGCCCCCGCCTCCCCTGCCCGAGCCGACGCCCGACCGGGAGGTGCCGGGATGGGTCGAGGGCTACGTGCAGGCGGTCGAGTGGCGGTGGGCCGCCGGGCACCTCGTCGACCCGGGACCCGCCACCGTCTGGACCCGGATGCGGCACCCGCTGCTGGAGGGGGAGGACCCCTCACCGCTGACCCGCGTGCTCGTCGTCGCCGACAGCGGCAACGGCGCGTCCAGCGAGCTCGACATCCGGCACTGGCAGTTCATCAACCCCGAGCTCACCGTGCACCTGCACCGGGAGGCCGTCGGGGAGTGGGTCTGCCTCGACGCGACCACGAGCGTCTCCGACGGCGGGGTGGGTCTGGCGACGTCGGTCCTTTCCGACACGCAGGGACCGCTCGGCCACGGCGCGCAGTCGTTGCTCGTCGCGCGCCGCTGACGCCGTACCGGCAGGCGCGGCGCGGTTCTGGCAGATTGCGGGGACGCACCCCGTACGGAGGCCCTCCCGTGGCACAGGCACATCTCGACCGGCTCACGAGCGTCGACGCCGGCTTCCTCCACCTGGAGGAGGACGGCGCGCACATGCACATCGGTGCCGTCGGGGTCTTCCCTGGACCTGCGCCGTCGATCGAGGCCTTCCGTGCCCACATCGACGCGCGGCTGCCGCTGCTGCCGCGCTACCGGCAGCGCGTGCAGGAGATGCCCCTGGGCACCGGCCGGCCGGTCTGGGTCGAGGACGCCTCCTTCCACCTCGACTACCACGTCCGGCACACCGCGCTGCCCGCACCGGGGACGCAGCGCGAGCTGCTGAACCTCGTCGACCGGGTGGTCGGGCAGCGGCTGGACCGCTCCAAGCCGCTGTGGGAGATGTGGCTCGTCGAGGGCCTGGAGGGCGGTCGCTGGGCGGTCGTCGCCAAGACCCACCACGCGATGATCGACGGGGTCAGCGGCGTCGACCTGATGAGCGTGCTGTTCGACCTCACCCCTGACGTGGTCGACGAGCCGCCCCCGGCGTGGACGCCCGCCCCCACCCCGGGTGCGCTGGGCCTGCTGGCGGACGGGGCGCAGGGACTGCTGCGCAACGTGGTCGAGCTGTCGAGCAAGGGCCTCGGTCTGGCGCGCCACCCGCAGGAGGCGGTGCGGTCGACGGTCGGAGCGGTCACGGCCCTCGCCGACGCGGCCAAGCCGCTCGTCGACCCCGCCCCGAAGACGCCCCTCAACCGCAAGCCCGGACCGCACCGCAAGGTCGCGATCGTGGACACGGCGCTGGCCGACTACAAGGCGGTGAAGGCCTCCTCGGGGGCCACCGTCAACGACGTCGTCCTCACAGCGGTGGCGGGTGCGCTCGGCCGCTTCCTCGCCGACCGCGGCGTCGACACCGACGACCTCGAGCTGCGCGCCTGCGTGCCGGTCTCGTTGCGGTCCGAAGCCAAGCGCGGTGCTCTCGGCAACGAGATCGCCATCATGATGGCGCCGCTGCCGGTCGGGACGAGGGACGCCACGGCCCGCCTCGCGGCGGTCCGCACGTCGATGGAGCACCTGAAGTCGAGCAAGCAGGCCCAGGGAGCGAAGGTGCTCACCTCGCTCGAGAACGCGTTGCCGCCCGCGATCCTCGCGCGCGCCTCACGGCTCGGCTTCTCCAGTCGGCTCTACAACCTGCTGGTCACCAACGTGCCCGGCCCGCAGGTGCCCATCTACCTCCTGGGCAGGCAGCTCGAGGAGCTCGTGCCGCTGGCCTTCCTGGCTCCCGAGCACACCCTCGCCATCGGGATCATCAGCTACCACGGGCACGTGACCTACGGCCTGATCGCCGACGCCGACCAGGTGCCGGACCTGGACCAGCTGGCCCGGTACCTCGAGGAGGCACTGGCCGAGCTGGTCAGCCTGTCCAGGTCCTAGCCTCACACGTGGCGGGGGACCTTGCCGGTCATGGTGAGCATGACGCGCATCGCCTTGTGCCCGCCATCGGCCGTGGGCTCGAACATCAGCGGGCAGCCGCCGTCGATCACCGTGATGCCCTGCTGCCGTCCGTAGTCCGCAGCGGCCTCGGAGACGCTCCCGGTGCCGAAGGCGCGGTGCATCCACACCTGCGTGATGCCCAGGTCGGCGCACTCGCGCATGGTGCTCTCCGCGGTGGCGGGGCGGGTGCCGATCACCACCGACTCCACCCCGGCCGGGATCGAGGCCAGGTCGTGGTAGCAGCGGTCGCCCTCGACCTCCTGGGCGTTCGGGTTGACGGCGAAGACCTCGTAGCCGCGCTCGCGCAGGCGCTTGTACACGAGGTTGCTCCCGTGGCCCGCGGGCGTCCGCGAGACGCCCGTCACCGCGACCCGCTTGTGCGAGAGGAACTCGGTGGCGGCTTCCTTGATGCTCGACATGACGATCCTCTCCGGCGCCGACCGGGCCCTGGCGCCTTGCTCGTCAAGGCCCTGCCTCACCTCAGGAAAGGTCGAGAGCCCGCCGACGGCCAGGGTCCTTGGTCCTCGTTGGCCGGTGACGGTCGCGAGGTCAGCGCACGGTGACGAGCAGCTCGGAGAGGTAGCGGAGCAGGTCGTTGATCTCGAACGGCTTCGCGAGGAAGTAGTCGACGCCGCCCTGCCAGGCCCGCCACGCGTTGTTGTCGTCGGAGGCTGCGGTGAGCATGACGACCGGGACGTGCCGCCCGGTGCCCCTGGCCCGGATCCGGGCCAGCACGGTGTGTCCGTCCAGGCCCGGCATCATCACGTCGAGCAGCACGCAGTCCGGCGGGTCCTCCGCCAGCATCCGCAGCCCCGTCAGCCCGTCGGAGGCGGTGCGCACCTCGTAGCCCTCGAGCGTGAGGAGGTTCTCCAGCAGGGACAGCACCGCCAGGTCGTCGTCGATCGCCAGGACCTTAGGCATGGTGTGTCCTCTCTTGGGACGTCATGTCTGTCTCGGCACGTCCGGGCTGTCCTGTGAACAGCCGAAAGGGTGACGACCGGCACCGGCGGCTCGCAGGACGGCGCGCAGCTGCGGGACGCTGGGCGCCCCCGCCGGACCGTGCTCGGTCAGGTAGACGCGGCCGCGAAGGCTCACCTGCCCGTCGGGGTCGGCGAACGGGTCCAGCCCGTCGACACGCAGGGTCGGCGAGCCGTGCAAGCCCTCGCGCTCGGCCTGCTCACGGCTGGTGACGACCCGGTACTCCACGTCCTGGTCCGTCAGGCCCAGCTCCGCCAGCACGGCCTGCAGGCGGCTCTTCGTGTCCCGCCAGCTCGGGCAGTCCGGCACGTACAGCAGTGCGATCGTGGGCACGAAGACCCGGCTCCTCTGTGGTCGTCTCGGGGTCGCTCGCGCAGGCGCCGTACGGCGGGACGAGGCCGAGCAGGACGTGCGGGTTCACGTGGGGCGCCCGGGGCGCGGTGGCGTCACCGGATCCACCGGTGCCGGAGCGCGAGGGCGACAGCCTCGGCGCGGTGCACGGTCCCGGACTTGCTGAAGACGTGGTCGAGGTGGCTCTTGACGGTGGCGGAGGCGACGTCGAGCTTCTCGGCGATCTGCCCGTTGGTCAGGCCGTCGGCGACCAGCTGCAGCACCTGGCGCTCCCGTTCGGTGAGCGGCGAGCCGTGCACCGCGAGCGCCGCCAGGAGGTCCTCGGCGCGGCTGCTGACGAGGTCCGCCCAGTGGTGCCGGAGGAAGCCGGCGTCGGTGGGTACGCCCGGCCCGCCGACGACGAGCAGCAGGTCGGGCCTCTCGGTGCGCAGCGCGGTCAGGAGCCGCTGGGCCGAGGGCGAGTGCCACGGGACGTGCGCGCTGATCACGACCGAGCTGGTCCCGGCGTCGGTGGCCACCCCCAGCAGCTCGGCCTCGGGCGCGTCCTCGACGACCAGCGGGCGGTGCCCCTCCTCGAGGAGGCGCTGCTCGAGCGTGAGCAGGGCGAGCTGGTGGCGATCCCCGGGAGGGGTGGCCAGCACCACGACGCCGGGGGCGGTTGGGGCGTGCTCGACGTCGCGCGCGGGGGGTGGGGCCGTGACGGGAAGAGCGCTCAGCACCTGGTGGGCCGTACGGGTGGCTCGGTGCTCGTCGACGACGCGGGTCTCGCCGGCGGCCCAGCTCGCCCCGACGTCGTGCAGGCACGTCGCGACGAGGTCGTGGACGGTGGCGAGGTCGTGCCTGACGCGCAGCACCCCGGCCAGCGCCCCGGCCAGCGCCGCCTCGCCGTCGCGGAGGGCGCGCTGGAACTGCTCGTCGAGTGCCTCGGTCGGCTGCATGGGCGTGTCCCGCGTCGTGGGGGGCTCGACCGCGGGTCGCGGATCCGAGCCGTGCTGTCGGGGCGGCTGCTGCGTCAGGGTCACCGGGATCGTCCTGGTGCGGAGGCGTTGCTTCGCGACGGCCTGCAGGAGCGCGCGCTCGCCGGCGCGCGGCTGCTCCGGGATCACGGGCCGGCTGTGCAGGGCCCGAACCGACAGGGGACTGCCGACCGGGACCCGCAGCACCTCGTCCGCCACCGTGTCGCGCCAGAACACCTGCTCGCCGTCGCTCTGGTAGCTGCCGTCGGCCAGGACCACCGTGGGCTTCTCGGGCGCGGCCGGGCCGTGAGGCTGCGCTGCTGAGGGGCCAGTGGCGGGCGCGCACACGAGGAGGCGGTTCATGCCCACGACCCCGCGCTCGGCGGGAGGGCAGGGGAAGGCCGGAAGGCCGGGTACGGCGGGTGCTGGATGTCGCGCATGGGAGCTCCGGATCTTCGGTGGCCCGGCTGTCCGGGCAGCGGAGCTGCCTGAGGACCCGTGGCTTTGCGGACCCGCCTCTCGGCGGGGGTGCCGTTGTCGTGAACCAGGGATGCTGTCGTGTTGTGTGACGAACCAGGGCTGTTGTCCCGGTTCGTGCACCATTGCGGCACAGGTCCAGCCCCGTGTAAAGCACGTGTGCCCTCCGGGACCCCGCGCCGGGCGGGTACGCCGTTCTGCGGCGCTCGAGGATCGTCCTGCGTCATCAGGCGCACGCAGACCTGCCCTCGCCTCCCCTGAACGGGGGAGCGGCACCGCCGGGGGCGGCAGCAGCCGGCCCAGCAAGATCACTCGCCCGGCGGCGCTCCTGCTGCTGCGGCCGGACCCCGGCGCGTTGCGCCGAGCGGAGCAGCGGCACCCTCTGCGCGCCCTCGGTGGTGATCATCGTGTCCGCCGGGACCCGCCAGCGAGCGGGCTCCTGGACACGATGACCTTGATGTGCCGACCGGGCGCGGCGCGATGGAGATCATCGTGTCCGGCGACGGACCTTCGCAGGCTTGCTGGGGGACACGATGATCTCCTCGCCGAAGCCGGAGAGGATGCGCCGACAGCGGATGCAGGGCACCGCGATCCGGGAGGGTGGCACCGCGACTGGTGCGGGCAGCTCGTCGACCTCGCTCAGGACCCAGCAGCGGTGCGCGGAGGGTGTGGGATTTGAACCCACGGACGGTTGCCCGTCGTGCGCTTTCAAGGCGCATGCACTCGGCCGCTATGCGAACCCTCCAGGTCCGGTTCGCGTGGCGAGCCGACCCGCCGGGCAGTCTGCCACTGCCTCGGCAGCCGACAAGCGGCCGGCAGGGGAGAGCCTCAGCTCCCGTGTGCGCCGAGGCTCGCGACGAGCAGCCGCAGCGCCCCGGTGACCTGCTCGCGCTGGTCCTCCGGCAGGTCCCGCAGCATCGTCGTCAGGGCCTTCCGGCGGCGGGTGGCGACGTTGCGCGCGGCCGTGACGCCCAGCGCGGTCGCGGCGACCACGACCTCGCGGCCGCTGGTGGGCGACGGCGTCCTGGTCGCGAAGCCACCGGCCACCAGCCGGTCGACGAGGCGCGAGGCGCTGGAGCGGTGCACTCCCAGCTGCTCGGCGAGCGCGGTGACGCTCTGCGGCCGGCCGTCGAGCACACGCAACCCGGCGAGCTGGGCGAGCGTGGCTCCGTGGGCGGCGCTCATCGCCTGTTCGGTGACGGGGTCGAGCAGGCGGACCAGGTGGAGCAGCAGGTCCGGCAGCGGGTCGGAGGACGCAGGCACCCCTTGAGTCTGCGCCCACCGAGAAGTCCCGTGCCACGCGGGCCGAGGTGGCGCGGCTGTCACGCGAGGGAGGTGACCAGCAGCACGACCCCCGCGACCACGACCACGGCGGTGAGCACGCCCGGCATCCGCCCCATGGCCGGCAACCGCCCGGCCCGCAGGGCCGCGTCGGCGCTGCGGTAGCGGTGCAGGCCGACGCCCGCGACGAGCATGCCGGCGGTCAGGAGCAGCCCGGCGACCAGGCGCCGGGTGCCGACCGGGTGGCCGAACTGCTCAGCCGCGGCGCCGAAGGCGAGCAGGGCCAGGGCCGTGCGGACCCACGCGAGGAACGTCCGCTCGTTGGCGAGCAGGAAGCGCGCGTCGACGTCCAGGTCCTCGGGACCTGTCGGGTCGGCGTGGTCCACCGGTGCCTCAGTGCCAGCTCGTGTCGACGCAGCCGTCGAACTCGGCGAGCGGGTTCGTCGTACCGGCTCCGGTGCGCGGGTCGACGAGCTGCGCCGGCTGGGTGGCCGGTGGGCCCTCGGCCTTCCAGCAGCCGTCGGCCTTGAGCTGCACCTCGAACGACTGCGGCACCGGCGTCCCTCCGTCCAGCACCTCTGCGGTGCACGACCAGTCCTCCCCGGGGCCGTCGGCGACCGTCCCGGTGCGGCGGCAGGTGGCGACCGGCTGCAGCTGGGTGCGCTGCACGTCGGTACGACCCAGCAGAGCCTGCTGCGTGGCGTAGAGCCCAGCGTAGGTCTCCGCGACGGACCCGCCCAGACGGGAGGCGGTGAGCGGGGTGGTGCACCCGGTGAGGAGCAGCAGCGCCACGCCGGCCACGACCGCCCTCACCGGACGTCCCGGGTGAGGAGCAGGTGCCGGGCCGCCAGCACCAGCGCGAGGCCCCAGGCCGCGCTCACCAGTGCGCCCTGCCACAGCGGCCCGTAGTAGGGGTGCTCCCGGACCAGTCCGTGCCAGGCCGCGAACGGGGTGGTGAGCAGCAGCCCGGCGGCGCCGCCGAGCGAGCCGAGCAGGGACAGCAGCTGCATCAGCAGGCCGAGGACGACCGGGCCACCGACCCCGACCACGGTGCTGCGGCTGACGACCGACAGCCAGCAGGCCAGCGCGGTGAAGCCGAGCAGGGGCGGGACCGCGCACGCCCAGCTGACCAGCACCAGCAGCCCGGCGCGGGCCGGGGACAGCGCGGTTCCCGACAGGCCGGTGAGGGGGCGGTCACCGGCCAGGGCGAGTCCGGCGACCAGGCTGCTCACGGCCGTGAGCGCGAGCAGGCCGAGCACGACGAGGCAGGCCGACAGCACCTTGCCGGCGAACACCTCGGCGCGGCTGCGCGACCGGGTCAGCAGCGCCGACCAGGTGCCGTGCCCGTCCTCCCCGGCGAACACCTCACCCGCGACGGCACCGGCCAGCAGCGGCAGGACCCAGGTGCCGGCGAAGCCGAGCACGAGCAGCGGCAGGGCGAAGCCCGAGTCGTGCACGTGCCGTCCGAACAGGGTGTCCTTGGGCAGTCCCGACTGGACCGAGAGCACGAGCGCCAGCAGCGGCGGTCCCACCAGGCAGACCAGGGCCGCGAGGCGCAGCCAGGTCTGCGCGCGCAGCTTGCGGAGCTCCCAGGGCAGCACCGTCATGCGGTGAGCTCCAGGAAGGCCTGCTCCAGCGGCAACGACTCCCGCACCAGCCCCCGTACGGCGACGCCGTGCGCGGCGAGGGCCAGGACGTACGCGTCCACGTCGGCGGTGCCCCCGAGCAGGGTGAGCCCTCCTCCGGCCCGTGGTCGGACGTCGAGAGCCGCGGGGGCCAGCGCCAGGGCGCGGGAGTCGTCGCTCGTCGTGAGCACGCAGGAGCCCGGACGGCTGCGCAGCTCGGCAACGGGCCCGGCCCAGGCCGCCCGTCCGGCCACCACCACGGTCACGTCGTCGCAGAGCGCGTCGACCTCGGCCAGGTCGTGGCTGCACAGCAGCACCGTCAGGCCCTCAGCGGCCAGCTCGCGTACCAGCTGGCGCAGCGCCTGCGCGCCGAGCGGGTCCAGGCCGTTGGCGGGCTCGTCGAGCACGAGCACCTCGGGACGGCGCAGCAGCCCGGCCGCGATGCCCAGCCGCTGCCGCATGCCCAGGGACCAGCCCGAGACCTTGCTGTCGGCGCGGTCCGCGAGGTCGACCCGGCTCAGGACGTCCTGCACGTCCCCGGGTTCGTCGTCGAGACCCGCGAGCAGCTCGAGGTTCTGACGGCCGGTGAGGTAGGGGTAGGCGCCCGGCGTCTCCACGAAGCCACCGACGGTGCCGGTGACCTCGAGCGTCCCGGCGTCCAGCCGCACCAGGCCGAGCAGCGCCCGCAGCAGCGTCGTCTTCCCCGCGCCGTTGGGGCCCAGCAGCCCGTGGACCGTGCCCCGGCCGACGGTCAGGTCGAGCCCGTCGAGCGCACGCGTGACGCCGTACGCCTTGCGCAGGCCTTGCCCCGTCACCGCGTGCACGGCGCGGAAGGTAGCCGGAAAGGATGGAGCGCGGGTGAACGGGTAGGGGCGGGCCGGAAGACCGACCCACCCAGGAGGCAGCAATGCTCGGCTTCATCCTCGCTCTGCTCGTCGTCGGCCTCGTCGCGGGCTTCCTCGCTCGCGCGCTGGTCCCCGGCCCGGACCCGATGGGCATCGGCGGCACCATCCTGCTGGGCGTGGCGGGCAGCTTCCTGGGCGGCTTCCTCGGCTGGGCGCTGTTCGGCAAGGACCTCAGCGAGGGTGCGCTGCAGCCCTCGGGGGTCCTCGGCTCCGTGATCGGCGCGGTCATCGCGCTCCTGGTCTACCGGCGCGTCGGGCGCCGCCGTGGGGTGCGCGCCTGAGCTGATCTTCCCCCTACAGTGCCGCGGCATGGACGAGGTGACGCAGGCGTTCCACGCGATCTGGTCGACCGGCTCGGTCGAGGAGGACTGGGAGCACTGGCCGGACCACCTCACCGAGGACGTGCTCTACGTCGAGCGGGTCTTCGGCACCATGCACGGCCGCGAGCAGGTGCGGACCTGGATCACCGAGCTCATGGCGGTCCGTGCCGACGTGCACGCCGTCCTCAACTGGTACCTCGTCAAGGGCGACCGGGTCGTCTTCGACATGACGAACCGCTACTACCACCCGGACCCGGCCCAGCCTCCCCTCGACTTCGCCGGCCTCACCGTCCTCCAGTACGGCGGGGACGGGCTGTTCAGGTACGAGGAGGACTACTGGGACACGGGCGGGGCCAAGGCGGCGTACGAGGCCTGGTCGGCGGCCGTGCAGGAGCACGGCGGCAAGGGCCTGGGCAACGGCCGGTTCGCGTCCCTCGAGGCGGAGCGGAAGGCGGACAACTACGCGGTGCTGGCCCGCGGCTCGGTGTGAGCGCCCTGCCGGCCGTCAGCGCATCAGCGTCCCGATGTCGAGCGGGATCGCAGCGCCGGTGACGTGCCGGGCCTCGTCCGAGGCGAGCCACGCCACGGCGGCGGCGATGTCCTCCGGCGAGGAGTGGGTCGCGGGCAGGCCGTTCATGAAGATCGGCCCGAGCGTGTGGGCGTCCTCCACCACGAGCGGGAACAGCCCCGGCGTCGTCATCCCGGTCGGGACCGCCGCCGGGTGGATCGTGTTGACCCGGATCTGGTGCTGGCCGAGCTCGTTGGCCACCGACCGGGCCAGGCCGACCAGCGCGTGCTTGCTCGCGGAGTAGTCGGCGAGGAAGGGCAGACCGCGGAGCCCGGCGACGCTGCTGGTGATGACGATCGAGCCGCCACGGCCCTGGGCGATCAGGACCGGCACGGTCGCCTTCAGGGTGTGGAAGGTGCCCCCGAGGTTGACGTCGATCGTGTCCTGCCACTGCTCGAGGCTGAGGTCGACGAACCGCGAGCCGGTGCAGATGCCGGCGTTGGCGATGACGACGTCGAGGCCGCCGAGCTGGGCCACGCCGTCGTCGACCGCTGCCTGCAGCGCGGCGAAGTCGCGGGTGTCCACGACGTACTGCAGGGCGCGGCGGCCCTCCTTCTCCACGAGGGCGACCGTCTCGGCGAGGTCGGCCTCGGTGGGGCCGTCGTACCCCGTCGTGGCGAACGTGGCGCACACGTCCAGGGCCAGCACGTCCGCGCCCTCCTGGGCGAGGCGGACGGCGTGCGCACGCCCCTGACCGCGGGCGGCACCGGTGATGAGGACGGTCTTGCCGATGAAGCGCTGCGACATCCAAGAACTGTAACGCGTTCTAGGTGACGCGAGCGGGCTCAGGTGACGGGTGCGGCGAGGTGCTGCTCGAGGGCGGCGCGCTGCGAGGGCGACAGCGGGATCGGCGTGCGCTCGACGTAGCCGAACTGCACGAGCACGACCTCGACGGCAGCGGCCTGCTCGCCGTCCTGGCTGACGTCGAGCCGCAGCCGGAAGCTGGTGCGCCCCACGCTCAGCAGCGTGACGTCGACGTCGAGGGTGCCGACGTGCACCTCGCGGAGGTAGTCGACCTCCAGCCTCGGCACGATCACGCCGTCGCCGAAGCCGCCGACCTCGTCGAGGAAGGCCATCCAGGCCAGCCCGCAGCGGCGCAGGATGCGGTCGAAGCCCAGGTGCTCCCCGTAGCCGGGGGCGGTGGGGTCGACATCGGCGGCGAGCGGCCGGATGTCCTCCGGCGTGACAGTGGTCGAGTGGCGCAGCACGTGACCATTCTCCGACAGCGTCGTCACGGAGCGTGCTGGCGGGGCCTTCCTCGCGGGTGACCTTGTGCGCTCCCTGCTGCGCCAGGGCCGTTTGACCGTCGCAAGCATGTGATTACCTGTAGAGGGAAGGGGAGGCAGAGCCAAGGAGGGTTGATGGACACCCGTGCGTCACGGCTGTCCTGGCGTCGGCTGCCCTGGACCGCCGAGGTGGTCTCCATCGGCCTCGGCTACGGCGTCTACTCGCTGATCCGCGTGCTGGCGGCCAAGCACGTCGACTCCGCCTACGGCCACGCGCAGGACGTGGGCGAGGTCGAGAGGGCGCTAGGGATCTACCACGAGCGCTGGCTGAACGCCCAGCTCAGCGGCCACACCTCCCTGGAGCTGCTCTCGAGCTACTACTACTCGACGCTGCACTTCATCGTGACCCCCGTCGTGCTCGCATGGCTCTGGCGGCGCCGGGCGCGCTTCTACCCGGTGCTGCGCTCGGGGCTGGTGGTCGCCTCCGCGTGTGCCCTCGTGATCTACGCGGCCTGGCCGCTCGCGCCGCCCCGGTTCGCGGTGGCCGGCACGGTCGACACCGTCATCGACCACCCGGTGATCTGGGTCAGCGGCGACGGCGCGGGCGCGTTCGTCAACGACCTGGCGGCGATGCCCAGCCTGCACGTCGGGTGGGCCGTGTGGTGCGCCATCGCCATCGTCGCCGGCTTCCGGTCCAGGGCGCGCCACCTCGCCTGGCTGTACCCCGTGACGACCACGCTGGTGGTCGTCGCGACGGCCAACCACTACCTGCTCGACGCCCTGGGAGGCGCCCTCGTCGTGGTGATCCCGCTGATCGCCTGCGGGCTGCGGCCGTCGACGTTCCGCGTGCCGTTGCACCACCCGCACCCCGAGTCGCCGCAGGTTGTCGAGGCCGTCGCCGTCCCGGTGGCCTGAGTTCGCCCGGGGTCAGAGCGCCGTCAGTCGCAGCGCCCCTGGCGCGGTCGCGGGTACGGCGGGACGGCCCGGCCCGGTCGGGGCGAGGCGCACGTAGGGCTCTCCCTGCGCCGGCCGTGCGTCGGGGTCGCCGTTGTTGGGCCAGAGCGACATGGCCCGCTCGGCCTGCGCGGTGATGGTGAGCGAGGGGTTCACCCCGAGGTTGGCGCTGATCGCGGCACCGTCGACGACGTGCAGCGTGGGGTAGCCGTGCACCCGGTGGTAGGCGTCGATGACGCCGGTCTCCGGCCCGTCGCTGATGACGCAGCCGCCGATGATGTGCGCGGTCATCGGGACGTTGGCGATGTCACCGAGGGTGCCGCCCGCGAAGCCGCCGATCTCGTCGGCGATCCGGCGGGTGGCCTCGTGCGCCACCGGGATCCAGGTGGGGTTCGGGGCGCCGTGCCCCGGCCCGCTGGTGAGCTTGCCGCGCCGGGTGCGGCGGACGCTGATGCTGTTGTCCAGCGTCTGCATGACCAGCACGATGATCGTCTTCTCCGACCAGTGCCGGACGCTGAGGCTGCGCAGGAAGACGTACGGGTGGCGCAGCACCTGGCTGAGGAAGCGCAGCGGGCGCGGCATCCGCAGCCCGCCGTCGACCAGGATCGTCGACAGCAGCCCCATGGCGTTCGAGCCCTTGCCGTAGCGGACCGGCTCGATGTGGGTGACGTCGTCCGGGTGGAAGCTCGAGGTGATCGCGACGCCCTGGTTGAACGGCTGCGCGGGCACCTTCGGCGACTGCGCGCCGAGGAGGGCCTCGGAGTTGGTGCGGGTCACCATGCCGAGCCGGGCGCTCACCTGCGGCAGCACGCCGGTGTCGCGCATCTCGTGCAGCAGCCGCTGGGTGCCCAGGGTGCCGGCCGCGAGCACGACCTGCGCCGCGGTGCGCCGGGTGACCGGGCCCTTCTTGCCGGTCGGCACGGTGTCGACGACCCAGCTGCCGTCGGGCTGGGGCCGCACCGCGGTGACGGTGGTGAGCGGCTCGACGACCGCCCCGAGCCGCTCGGCCAGGTAGAGGTAGTTGGTGTCCAGCCGGTTCTTGGCGCCGAACCGGCAGCCGATCATGCAGTTGCCGCACTCGATGCAGCCGGTGCGGTCCGGCCCGGCGCCGCCGAAGTAGGGGTCCGGCACGGTCTTGCCGGGTTCGCCGAAGAACACCCCGACGGGAGTCGGCCGGTAGGTGTGGCCCACCCCCATGTCGGCCGCGACCTTCTGCATCACGACGTCGCTCGGGGTGGTGGTGGGGTTGTCGACGACCCCGAGCATGCGCTGCGCCTGGTCGTAGTGCGGCGCGAGCTCGCTCTCCCAGTCGGTGATGCCCGCCCACTGCGGGTCCGCGAAGAAGCGCTTCGGCGGCGTGTAGAGGGTGTTGGCGTAGACCAGGCTGCCGCCGCCGACCCCGGCGCCGGACAGGATGACGACGTCCTTGAGCCAGGTGATGCGCTGCATCCCGGTCAGCCCGAGCCGCGGCATCCACAGGAACGCCCGCAGGTCCCACGAGCTCTTCGGCAGGGTGTCCGGGGTGAAGCGCCGGCCGGCCTCGAGCACCGAGACGCGGTGGCCCTTCTCGGCCAGCCGCAGGGCCGTCACCGAGCCGCCGAAGCCGCTCCCGACAACGATGACATCGGCCGTTGTCTCAGTCGTCATGGGACAAGGGTACGGCGGAAAGGAAGCGCGTCGCACGCGGGCCGCCCGGATACTGCCAGCGTGATCGACAAGGTGATCGACTGCGCGCCCGTCGGGACCGAGCGGCTGCTGCTGCACACGCTGGCACCGGCGCTCGTCGCGCTGCTCGTGCGAGGGGACCTCGACGGCGCGCGGGCCACCGAACCGCCGTACGCGATCAACGCCGGCACCTTCGCCGGCGACGCCGTCGTGCTGCGGCGCCGGCACGGCCAGCTGCTCGCCGACCCGACCGCGGAGCCGTGGCTGTACCGGGTGGCCGTGCTGCGCGGCGGCCGC